>NZ_WWJY01000245.1 GCF_009865405.1 Streptomyces sp. SID3212 | reverse complement strand
GGCGATGGCGGCCCGCGCGCGCGGCGGGCACTCGGGCAGGGCGCCCTCGGGCGGCGGGGCCTCGTGGCCGTGCGAGACCATCGTCCGCTCGCCCTCGTACGCCATGGACACGGTCACCGGCGAGTGCCAGCCGGGGACCTTGCGGGAGCCGGACAGGTCGATGCCCTCGCCCTGCTCCAGCGCGTCCCAGCAGTACTCCCCGTAGTGGTCGTCGCCGAAGGCGGCGGCGAGCGAGGTGCGCAGTCCGAGGCGGGCCAGGGCGGTGGCCATGTTGGCGATCCCGCCGGGGCTGGAGCCCATCCCCCGCGCCCAGGACTCGGTGCCGCGCACGGGGGCGGCGGCCAGGCCGGTGAAGATGATGTCGAGGAAGACCGTGCCCGTGAGGTAGACGTCGCACCGCGGATCGTCCGGGGCGCGCAGTCCGCCCAGCGGGTCGACGGCGGCGGTCCGGTCCTGCGGCTCTCCGTCTGGTGGGGTGAATGTGGTCACGGCGGGCTCCCCGATCGCGTGCGGATCAAGACAGTCTGCCCGATACGCGGCGTGGTGGCAGGTCGGCAGGTCGGAGGCCCTTCCGTGTCCCGGGCGGCCGGACGAACCGTACGTTTCAGGCCGTCGGACCGGGTCGGGCGCCGTCTTCGCCCGTCTGTGTCCGGACCGGGTCAGGCGCGGCGCGGGGGCAGCGGCACCCGCACCAGGTCGGCGGCCACGGTCACCTCGCCCGTGAAGCCGGCCGCCCGCGCCTGCCGTTCGAACGCCTCCGGGTCCCCGTACCGCTGCGAGAAGTGGGTGAGCACCAGGTGCCGTACGCCCGCGTCCCGCGCCACCCGCCCCGCCTGGCCCGCCGTGAGGTGGCCGTGGTCGGTGGCGAGCGCCTCGTCCTCGTCCAGGAACGTCGATTCGATCACCAGCAGGTCGCACCCCTCGGCGAGCGTGTGCACGCCGTCGCAGAGCCGGGTGTCCATGACGAAGGCGAACCGCTGTCCGGTACGGATCTCGCTGACCTCGTCCAGCGTGACCCCGCCCAGGACCCCCTCGCGCGCGAGGCGGCCGACGTCCGGGCCCGCGATGCCGTGGGCGGCCAGCCGCTCCGGCAGCATGCGGCGCCCGTCGGGCTCGGTGAGGCGGTAGCCGTACGACTCGACGGGGTGCGAGAGGAGTCGCGCCTCCAGCGTGTACGCGGCGGTCCGCGCGAGGACTCCGTCGCCGGTGACCGGCGCCTCGGTCAGCCGGACGGTCTCGCGGTAGGCCGTCGCGTACCGCAGCCGCTCGAAGAAGTTCTGTCCGCTCGCCGGGTAGTGCGCGGTGACCGGGTGCGGCACCCGGTCGAGGTTGATCCGCTGGATCACCCCGGCCAGCCCGAGCGCGTGGTCGCCGTGGAAGTGCGTGACGCAGAGGCGGTTGATGTCGTGCGCGGCGACCCCGGCCCGGAGCATCTGCCGCTGGGTACCCTCGCCCGGGTCGAAGAGCAGGCCTTCGCCGTCCCAGCGCAGCAGATAGCCGTTGTGGTTGCGGTGGCGCGTGGGCACCTGGCTGGCGGTGCCCAGGACGACCAGTTCTCGTACGGACAAGGCGCTTATCCAGGAGGCCAGTTGAGGCCCCGGCCGCCCAGCAGGTGGGCGTGCGCGTGGAAGACGGTCTGGCCGGCGCCGCTGCCGGTGTTGAAGACGATCCGGTAGCCGGTGGAGTCGGCGCCCTCCTCGGCGGCGACGGTCCCGGCCTCGGTCAGCAGGTCCGCGGCGATCCCCGGCTCGGCGGCGGCCAGGGAGGCCGCGTCGGGGTAGTGCACGCGGGGGATGACGAGGATGTGGGTGGGGGCCTGCGGGTGGATGTCCCGGAAGGCGACGGTGGTCGCCGTCTCACGGACGACGGTGGCCGGCACGTCCCCCGCCACGATCTTGCAGAACAGGCAGTCGGCCTGTGGTTCTCCGGCCATGGTCCTGGCCCTCCTCGAATCCGGCGATGACGGTGATCACACGATCACGATCGGTCCATGTTAGGGGGTGTCAGGACCAGCGGCCGGTGCGGGCCATGACCACGGCCACGGCCGCCGTCCCCGCCGTCGACGTACGCAGCACGCTGTGGCCCAGCCGGTACGGCTTCGCGCCCACCGCCGCGAAAGCCGCCAACTCCTCGGGGGACACACCCCCTTCGGGCCCGACGACCAGCACGACGGAACCCTCGCGGGGCAGTTCGGCCGAGGCGAGCGCGGCGCTCGCCGCGTCCCGGTCCTCGTGCAGGACGGCGGCGAAGTCGGCCGTCGCCAGCAGCGCGGCGACCTGCTTCGTACTCATCGCGTCCGCCACCTCGGGGAACCGCACCCGCCGCGACTGCTTCCCCGACTCCCGTGCCGTGGAACGCCACTTGGCGAGCGCCTTCGCGCCCCGCTCACCGTTCCACCGGGTGACACACCGGGAGGCCGCCCACGGGACGACGGCGTCCACGCCGGTCTCCGTCATGGTCTCGACGGCCACCTCGCCCCGGTCACCCTTGGGCAGGGCCTGTACGACGGTGATGTGCGGGGTCTCCGGCGGTTCGTCGGTGTACGAGTCGAGCTGGACGATCAGGCGGTCCTTGCCCTCCGTCCCGAGGACCACGCCGTCCGCCCAGCGGCCCCCGCCGTCGGTCAGGACGACGTCCTCACCGGCGCGCAGCCGCTTCACGGACACCGCGTGCCGCCCCTCGGAGCCGTCCAGGACGAACCGCCCGGCCGGTCCCGCGCCGAAGCCGTCCACCACGAACACCGGGGCGGTCACGAGGCGTTGCCCGGCCGGCCGAGAGACGCACCCGCCACCTCGAACTCGGTGACGAGGACGTTGACCAGGGTCGCGGCCGGCAGGTCACGGGCCAGCCGGTGGCCCTGCCCGGCCCACAGCGCCATGCCCTGCGCGTCGCCCACCTTCGCGGCGGCCTTGCGCAGCCCGGCGGTGACGTGGTGCACCTCCGGGTAGGCGGCCGGGGCGTACTTGCCGTGCTCGCTCATGAAGCGGTTGACGAGGCCCCGGGCGGGGCGGCCGGAGAACGCGCGCGTCAACTGGGTCCGCGCGAACAGCGGGTTGGTCATGGCGTCCTTGTGCAGCGCGCTCGCCCCGGACTCCGGGCACACCAGGAACGCGGTGCCGAGCTGCGCCGCCTCCGCGCCCGCCGCCAGCACCCCGGCGATCTGGCCGCCGCGCATGATGCCGCCGGTCGCGATGATCGGGAGGTCGACGGTCTCCTTGACCAGCGCGAGGAGGGAGAGCAGCCCGAGGCCCACGCCGTCGTTCTCCGGGTCGTCGCGGTGGGTGCCCTGGTGGCCGCCGGCCTCGATGCCCTGGACGCAGACGACGTCGGCGCCGGACCACTGGGCGGTCTGGGCCTCTTCGGGGGTGGTGACGGTGACGACGGTGAGCGTGCCGACCTTGGCGAAGGCGTCGAGGGTCGTACGGGTGGGGCAGCCGAAGGTGAACGAGACGACCGGGACCGGGTCGTCCAGGAGGATCGCGAGCTTCGCCTCGTACCCGTCGTCCCGGCCGCTCTCGGGGTCGCCGAGCGGCGTCTCGTACCAGGTGGCCTCACCGGCGAGCTGGTTGCGGTAGACCTCCACGGCCGCGCTGTCCGCGTAGTGCGGCTGGGGCATGAAGAGGTTGACGCCGAAGGGGCGCGAGGTGAGACCACGCAGGTGCTTGATCTCCTCGTACATGACATCGACCGATTTGTACCCGGCGGCGAGGAACCCGAGCCCGCCGGCGTCGGAGACGGCCGCGGCGAGCTGCGGGCAGGAGGCACCGCCCGCCATGGGGGCCTGCACGATGGGATACCGGCAGAGATCGGTCAGTGCGGAGGACATGCGAAGCATGGTGCCATGCCGCTCGCCGCTCGGGGGATCCGGGGGCGCGGCCCGCGGCCGCGGTGTCCTCAATCGCCGGACGGGCTCGGTTCTCACAGCCCGTCCGGCGACGGAGGACGTCCGTCAACGACCGTTGAACGCGTCCTTCAAGCGGGAGAACAGGCCCTGCTGGCCCGGCTGGAACTGGCCCAGGGGCCGTTCCTCGCCGCGCAGCACCGCCAGCTCCCGCAGCAACCGTTCCTGCTCGGCGTCCAGCTTCGACGGGGTCGTGACCTCGACGTGCACGATGAGGTCACCGCGCCCGCCGCCGCGCAGGTGGGTGATGCCCCGCCCGTGCAACGGGATCGACTGCCCCGACTGCGTGCCGGGCCGTACGTCGATGTCCTCCACCCCGTCCAGCGTCTCCAGCGGACACTTGGTGCCCAGGGACGCCGCCGTCATGGGGACGGTCACCGTGCAGTGCAGGTCGTCGCCGCGCCGCTGGAACACCGCGTGCGGCAGCTCGTGGATCTCCACGTACAGGTCACCGGCGGGGCCGCCGCCGGGGCCGACCTCGCCCTCTCCCGCGAGCTGGATCCGCGTGCCGTTGTCCACACCGGCCGGGATCTTGACCGTGAGCGTGCGGCGCGAGCGGATCCGCCCGTCACCGGCGCACTCGGGGCACGGCGTCGGCACGACCGTACCGAAGCCCTGGCACTGCGGGCAGGGCCGCGAGGTCATGACCTGGCCCAGGAAGGACCGCGTGACCTGCGAGACCTCGCCGCGACCGCGGCACATGTCGCAGGTCTGCGCCGAGGTGCCCGGCGCCGCCCCCTCGCCCGAGCAGGTCGTGCAGACCACGGCCGTGTCGACCTGGATGTCCTTGGTGGTGCCGAAGGCCGACTCGTTGAGGTCGATCTCCAGCCTGATCATCGCGTCCTGGCCCCGCCGCGTCCGCGAGCGCGGCCCGCGCTGCTGCGACGTACCGAAGAACGCGTCCATGATGTCCGAGAAGTTGCCGAAGCCACCGGCTCCGAAACCGCCCGCACCGCCTCCGCCGCCGCTCGCGGACAGCGGGTCCCCGCCGAGGTCGTAGACCTGCTTCTTCTGCGGGTCCGACAGCACCTCGTACGCGGCGTTGATCTCCTTGAAGCGCTCCTGCGTCTTGGGATCGGGATTGACATCCGGGTGCAGCTCGCGGGCGAGCCTCCGGAATGCCTTCTTGATCTCGTCCTGAGACGCGTCGCGGCGCACGCCGAGAACGGCGTAGTAGTCCGTGGCCACTTACGACTCCGCCAGGATCTGTCCGACGTAACGTGCCACTGCGCGTACCGCTCCCATCGTTCCGGGGTAGTCCATGCGGGTCGGTCCGACCACGCCGAGTTTGGCGACTGCCTCGTCGCCCGAACCGTAGCCGACCGCGACGACGGACGTGGAGTTGAGGCCCTCATGGGCGTTCTCGTGCCCGATACGTACGGTCATGCCCGGGTGCTCCGCCTCACCCAGCAGCTTGAGGAGCACGACCTGCTCCTCCAGCGCCTCCAGCACCGGCCGGATGGTGAGCGGGAAATCGTGTCCGAAGCGGGTGAGATTGGCCGTACCGCCGATCACCAGCCGTTCCTCGGTCTCCTCGACCAGCGTTTCGAGCAGGGTCGCGAGCACCGTCGTGACGACCCCGCGGTCCTCCTGCTCGAACGAGTCGGGAAGGTCCTGCACGAGCTGCGGGACGTCCGAGAAACGGCGTCCGACGACCCGGCTGTTGAGCCGGGCCCGCAGGTCCGCGAGGGCGGTCTCCCCGAAGGGCGCGGGGCAGTCGATCATGCGTTGTTCGACCCGGCCGGTGTCCGTGATCAACACGAGCATCAGCCGGGCGGAGGCCAGGGCGAGCAGTTCCACGTGCCGCACCGTCGAGCGGGTCAGCGAGGGGTACTGCACCACGGCGACCTGCCGGGTCAGCTGCGCGAGCAGCCGTACCGTACGGCCCACCACGTCGTCGAGGTCGACCGCGCTGTCCAGGAAGTTCTGGATGGCCCGGCGCTCCGGCGACGACAGGGGCTTGACCCCCGCCAGCCGGTCCACGAAGAGCCGGTAGCCCTTGTCGGTCGGGATACGGCCGGCGCTGGTGTGCGGCTGGGCGATGAAGCCCTCGTCCTCCAGCACCGCCATGTCGTTGCGGACCGTCGCCGGAGACACGCCGAGCTTGTGCCGCTCGGTGAGCGCCTTGGAGCCGACCGGCTCCTCGGTGCCGACGTAGTCCTGGACGATCGCGCGGAGCACTTCGAGTCTGCGTTCACTGAGCATCGCGCACACCTCCCGCTGTCGTCCGTCGGATCCGGCTTGGCACTCACCCGGAGGGAGTGCCAGCATTCCCCCCGACAGTGTACGGCTGTGGGGTACGCCCCTAGCAAGGGTGACCGACCACGGTACCGCGCGGGGCCGCGCGCCGTGAGCCCGGCCGGCGATCGGTTTCGGCGCTAGCGTCGTCCTATGGACATCGCCTGGGGAGAGCGCGGCTGGGAGCGGCTGTCGCCGCGGGCGGGCCGGTGCCGGCTGCCCGGGTGGGACGCGACCGCCGGACTCGTGGCCGGTGACACCGGCGTCCTGCTGTACGACACGGGCTCGACGCCCAGGGAGGGCGCGGCGCTGCGGGCCGACGTGGCCGCGCTGCTGGGCCCCGGGCGGCCCGTCACGTACGTCGCGCTGAGCCATCCGCACTTCGACCACGTGCTGGGGACGGCGGCGTTCCCGGAGGCGGAGGTGTACGGGGCGGTGGGCGTCGCGGAACTGCTGGCCCGGGGCGGCGGC
>NZ_WWJY01000244.1 GCF_009865405.1 Streptomyces sp. SID3212 | reverse complement strand
GGCTCCGTTGTCCACCGAAGGGACGCTCGTGCCACCGGCCGCCGAGGGGATGGTCATGCCACCGGCCTCCGCTCACCGCTGGGCCCCCGGGGGGCCGGCACCGAGCCCGGTGCCTCCACCACTCCCGTACGCCGCAGCTTCTGCCAGCGCAGCCGGCCGCCGGTGAGCGCGGTGATCCAGGACTGGAGCAGCACGACGTACATGAGCTGCCGGTAGAGGATCTGCTGGAGCGGCAGGGTGATCAGATGGGTCATCCGTTCCCGGTCGAGCCGGAAGGCGTACGCGGCGCAGACCGCCTGCACGAGCAGGACGCCGAGCCACGCCACGATCGTCTTCCCGGTCGGGCCGAAGACCAGGCCGTACAGCAGGAACACGTCGATCAGCGGCGCGAGCAGCGGCGCCAGCACCATGAAGAGGGAGACCAGCGGCAGGCCGACGCGGCCGAAGCGGCCGGAGGGGCCGCGTTCGACCAGGGCCCCGCGGTGCTTCCAGATCGCCTGCATCGTGCCGTAGCTCCAGCGGTAGCGCTGGGACCACAACTGCTGGACGGACTCGGGCGCTTCGGTCCAGGCGCGGGCCCGCTCGGCGTACACGACGCGCCAGCCGTCGCGGTGCAGGGCCATGGTGATGTCGGTGTCCTCGGCGAGGGTGTCGTCGCTCATCCCGCCGACCCGCTCCAGGGCCTGGCGCCGGAACGCGCCGACCGCGCCCGGGATGGTGGGCATGCAGCGGAGCACGTCGTACATCCGCCGGTCCAGGTTGAAGCCCATCACGTACTCGATGTGCTGCCAGGCCCCGATGAGGGTGTCGCGGTTGCCGACCTTGGCGTTGCCCGCCACGGCCCCGACGCGCGGATCGCCGAACGGCTGCACCAGCTCGCCCACCGTGGACGGTTCGAAGACGGTGTCGCCGTCCATCATCACGATGATGTCGTGGCGGGCGTGCGCGATGCCGTTGTTGAGCGCGGCCGGTTTGCCGGCGTTCTCCTGCCGTACGACATGGACGTTGGGCAGCCACATCTCCTCGACGATGTCGGCCGTCCCGTCGGTGGAGCCGTCGTCGACGACCACGACCTCGATGGGGTGGCCGCTCTCCATCAGGGAGCGGACGGTGTTGGCGATGCACTCGCGTTCGTTGTACGCGGGGACGAGCACGCTCACCGGTTCGGTGACGGGGTCGCCCCAGCGGAAGCCGGGGCGGCGGACCTTGCGCGCGTGGGCGAAGGACAGTGCCAGCATCAGGCCGAAGCGGAGGAGGACGAGGACGCCGATCACGGCCAGGCCGACGACCAGGACGTCGGTGACGCTGTCCGAGAGGGCGACCGCGGCGACCCAGGCCTTGCCCTTCCACAGGTCGGCGCCGGTGACCGGGGTGAGGGCGCTGGGCGCGCCGAGCGCCTCGGTGAGATTGACGAGACGGTAGCCGCGCTCCTGCATGGCGGGCAGATAGCGGCCGAGGGCCTCGACGGTCTGCGAGCGGTCGCCGCCGGAGTCGTGCATCAGCACGATCGAGCCCCGGTGGCCCTTGGGGGTGGCCCGCTCCACGATCGTGGCCGCGCCGGGCCGCTTCCAGTCCTCGCTGTCGACGCTGTCGAGGACCGTGATGTAGCCGAGGCTGCCGATGTACTGCGTGACCGGCCAGGACTTGTTGTCCATGGCGTCGGCGAAGGAGGAGTACGGCGGCCGGAAGAGCGAGGTCCTGACACCGGCGGCGCCCGCCAGCGCCAACTGGTTCTGGGTCAGCTCCCAGTTGGTCCTGGTCCTGGTCTGGTACGAGAGGTCGGGGTGGCTGAAGGTGTGCAGGCCGACCTCGTGGCCCTCGTCCACCATCCGCTTCACCAGGGCCGGGTAGCGCGAGGCCATCGTGCCCGTCACGAAGAAGACGGCGTGGGCGTGGTACTTCTTCAGCTCGTCCAGGACCTTGGGGGTCCACCGCGGGTCGGGGCCGTCGTCGAACGTCAGGACCAGCCGGCCGTCGGGGATGCTCAGCGACTTCGCGGGGGCCGCGGCGGAGCGCGCGTCGATGACGGGGCCGCCGTCGAGGATCCGGTCGGGCACCTGGTCGGTGGCGGCCGGGGGGCGGACGCGGTGGTCGGCGAGTATCTCGCTGTGGACGTAGCCGCGGAGCATGAGCATCGCGAGCATGGCGACGAGGACGAGCGAGGGCAGCAGGTAGCGCATGGGCAGTCTGCGGCGGGCGGCCCGGTTGGCTCGGCCTGCTCGGTTGGCTCGGTTCTGGCGAGAGGTACGGCCCTGATGGGCGGCGCGGCCCTGACGCGGGACGCCGTCGGCCGGGCGTCTGCGGGAGGAAGGCATCTAACGCGCCCCTTCCGCGGCCAGTTGCTGGGCGCCCGCCTGGTCCGGCGGCGGATCGGCCGGCGAGGTGGTCGGGTCGACGGGGGGCGGGCTGGAGTCCGGGGAGGGCGGCGGCGACTCGCCACCGCTTCCTCCGGCGGCGGTCCCAGGGTCGTCGACCGGGGGGCCGCCGGGCACGGACGGAGCACCGGTGCCCGGGTCCGTACCGCCCGCGCCTCCCGCCGCTCCGGCTCCGGCGCCTCCGGCCGTTCCGGCGCCGCCGGACGGCGGCTTCACCGTGGCCCCTGGCTTCGACACACCGGGGTCGGGCGTGCCCGTGGCACCGGGCGGCACGCTGCCCGAAGGGCCGGGAACGACCACGCCGTTGGAGTCCGTCGCCGTGGGCAGGGCGGCGGGATCACCCGGCGCCTGCGAGCCTGTTCGTGTCGCTTTCGGGACTGGCTTGTTTTCGACCGTCTCGGGCTTCTTTTTGTCCGCGAGACCGGGTATTTGCAGCCACGGCGCGCTGGAGCTGCCGCCTATGACGGCGGCGCCCAGCATCACCGCGTAACAGGCGCAGGCGACCGCCACGACCCAGCCGGCCCGCCGGAACTTCCTCCCCCGCCGGCCGCTCGCGTCGACGAACACCGGGCCGTCGGAACCGTCTCCCTGACCCTCCCGCGCGGGACCTGACTCCGGCGCGGGGTGGGCACCGGCGGGCAGCTCCGAGAGCTGACGACCGGGGCCATCCAGTTCGATAGTGCCATCAATCGGCTCTTGCGAATGCCCGGTTCGGGCGTCATCTCGCCATTTTTCCACTACTGCGCACATCCCCCACTGACTGTCTTGGGTGCGCAATCGACTGGTCGGGCAGGCCGTCGGTCCAGGCCCCCACCTGAACCGGAATGCCCCCTACCACACCGCACCCGGACGATGAATGTAGCGCAAGGAGGTGTCGCCCGTACCTCGGCTTGACGGACACCATGCGTCAATGCTGTGACGGCCGCGGAACCCAACTCGCGGGTAACACTTCAAGCCATCCGCCCTCGCTGCCGAGTTCGGCCGCGGCGGCCCGTAAAGCGTTCACACCGGCGTGTTTCAGCCTCTCCCGCCACACCAGAAACACGGGTGACAGAGGTACGGGCGCCACGAGGGGCCGCAACACCGCTCCCGGCATTTCCGGCGCGTCCACCACCGTGAGGACGGGGGTGCGGTGTTTCGCCATGATCCGCCGGAACTCCTCCCGCCCGACGGCCATCGGCGCCGGTTCCCGGAGCGCGACGGACCGCCCGGCGAAGAGCTGCCGCGCCAGTTCGGTCCACTCCGGCGTCCGCGGATTCCCGGCCCCCGCGTACACCCGCTCCCCGGCGAGCGCGGCGAGCGGCACCTCCGCGCGGTCCGCCAGGGGATGGTCGTACGGCAACAGCACGGCCATCGGCTCGTACCGCACCAGCTGGCACCGCAACCCCGCACGCATCCCGCGCGCGAGCCCGTCGAAGTACCCGAAGGACACGTCGAGCCGTCCGGCGCGCATCTCCCCGGCGGCACCGGTCAGACCGCTCTCGAACCGGGCCATCAACTCACAGTCCGGCGCGAGTTCACGGGCCCGCGCCAGCACCCGCCCGGAGGTCAGCAGCCCCTCGGAGTTGAGGTCCACGAGCAACGGCCTCGCCCCCTCGGCACAGGCGGCGAGCAAGTCGTCCTGCGCCGCCAACACCCTCCGGGCGTACGGCAGAAGCCGCTCACCGTCCCCTGTGAGCGCCACCTGCCGGGTGGTCCTGACGAAGAGTCCGGTCCCCAACTCCCCTTCCAGACGCCGGATATCGCGGCTGAGGGCCTGCTGGGCAACGTACAACCGCGCGGCGGCGCGGGTGAAGTGCAGTTCCTCGGCGGCGGCGACAAAGGCGCGGAGGAGCCGAGGTTCGATGTCTCGGGACATCCGCCGCATTCAACAACACGGCTGCGTGAATGGCCACCGATCAGGTGTTGGACCGCGCGCCGCACCGGCCGTGAGGGTGGGGCCATGCCTCAATCCACCGGCCGTCCGCCCGAAACCCCTGAGCGCGTACCGGCGTACCGGAGCCCGGCCCGGCGCGTGAATCCGTACGCGCGCCTCTTCGCGCCCCCGGGCGCCCGCGCCTTCACCGCCGGATCGCTGCTCGCCCGGCTCCCGGCGGGGATGTTCACCGTGAGCGCGGTGATCATGATCGCGGGTCAGCGCGGCTCGTACGCGCTCGCCGGGGCCGTCACCGCCACCGGCCTCGCCGTCACCGCCCTGGCCGCCCCCGGCGTGGCCCGTCTGATTGACCGGCACGGGCAGGCCCGGATCGCCGTCCCCGCCGCCGCGTCGGCCGTCCTCGGCTCACTCGCCCTGGTGCTCTGCGTCCGTCACCGCGCGCCGGACTGGACGCTCTTCGCCGCGTACGCCGCGACCGCCACCACCCCCAACACCGGCGGGATGTCCCGCGCGCGCTGGGTCCATCTGTTCCGCGCCGACACCCCGGAGCACCGGGCGGCGCGGCACACCGCCCGCTCCTTCGAACAGGCCGCCGACGAGCTGTGTTTCATGCTGGGACCGGTGCTGGCCGCCGTCCTCTGCTCGGCGCTCTTCCCGGAGGCGGGCACACTGACCGGCGCGGTCCTCCTGCTGACCGGCATCCTGCTCTTCGCGGGGCAGCGGTCCACCGAACCGCCGGCCGCCGGGGGTACGGGGGCGGCGCGCGCCCCTCTCCGCTCCCCCGCGCTGACCGCCCTGCTCGCCGTCCTCCTCGCCACGGGCGCGGTCTTCGGCGCGACCGAGGTCGTGACCCTCGCCTTCGCGGACGACGGCGGTCATCCCGCCTGGGCGGGCGGCGCGGTGCTGGCGCTCCAGGCCGGCGGGTCGTGCGTCGCCGGACTCCTGCTGGGCCTGCTCCCGCCACCACGCCGGGCCGCCCGCCGGCTGGTGCTCTGCCTCGCCGCGATGAGCACGCTGCTGACCGTCCCGCTACTCGCGGCGCTGTCCGGTTCACTGCCCCTGCTGGCCGGGAGCCTCCTGCTGGCGGGCGCGGCGACCGCCCCGACCATGGTGACGGCGATGGGACTGGTCCAGGGCCTGTCCCCGGCGGGGCGGCTGAACGAGGGCATGACCCTGGCCGTCACCGCCCTGCTCGGCGGCATCGCGGCCGGCTCGGCGGTGGGGGGCTGGACGGTGGAGCACCTGGGGCCGGCACTCGGATACGCCGTGCCGCCCGCCGCCGCGCTCGTCGCGCTGCTGGTCGCGGCGTCCTCCGGACACGACTGAGGCCCCGCTGCCTTTGGGGGCAGCGGGGCCTCGGCCTCACATGGGGTGTTGTGGAGATGGCGGGAATCGAACCCGCGTCCAACGGTGCAGAACCAGGGCTTCTCCGAGCGCAGTCCGTTACGATTTTCTCGGCCCCGGAGATCACACGGACAAGTCTCCGACGGGCTCAGTCACTGTTTGATTTCCTTCCAGGTCCCGTGACCGGACCTAGAAGTTTAGTTCCCTCATTGATGCCAGGATCCGGGTCGGGAACAGCCCCGGGCTGACACTCCGCGGAGTCTTCGCTAGCTGCTAATTAGGCAGCGAGAGCGAAGGCGGAGGAATCGCGCTTAGAAGTGGCGATTATTGTTTGCGACATATGGTTTACGAGATCATTGCCGCTTCCTCGGCTCGCTTCACCTGCTTCGACATCCGCTGTCGAAACCGATCATCCCCATGTTGTTTTTTCAAACTGCTTCCTGCATGCACCCTCGATGGAGTGCACGCCCCATCCTACGTGATCAACCGACCACGGTCCACGCGTATTCCCCGCGCGGTGCGCCCGGGCGGCGGGCCCGTCAGGCCCGCTGCTTGCGCCGGACGGCCGCGACCGCGCGGTTCGTCTCGCGCAGATCCTGCTTCTCCCGCAGCGTCTGACGCTTGTCGTACTCCTTCTTGCCCTTCGCCAGCGCGATCTCGATCTTCGCCCGGCCGTCCTTGAAGTACATGGCCAGCGGCACGATCGTGTGCCCCGACTCGCTCGACTTGGAGTCCAGCTTGTCGATCTCCAGCCGGTGCATCAGGAGCTTCCGCTTGCGCCGGGCGCTGTGGTTGGTCCACGTCCCCTGCGTGTACTCCGGTACGTGCACGTTGTGCAGCCAGGCCTCGCCGCCGTCGATCTGCACGAAGCCGTCCGTGAGCGACGCCCTCCCCTGGCGCAGGGACTTCACCTCGGTGCCGGTCAGCACGAGACCGCACTCGTAGGTGTCGATAATGAGGTAGTCGTGCCGCGCCTTCTTGTTCTGCGCGATCAGCTTGCGCCCTGTTTCCTTAGCCATAGTCCTTCCATTTTCGCACCTGGACGCGGTTTTCCTTAACCATTTCCGCCGAGGCCGCTGAGCACGGTCCGCGCCCGGTCCTGTGCCCGCTCGCTCACCTGCACGTCGGGGGTGATGCCCCGGCCGTCGACCCCGTGGCCGTCCGGCGTGCGGTAGTGCCCGACGGTCAGCTCCGCGACGGAGCCGTCCGGCAGCTTGCTCGGCATCTGCACCGAGCCCTTGCCGAAGGTACGCGCCCCGACCGTGATGGACCGGCCCCGGTCCTGGAGGGCGCCCGTCACCAGCTCGGCCGCGCTCATCGTGCCGCTGTCCACCAGCACCACGAGGGGCCGGGTGGTGTCGCCCCCCGGATCAGCGTTCAACACCCGCTGCTCGCCGTTTATGTCGTACGTGGCGACCAGGCCGCCGTCCAGGAACGCGGAGGCGGCCGTGACGGCCTCGGAGACCAGCCCGCCGCCGTTGCCCCGCAGGTCGAGGAGGACGCCGGCCTCGCCGGGGGCGTCCAGCACCGCGTCCCGTACCCGCGCGCCCGTGCCCTTCGTGAACGCCTCGACCTTGATCAGCCGGGCGCCGCCCGCGAGCGTGCCGACCGTGACCGATTCGGTGGTCAGCTCGGCCCGCCGCAGCGTACGCGTCCAGCGATGGCCGTCCCGCTCCAGGCCCAGCACCACGGAGGAACCGGCCGGCGCGCTCCTCGTGTCGCCGCGCAGCAGCGCCATGACCTCCGTCACGGGCCGCTTCGCGACGGACGCGCCGTCCACGGTCCGTACGGTGTCCCCGGCCCTGATGCCCGCCCGGGCGGCGG
>NZ_WWJY01000243.1 GCF_009865405.1 Streptomyces sp. SID3212 | reverse complement strand
GCGAGCCGCCCGGCCCGGCCCGCGCCGCCGCGCGTGCGGACGGTGCTCGGTGACGCGGTCGACACCCAGTACGGGCCCGTCCAGGTGCAGTTGACCCTCAGCGGCACAAGGATCGTCAAGGCGGCGGCCGTTCAGGCGCCCGGTTCCGACGCGCAGAGCAAGTCGGTCACGGCCAACGCCGTCCCCAAGCTCAACCAGGCCGCCCTCGCCGCGCAGAGCGCGGGGATCGACGCCGTCTCGGGCGCCAGTTACACCAGCAAGGGCTACCAGGACTCGCTCCAGAGCGCCCTCGACAAGGCCGGGGTCTGATGGCCGCGGAGGGTGAACGCCTGCGCCACGTCGAGGAGTCGATGGGGACGGTCTTCTCGTTCGACATCCGGGGCGTGCGCGACGGGGCCCGGGTCCGCGCCGGACTGCGCGCCGCCGTCGCCTCGCTCCACCGCGCCGACGAGATCTTCTCGACGTACCGTCAGGACAGCGAGATCACCCGTCTCGCCCGGGGCGAACTGGCGGAGTCCGACTGCGACCCCGATGTCCCCGAGGTGCTGGCCCTGTGCGCGGCGGCCGAGCGGGAGAGCGGGGGATGGTTCACGACCGGCCACGCGGGCGGGCTCGATCCGACCGGGCTGGTGAAGGGGTGGGCGGTGGAGCGGGCGGCGAGGACGGTCGCCGAGGCCGGCGCGGGAGCGGTCTGTCTCAACGGCGGGGGTGACGTCCAACTGCTGGGCGGGCCCTGGCGGGTGGGCATCGCCGACCCGCTGCGGCCGGGCGCGCTCGTCACGGTCGTCGAGGCCGGGGACGGCCTGGGGGTGGCCACCTCGGGTCCCGCCGAGCGCGGCTGCCACATCGTCGACCCCCGTACGGGCGAGGCCCCGGCCGGCGGACTCGCGTCGCTCACGGTGGTCTGCCCGGCGGGGCTGACCGTCGCGGACGTACGGGCCACCGCGGCGTACGCCATGGGCGAGCGGGCCCGCGACTGGCTGGAGGCCCTGCCGGACACGGAGGGGTTCGCGGTCACCGCCGACGGGTCCACCTGGGCGACCGGTGGGTTCCACCACCACGTCGTCGGGCTGCCACCGGAGGTCATGTCCGTCGGCTCATGACCGCACGCCGCTCATGACCGTACGGGGCTGGAACGAGGCCCGGTAGGCCTGCGGTGTGGTGCCCGCGACCCGCTTGAACCGCTCGCGGAACGCCGTGGGGGAGCCGAACCCGGCCTGTTCCGCCACCCGTTCGACGGAGTGGTCGGTCGTCTCCAGCAGGTACTGCGCCCGGCGGACGCGGGCGCGCAGCAGCCATTGCAGGGGCGTGGTTCCGGTCTGCTCGCGGAAGCGTCGGCTGAACGTCCGCTCGCTCATCCCGCACCGGGCGGCCATCGTGTCCAGCGTGAGGTCGTGGCCGAGGTTGTCCTCGATCCAGGACAGGACCGGTTCGAGCACCGACCCGCGCGGCACCGGCGGCTGCTCGTGCACGATGAACTGCGCCTGGCCGCCCTCCCGTTCCAGCGGCATCACCGACAGCCGCGCGGCGTCGGCCGCCACGGCGGAGCCGAGGTCGCGGCGGATCAGATGCAGGCGCAGGTCGAGCCCGGCCGCGGCCCCGGCCGAGGTCAGCAACTGCCCGTTGTCGACGTAGAGCACATCGGGGCGCACGTCCACCTCCGGGTACTGGCGCGCCAACGCCTCGGCCGCGACCCAGTGGGTGGTGGCGCCCAGGCCGTCGAGGAGTCCGGCCGCGGCGAGGATGAACGTACCGGTGCAGATCGAGGCGATACGGGTGCCCCGCGCCGCCGCCGTCCGCAGTGCCTCCAACGCCTCCTCGGGAGGCGGTCCCGCGTGCTCGGAGCAGCCCGGCACGATGATCGTGTCGGCGTCGGCCAGCGCCTCCAGACCCCACGGCACGCTGAGCGAGAACGCGTCGCCCGCCACCTCCGGGGTCACCCCGCACACCCGCACCCGGTACGGGCGGCGGCTGTCGGGCAGGCGGACGCGCCCGAAGACGTCGATCGGGACGGCCATGTCGAAGGCCACCACATGGTCCAGCGCCAGCACCGCAACCGTATGCACGGAACCGACGATAGACGGGTTCCCGCCGAGCCAGGTACCGGGGGCGTTCCTCACGAACCGCTTGTCACCCCAGCTCGGAGGGATGGCGAGAATCCGTCGACATCTGTCGTTCCGGCCCATGGGGGGAGGTGACCGGCCGGCTCTAGCGTGAGCGCGGTGGCCCTGACGATCACGGACCACACCACAGAAAGAGACGTTCTCCCGATGACCAAGTTCCTGCTCACCGTCCATGTGCTGGTCGCCATCGTCGCCATCGGTCCCGTGACCGTCGCGGCCAGCATGTTCCCCGCCGCGGCCCGGCGCGTGGCCGCCGCCCCGGACGCGGAGGGCCTGGCCACGGTGCGGGTGCTGCACCGCGTGTCCTACGTCTACGCGGGAGTGGGGCTGGCCGTGCCGCTGGCCGGGCTCGCGACGGCCCGTTCGATGCACGTCCTGGGCAGTCCCTGGCTGATCACGTCGATCGTTCTCACCGCGGCGGCCGCGATCGTCCTGGGCCTGCTGATCCTGCCCTCCCAGGAGGCCGTCCTCGACACCCTCGTGGGGACGGGCACCGGGCGGGTGACGGTCGACCGCGCCACGACCGCCCGGCTGGCGATGCTGACCGGCGTCTTCAACCTGCTCTGGGCGACGGTCACGGTCCTGATGATCGTCCGCCCCGGCTCGACCACGGGGGCGTGACCACCGGGGCGTGACCACCAGCGCGTGACCCTCGTGACCAGGAGCTGGTGACCGGCCGTCAGGTGAGTGCCGCTGTCACCAACGCGGCCGTCCTGGCGACCAGTTGGTCGTCGGCCGGGGCGTCGGGGTCCTCCTGGGTGGACAGGACCGACAGGACGACGGGGCGCCGGCCGGGGGGCCACGCGACGCCCACGTCGTTCGTGGTGCCGTAGTCGCCCGTCCCGGTCTTCTCGGCGACGGTCCAGTCGTCGGGGAGGCCCGCGCGCAGGCGTGCGCCGCCCGTGGTGTTGGCCAGCAGCCAGCCGGTCAGCCGTTCGCGGTCCCCGGGATCGAGGGCGTGGCCCAGGATCAGCCGGGCGTAGGTCCGGCCGACGGCGTACGGGCCCGTGGTGTCCGTGACCCGGTCAGGTTCCGCCGAGTTCAGCTCGGGCTCCCACCGGTCGAGCCGGGTCACGGTGTCCCCGACGGAGCGGCAGAAACGGGTGACCGACGCCGGTCCGCCGAGCTTCCCGAGCAGGAGGTTCGCGGCGGTGTTGTCGCTGTGGGTGATGCTCGCGGCGCACAGGGCCTCGACCGTCATGCCCTGGGCGAGGTTGGCCGGCAGGCCGGTGACCGGTGCGTGTCCGGACCGTACGACATCCCGCTCGGTGTACCGCACCCGCCGGGACAGGTACTCACCGTCCCGGTCCAGGTCCCGCAGCACGGCCGCGACGGCGAGCGTCTTGAACACCGAGCAGATCGGGAAACGTTCGTGTCCCCGGTGCAGGACGGTCCGGCCCGTCGCCACGTCGTGGGCGAACACCCCCAGCCGGGCCGACCGTTCCTCTTCGAGGGCGAGCAACTGCCGTGTGAGTGGCACGTGGTCGCGCGGACCCGACGCGTACGCCGACGTCCCCAGGGGCAGGACGCCCGCCAGCGCGGTCCCGGCGCCCGCCGCCAGCATCACGCGGCGGGACATGGCTGTTAAGTGTTTCGGCTCCACGATCCTGCTTCCCTTCCGGTCCTTCGGTCAGTCCTTGTCCGGCTGGTCCTTCTCCAGCTGGTCCTTCTCCGGCGCCCGCCAGCCCAGCGCCGGGCCGAGCTTCGTGGCGATGTCGGTGAGGATCTGCACGTAGTCCTCGTGGCCGAACGTGAAGGGCAGCGCGAACGCGACCTCGTCGATCTCCCGGAACGCGACGTCCGCGTACAGCTGTTCGGCGATCTCCGCCGAGGTGCCGACCAGGTCGCGCGCGAACAACATGCGCGCGGGCCCCTGCGGTGTGGTCGTGCGCGGCGTCCGCTTCGCGACGAACTCCTCGTACTTCGCGCGCTGTTCGGACGACGCGCTGTCCGTGGGGATCACGACGAGCCCCTGCGAGACCCGGGCCCGGTCGCCGTCGGGGTGGTGGGCGCGGAAGGCCCGTACGTGCGACAGCTGGATCTCGGCGAAGTCCTCCGACTCCTCCGCCTTCACGACGCTGCTGGTCAGGTAGTTCATGCCGTGCTCGCCGGCCCACCGGGCGGACCGCAGGCTCCCCCCGCCGTACCACATGCGGCTGCCCAGACCGGCGGCGTGCGGCTGGACACGGTCGGAGAACACCTCGAAGCCCTCGGTGCCGCTGAAGTTCGTGGCCGGTTCGCCCCGTACGAAGCTCAGGAGCCGTTCCACCCGGGCGTAGCTGAAGTCCTCGGCGTCGGCGGTGTCCGGGTAGAGCGCCTCTTTGACCTGGTCGTAGTGCATCGGCGGACCGACGCTGATCCCGGGGTTGAGGCGGCCCCCCGACAGGATGTCGACCGTCGCCAGGTCCTCGGCCAGCCGCAGCGGGTTCTCCCAGCCCAACGGGATGACGGCGGTGCCCAGTTCGATGCGGCTGGTGCGCTGCGAGGCGGCGGCGAGGACCGCGACGGGGGAGGAGATGCCGTACTGGAGGTGGCGGTGCCGCATCCACGCGCTGTCGAAACCGAGCCGCTCACCCAGTTCGATGATCTCCAGGGTCGATTCGTGGCCCCGGCGGGGATCGGCGTCGTCGAAGAGCCCGATGGTCAGGAAGCCCAGCTTCCGCAGCGGCTCCGAAGTCAGCGGCACAGGATCCTCCGTGGTCCGCGGCATGCTCTGTCACACGCCGGCGCTGCGCCAATTGTGGCAGGCGGTCCCGGTGCGCACCGGTGGGGGAGCGGAGTCGCCCCTACGTCCACCGCAGCGCCGAGCGCCGGTTCCAGTACGTCCCCGGGTCGACCGCCAGCCCGGTGAGGCGGTCCGGGTCGGGGGCCGGGGCGGTGGTCGCCGTCAGATTGGAGCGCAGCTGGCCGACCGTCGTGGCGCCGGAGAGGACGACGTCCGCCCAGGGTTGGGCCAGGGCGGCGGCCAGCGCGGTGACGTCGGGGTGGTCCCCCAGCGCCCGGGTCGCGGGCCCCGGCACCGCGAGCAGCCCGTTGGCCAGCGGCTCCTTCACGATCACGGTCCACCCCGCCGCCTTGGCCTCGCCGAGCGCGGCGCCGGCGGAGGGCTCCAGCACGTTCCAGGTGGCCTGTACGGCGGAGAACAGGGGTGCCCCGCCGACCTGGACACCCAGGGCCCGGCGCAGGGTGTCGGCCTGGCCGGGGCCGCTGAGGCTGAGGCCCACGGGTACGCCCAGCGCGGCGAGGTCCCGCAGGACGGCCTTGTCGTCGAGGATCCCCGACTCCAGCGTCGCCGAGTGGACCTGGTAGAGGCGCAGCCAGGGCCCGAGCAGCGCCTCCGTCTGCGGCCATTGACGGGCCAGGGCGGCGGCCGAGTGGTCCTTGACCTCCTGGACCTCGGCGTGCGCCTGCCAGTCGGCGGTGTAGGTGTAACCCCACTTGGACGACACGGTGATGTCGTCGGCCGGCACGTCACGCCCGGTCAGCCACCCGGACAGGAACTGCTCGGCCAGGCCGTACGAGCGGGCGGCGTCGAACCACCGGACGCCGCCCGCCCACGCCGCGTCGCAGACCTGCTCGCAGCGCGTGCGGAGCGCGTCGACCGAGCGGTCGGCGCCGAGGGCGGCGCCATGACCGACCGTCAGGTATTCCGGGCGGCCCAGCGCCGCCAAACCCAGTCCGAGGACAGCCATGGCCGCATCGTAACCGCGTCTCCCGCCCGCGCCCGGCGGCCCGCCGGTACCGCCGCGTTCAGCTCTTGCGCAGCGGCGCGAGCGCCTCGCTCCAGGCGACGACCTGGTCGAGCGTGGTGGTGAGGGCGTCGCGCTGGGGGTCGGTGGGCTTGAACACGCTGAAGTTCTCGAAGTCGGTGAAGAGGGACAACGCCACCTGGTTGCGTACGTCGGCCATCTGGAGTTCGCCGGCTATCAGACGCAGGTGCTCCACGGCGCGGGTGCCGCCGGCGGAGCCGTAGCTGACGAAGCCGACCGCCTTGTTGTTCCACTCCCGGTAGAGGAAGTCGATGGCGTTCTTCAGGGCGCCGGAGGTGGAGTGGTTGTACTCCGGTGTCACCATCACGTACCCGTCGAACGAAGCGATCTTCTCCGCCCAGGCCAGGGTGTGCGGCTGGGCGTACTGGCCCATCGCGGGCGGGTACGCCTCGTCCAGGTGGGGGAGCTGGAAGTCGAGCAGGTCCACCAGCTCGAACTCCGCGTCGGAGCGCTGTGCGGCCACCTCGTGCACCCAGCGGGCCACGGCCTCCCCGTTGCGTCCGGGGCGGGTGCTGCCGAGGATGATCCCGATCCTGGTCATTGCTGTTCCTCTGCCTTCTTGTCGCGCGGTCCTTGCTTCGTCAAGCAAACACCTTGGTAGTTGCTTCGTCAAGCAACTATGATGGGAGCATGACCGCCCAGACGAGATCCTCGCTCCGGCCCCTCAGTGCCGATGAAGAAGCCCTGATCAGAGAGCTGGGCCGGGTGATGTCGGTCCTGCCCCGCGCCGTCGACGCCGACATGGTGCGCGAGCGCCAGCTGCCCGTGAGCGAGTACACGACTCTGATGCATCTGTCCGAGGCGCCGGACCGGCTGCTGCGGATGAGCGAGCTGGCGGCGGCCTGCAACCTCTCGGTCAGCGGGATGACCCGGGTGGTCACGCGCCTGGAAGAGCGGGGCCTGGTCCGGCGGGTCAGGTGCGACGGAGACGCCCGCGGGTGGAACGCCGTCCTCACGGACGCCGGTTTCGCGCGGCTGGAGGAGGCGTGGCCGGCCCACCTGGCCAGCGTGCGGCGCCACGTCCTGGACCATCTGGAGAGCGCCGACATCACCCGGCTGACCGCCGCCCTGCGGTCCATCGCCCCCTCGGCCTGACAGCGGGTCCGCCGAGACAAACAGGTGGTGCGGGGTCATGGGCGGGGGCACACTCAGGGTTATGTTCCCACCGCCTCAGGCCGGTCCCCTGTGTACGCGCGGCTCGATCGCCGCCGCACTGCGTGACCTGGGCCTGCGTCCCGGCGAGACCGTCCTCGTCCACTCCTCCCTCAGCTCGCTGGGCTGGGTCTGCGGCGGCGCGGAGGCGGTCGTGGGGGCGCTGCTGGACACCCTGGGCGACGACGGGACCCTGGTGGTGCCGGCCCACTCCGGCGGCAACTCGGAACCCGCCGACTGGCACAACCCCCCGGTGCCCGAGGCCTGGTGGGCGGCGATCCGCGCGTGCATGCCCCCGTACGACCCCCGCGTCACGCCCGCACGGGGCGTCGGTGTGATCCCGGAGACCGTACGGAACTGGCCGGGCGCCCTCCGCAGCGACCACCCGCAGACCTCGTTCGCGGCCCTGGGCCCGCGCGCCGCCGGGATCGTGGCCGGTCACGCCCTGGACTGCCAACTGGGCGAGCACAGCCCGCTCGCACGGCTGGAGGAGGCCGGGGCGCGGATCCTTCTGCTGGGCGCGGGCTTCGACACGTGTACGGCGTTCCACCTGGCCGAATACCGGGTCCCGGCGGCGCGGGTCGACAACTCCTTCGCGGTCATGACCCCCGGGGGCCGCCGCTGGAGCACGGTGCGCGACGTCGCGATCACCAGCGACGGCTTCGCAGAGCTGGGAGCGGCCTTCGAGAAGGAACACCCGGTGGTGCGGGGCCGGGTGGGCGCGGCGCAGGCGCGGCTGTTCCCGCTGGCGGACGCGGTCGCCTACGCCGTGACCTGGCTGCGCGAGCACCGCCCGCTGTCCGTCCCGGGGTGACGGCGTGCGGGGCGTCCCGGAGTGACTTCGGGTCCGGCGTCCCGCGGTGACGGGGTGACGGCGTCCGCGCCGCACGCGTATTCCGGTTGTTCCGGCCCGGGCCTCGTTGACAGGATCCCCGCCATGCCTACTTTCTCCGCGCCCGACGGAACCCGGCTCGCCTACCGCACGATCGGAGACGGTGACCCCGTCATCTGCGTCCCGGGAGGCCCCGCGGACTCCGCCTACCTCGGCGACCTCGGCGGCCTGGCCGCACACCGCCGGCTGATCGTCCTGGACCTCCGGGGCACCGGCGGGTCCGCGATCCCGGAGGACACCTCCTCGTACCGCTGCGACCGTCTCGTGGACGACGTCGAAGCCCTGCGCGACCACCTCGGACTCGTCAGGCCCGACCTGCTCGGCCACTCCGGGGGCGCGAACATCGCGGTGCAGTACGCGGCCCGCCACCCGGAGAACATCCGCGGGCTGGCCCTGATCACCCCCGGCCCCGCCGCTGTCGGCATCACCGTCACGGGTGAGACGCGGCGCGCGCTCGCACGGCTCCGTGAGGACGAACCGTGGTTCCCGCCGGCGTTCACCGCCCTGGAGGCGATCACCGAGGGCACCGGCACCGACTGGGACGCCGTCGCCCCCTTCTTCAGCGGCCGGTGGGACCCCGAGGCGCGGCGGCACCAGGCCGCGAGCCGGCCGGCCAACCAGGAGGCCGTCGCCCTCTTCGGGGCGGACGGCGCGTTCAACCCGGAGACCACGCGTACGGCGCTCGCCGCCCACCAGGGCCCCGTCCTGCTCCTCGCCGGGGAGTTCGACCTGAACACACCCCCGTCGGCGGTGGCGGAGTACGCCGGACTCTTCCCCGACGCCACCTACGTCGTCCAGCCGGGGGCGGGCCACTACCCGTGGCTCGACGACGCCGAACGGTTCGTCGCGACCACGGCGGCCTTCCCGCGCTGAGCGCGCGTCGACCGTCCCCCGGCGCGGATCGCGCGCCGGCGCGCCCGCCGCCGTTCATGGAGATTGCTTTAAGCCCCCGCCCGGTGGATCGTCCGCGCAACATTCGCGTGTTACGAAGGAGGGGGGACCCACGGCCCGCATGCGCCCGGTCCACCGCCTGTCGGGGCAACACGCCCCGGCGGGCCGAGCCATGGGATGGGGAGAGGTGGGTACGCGCGGATGATGAGAGTCCTTCGCCCCCGGCCGGGACTGTGGTGGCGCTGGAGACGCAATCCGCTCCGGCGCCGCAGCGACGCGGTGGAGGCGTGGATGCTGCCGGCCGTATGGGCGCTGGCCCTGACCGTGGCCGTGGTGGCCGGGCTGCTGGCGGCCCAGGGGGTACGGTCCGCCGCCGACGGGCACCGGGCGCTGCGGCACCACACCCCGGCCGTGCTCCTCGCCGACACGCCCGTCGCGCCCGCGTCGGCGGGCCGGCCG
>NZ_WWJY01000242.1 GCF_009865405.1 Streptomyces sp. SID3212 | reverse complement strand
CGGATCGACGCGCCGGGTTCGGCGGGCGTGCACCTCACGGGCGCGGCGCGGGCCGAACTCACCGACGTCCGGATCCGGCAGCCGAGGGCCAGCGGACTGGTGGTGGCGGGCCGGGCCGCGCTGACGGCGCACGGGTGCGTGGTCTCCGGCGCGGGGGCCAACGGGCTGCTCGTCAGCGACGGGGCGGAGGCGCTGCTGACCGACTGCCGGATCGACCGCAGCGCGTTCAGCGCCGTACACCTGTCCGGTACGGCCACCGGGCGCCTGACCGACTGCCTGGTGCGTGAGGGCGCGGAACACGGCGTCCATGTCACGGACGAGGCCCGGGCGGAGCTGACGGACTGCGCGCTGGGCGGCCTCGGCATGACCGGGGTCGCGGTCCTCGACCGGGCCGCCGCGACGGTCACGGGCTGCCGGATCGACGGCGCGGCCTCCGGCCTCGTGGTGGGTTCGGCCGCCGGGACACGCGTGGAGCACACCACGGTGAGCGCCACGGCCGAGACCGGCGTCCAGATCGCCGAGGGCGGCGCCGCCGCGCTCACCGGCGTCCGGATCACCGGCGCGGGGGCGGCCGGTGTGGTGGTCGACGCCGGGGCGGACGTGACGGTGACCGGCGGGTCGGTGGAGGAGTGCGCGGGCTCCGGGATCGTCGTATGGACGGGGGCGGAACCGTCGTTCACCGATGTACGGATCCACCGCCCCGCCAAGAACGGTGTCTTCCTCGCCGAGGGCGCCGGCGGCACCTTCACCTCGCTCGACGTGACGGGCGCGGGTTTCCCGGCCCTGCACGTCGGGGCGTCGGCGGAGCCGGTCTTCCGGCAGTGCCGGATCCGCGACTGCGCCGAGGCGCTGGGCGAGGACGCGGGGGCCATGCCCGTACTGGAGGACTGCACGGCGGACGGGGCGCCGCTCGTACGGCCCGGGACGGACACCGCGCCGACGGCCCTTCCCGCGCCCTCCTCGCCGGGGACCTCCTCCCCCGCTTCGGCCTCCTCGGAGGACCCCGAGGCCGACGAGGAGCATCTGGACGACCTGCTGGCCGAGTTGGAGGAGCTGGTGGGTCTGGACCGGGTCAAGCACGACGTGGGCTCGCTGGTCCAGCTGATGCGGACCGTCCGCCGCCGCGAGGAGGCCGGGCTGCCGGCCCCGCCGCTCAGCCGCCATCTGGTCTTCGCGGGCAACGCGGGCACCGGCAAGACGACGGTCGCGCGGCTGTACGGCAGGCTCCTCAAGGCGCTCGGGCTGCTGCGGCGCGGGCACCTGGTCGAGGTGGACCGTACGGCCCTGGTCGGGGAGTACGTCGGTCATACGGGTCCCAAGACGACCGCCGCGTTCACCCGGGCGCTGGGCGGGGTGCTCTTCATCGACGAGGCGTACGCGCTGGCGCCGCCGGGCGGCGGCAACGACTTCGGCCTGGAGGCCGTGACCACCCTGGTCAAACTGATGGAGGACCACCGCGACGACATCGTGGTGATCGCCGCGGGCTATCCCGAGGAGATGACCCGTTTTGTCAACTCCAATCCGGGTCTGTCCTCCCGCTTCGGCCGGACGCTGGTGTTCGAGGACTACGCGGCGCCCGAACTCGTCTCGATCTTCGAACACCAGGCGAGGGAACACCGGTACGAGCTGACGCCGGCGGCCAGGGAGGCCCTGACGGGGCTCTTCGAGCGGCTCCCCCGCGACGAGGGCTTCGGCAACGGCCGTACCGCGCGCCAGACCTTCCAGGAGATGACGGAACGCCAGGCGCAGCGGGTGGCGGAACTCGGCGCTCCGACCCAGGCGGAGCTGATGAGCCTGGAGACCCAGGACTTGCCGTAGAAGGCGATGGCCCGCCGCCTCCGTGAAGGGGTGCGAACAGGGGCGATATTCACTTCGATACCGCCGGGTAATGGGCTACACCTCGTACGCGGTATTGCGCTCAGCGTGAGGAATATTCTCACGGAGCGAGGAGAGTTGACGGGCCGGAAGATCAGCAGTTCAATCACGGACGTATAGTCGAATCGTCTGGTCGAACCGCCGGCACAGAGAGCGGCACAGCGGGCGGCACATCCCCACCGTCCCGACTCCCGAGGACCCTTCGGGCAGTATCCGCTCGCGGTCCGGCGATCCCCCCACAGTCGCCCATCCCACCAGAGGGTAAACATGTACCGCAAAATAGTGCCTGGCATATGCGGCCTCGCGCTGCTTGCCGCAGGCGCGTTGTCCGTACAAAGCGGCATCGTTCGCACCGAGTCCGTGGCCACCGCGTCCGCCACGAAGGCTGTCGCAGCTCAGGCCCTGTCCGAGCCGCAGATCGTCGCCGCGGCCGGCGCCACCACCCCCTTCGTGACGGTCGAGGCCGAGACCGGAACGCTGGGCGGCGGCGCCCGCGTCCGTTCGATCGCCCCCGGCGCGGCGGCACCGACCAAGGCCACCTTGGAAGGCGAGGCCTCCGGCTATTCGCTGGTCGAATTGAAGGCCAACGGCGATTCGGTGACACTGCCGAACAGCACCGGCAAAAACGCCAATACGCTCGTGGTACGCGCCTCCATTCCGGACTCGGCGGCGGGCGGCGGCATCGACGCGTCGCTGAACCTGTACGTGAACGGCACGTTCCGCCAGGCGATCACCCTGAGTTCCCGGCAGGCGTGGAACTACCGCGGCGCGACGACGAACCCGGACGACCCCCGCGCGGGCGGAGTGGCCTACCGCTTTTACAACGAGTTCCCGGTCCGGGTCACGGGTGCTCCCATCGCCGCGGGCAGCACCATCAAACTCCAGAAGGACTCGGGAAACACGGCCGCCGTCTATGACGTCGATTCCGTGGATCTGGAGAACGTCGGGGCCGCCCTGGCCCAGCCGGCCAACTCGATCTCGGTCGTGAGCAACGGCGCGGACCCGAACTTCTCGAAGGATTCGACGGTCGCCATCCAGACCACGGTCGACGCCGCCCGGACGCAGAAGAAGTCGGTGTGGATCCCGGCGGGCAAGTACCTGACGAACAGCCTGGTGTCGAAGCCGCTGGACTTCACCGGCGTCAAGGTGCAGGGCGCCGGCATGTGGTACACCACCCTCTACCGCAAGGTGCCGCTGCCGGCCGGCTCGTGGCGCTCGCAGATCTCGATCGGTACGGGCACGACGCTGACGGATCTCCAGATCGACGCCAACGCGGTCTGGCGGGGCATCGGCGGTGACGGCGGTTCGGACTACGGGGTCAACGCGCAGGGCACCGGCTGGCTGGTCGACCGGATCTGGACGCGGCACATCGACGCCAACTGGCTGTCGGGCACCAACGGCGTCGTGCAGAACAGCCGGACGGCGGACAGCTACGGTGACGGTTTCAACATCAACAACGGCAACACGCCGAACGCGAACAAGCTCGGCCAGAACATCACGGTGAAGAACAACTTCGCCCGCAACACCGGTGACGACTCCTTCGCGACGTACTCCGACGCGGGCGCGAGCGGCACGAACGGCCAGGTGACCGGCGCGAAGATCCTCAACAACACCGCGATCGCCCCCTGGTGGGCCAACGGCATCCGGGTCGCCGGAGGCAAGAACGTCGAGGTGCGCAACAACCTCGTGAACAGTGTGTCCTCGAACAACGCCCTGGAAGTCAGCGTGTTCGGCGAGACGGGGCACCCCCTGGAGTCCGCCACGATCACCGGGAACGTCCTGAACGGTGGCGGCGGCTGGAACGGCCTTCGGTACGGCGCGAACGTGGGGTCCACGTCGAGCACCTCGCTGTTCCCGAACGCCTACTCGAACGTCACCATGACCGACAACATCATCCGGGGGTCGCTCGCCGCGGGCTTCAGCGTCACCGGACCCCGCGTCAACCTGACGCTGACGAACAACACCATCGACCGCCCGGCCAAGCAGGGCATCTGGGTGGCGAAGGGGGTGACCGGCACCGGGAAGTTCACGGGTAACACGATCAAGAACCTGTTCGCGGGCCAGGTCGCCCAGCAGAACGACTCGCCGTCCACGTTCAAGATCACCGGCTGACCCTGCCCGGTCCGATGATCGGCCCGATCTCTGGTCCGATCATCGGACCGTACCGGACGGTTGACCGTTCGGTACGGAACCACGCCTCGTGCCTTCGGCGTCCGTCACTGACATGGGCGAAGATCCACGGGACGAGACCACGAGCACCCCTTCGAACACCACCGTCGGCGCCGGATGCCTTCTGGCCGGCCTCGGCGCGGCGATCGCGCCGTTCCTCTGGGCGCCGCGGGCCGCGTTCAGCATCGACGGCGGGTTCGAACGCCATGCCCAGGATCTGAGTGTGATCTACGTCGACCTCCCCCTCATCACGCTCGGCGGCGCTCTCCTTCCGTTCGGGGCCTGGGCTCTGGCCACACGCTGGACGGGGCGCCCCTGGATCGCGGTGCCCCTCGCCGTGGCCGCGCTCGGGCTCGGGATCTGGGGCCTCCTGGAGTGGTGGACCCCGCGACAGCACCCGGATCCGGGCTACGGACCGGGAATCTGACTCCGCCTCCCCCACCGGCACCCCGGGGTGAGACACCGGACTTCACGCGCGGGCGTACTCCTCCGGCCTCGCCCCGCCCCCCTCCCCGCTCCCGTGAATGGATGATTCTCGCGCGGGTTCGTGTCTCTTCCCGAACGGATTCCGTTCTCGTATTCCAGGAACGGTCCGCGCGGCGGAGGGAACGGAAATGCACGGCGAAGAGGAGGGCGGCGGCGCGAGCGCGGGCAGCGGGGGTACGCGGCCGGCCGCCCGGCCTTCCTGGTGGGAGCGGAATCCCATCGCCGCCAATGGGGTGGTGGCCGTCGTTGTCGCGATCATCGGAGTCATGGGGACGATTCTTGTCTCCGAAATGACGGACGGCACGGGCCGGAACGGGGCCAGGGACATGGGCCGCGACGACGGGAGGCCGCCGGGTCCGCCGCCCGGCCCGCCCCCCTTCGGAGGGGGCCCGCAGCCCAGCGTGGACATCGACCAGCCGGACGGTCTCCGGCTGGGGGCGGCCCTGAGGCTGTCGGGTACGGTCAACGGACTACCGGGTTCGCACGCCCTGTGGGCCGTCGTACAGGACCCGGCGAACGATACGTATTTCATTCCGGGTGACCCGTGCACCGTCACGGCATTCACGACATGGAAATGCGACGATCTGCCCGCAGGGCTGAATTCCTCACCGGGAAAGACGTATACGGTGCACGTCGCGCTGGTCGACGCCTATGGCGCTCACGCCATCGCCGCGTACGACACCGCCGTCCGCCTCGGCGAGCGGAAAACGGGCCTGGACACACTGCCCGATCACATCGACCTCCTGGAGCACGTCGTCGCACGGCGCACCGGCTAGCGCGCGACCGTACGTGACCGGGCCCCCCATCACCCGTCAAGAGGAGTTCTCATGCAGGCCGTCACCGTCCACGACCGAGACGCCGGTACGGGCGGACTCGCCCTGACGGAACTCCCCTACCCACACGCCGCCGAGAACGACGTCATCGTGCGCGTGCACGCCGCCGGCTTCACGCGCGGGGAGCTGTCCTGGCCCGCGACGTGGACCGACCGCGCCGGCCGCGACCGTACGCCGAGTGTGCCCGGGCACGAGCTGTCGGGGGTGGTCGCCGAGCTGGGGTACGGCACCACCGGCCTCACGGTCGGCCAGCGGGTCTTCGGCCTGGCCGACTGGACCCGTGACGGATCCCTGGCCGAGTACGCGGCCGTGGAGGCCCGCAACCTGGCGCCGCTCCCCGCCGACGTCGACCACGTCGTGGCCGCCGCGCTGCCCGTCTCGGGGCTGACCGCGTGGCAGGGTCTGTTCGACCACGGGCGGCTCACGGCGGGGCAGACGGTCCTCGTCCACGGAGCCGTCGGCGGCGTCGGGTCGATCGCGGTCCAACTGGCCCGCGAGGTGGGCGCGCGGGTGATCGCCACCGGCCGGTCCGCCGACCGCGACACCGCTCTCGGCCTGGGCGCCGACGCCTTTGTGGACCTCCGGGCGGACCGGCTGGAGGACACCGGACAGGTCGACGTCGTGTTCGACGTCATCGGCGGCGAGATCCTCGACCGCTCGGCCGCTCTGGTACGTCCCGGCGGCACCCTCGTCACCATCGCCGCGCCGCCCACGGTCAGGCCGGAGGACGGCCGGGCCGTCTTCTTCGTGGTCGAACCGGACCGGGCCACGCTCACCGGCCTCGTACAGCGGGTGAGGGACGGACGGCTCACGCCGGCGGTCGGGGAGGTGCGTCCGCTCGCCGAGGCGCCCGCGGCGTTCGCGCCGGGCCCGGCCGGCCGGCGCGGCCCCGGGAGGACGATCATCCGCGTCGTACCGGAAGGCACCGCGTAGGCGCCTCCCCGTCGCGAGCGGGAGCAAGACTATGGGCGAGGAAAGCGAAAGAGCTTGTTTCTTAGCAGGAATTGAGAAGGAAGCCCCTTCATGGCCTCGCCGTCGGCAACGCTAGCACTCAGCCCGGGATCACGTCGCGCAGGTTTTCGAGGGTGATGACCCGGGAGTCCGGGTGCAGCCCCTCGGGACGTTCGATGCCGATGTACGTCACGGGCTCGCCCGGGACCGGCCCGCCGTCCCACAGCTCCACCGCCGTGGCGCCGTCGGACATCAGGCCGACCAGGTGTCGCAGCGTCAGGTGCTCGCGCTCCACGACGGCGCGCACCACCTTGGACACCGACACCTGGTGCTCCTCGACCCGGTTCTCCGACGAGAGGCCCGTCAGGTACAGGTGCAGCCACATGGCGTGCCACCGGCCGTCGTCGTCGCGGCGGAACACCAGCGGCAGCGCCACCCGGCCGGCCCCGCGGAGCTCCGACTTCATCCGTACCGTACGGGGCTCGAAGGGCCGGCCCTTCTGCTCGCCGTCGCGCAGCATGAAGCCGAAGAAGGACTCCTCGACGTCGTCGAAGCCCTCGCCCGCGTAGATGTGGACCTGCGGGACGACGAAGGTGCCGCGCACCCGGTCCAGGGACAGGTTGATGAATTCGGAGGCGCCGTCGGGTGCCTCCGTGAGGTCGCCGGAGTGCTCGCCCCCGACGGCGGTGAGCGAGGTGTACGAGAGCCAGGACTCGGTGCCGTAGTCGGAGTTGAGCACCAGCGCCGAGAGATCGTAGTCGGTGCTCTCCTCGGCCTCCTTCCAGTACACGAAGAAGCGGAGATGCTCGCCGTCGACCGCCGAGACCGACCCCCGGGGCAGGACGCCGAGCCCCGCCGCGGTCGCCCGGCCGCTGAGCGGGAGCGCCACGTCGAGGACGTCGGGGTCGAGCAGGAGCCGGCCCGGCGCCGGGAGCCTGCGGCGTATCTCGGCGTCGAGGGCGGCGATCAGACGGTCGCGGTCCGCGGCGGGGACCGGCGGCCTGACGTCGGGGGCGGCCCAGCCGCGGCCCCGGCTGTTGACGAAGATCCGGGGCGCGCCGGTCTCCCGCTCCCGGTTCTGGAAGTGCTCGCGTACGGAGAGCACGACCCGGCCGGACACCTCGGGAGCGACGCGCACCGCGGCGGCCACCACCGCGTCCCGCTCGTCCTGGCCGGCGCTGATCCGCAGGAGGAGATCGAGCGTACGGAAGAGCTTGCCCGGGGCGGAGGACAGCAGCCGCACCGCGCCCATGACGTCGACGTCGCCGAGCAGCTCCTCGGCGCGGCTGTCGAACGACCGCGCCTCCTTCTCGCCCCGCGCCACCGCGAACACGTCGGCGGCGTGCGGCCAGCGGGGGTACTCGTGCGGGTGGAGCCGCTCACCGAGCCGCTTGAACGGCTCGCGGTGCGCGTGCACGTCGGCGAGCTTGGCGGGGTTCGCCGCGACCACGGCGTCGAGACCCGCGAGCAGCGCGCGGCGAGCGGGCCGCGACAGGGCGCGGAAGCGGGTCGGCTCCCGCAGGGTGACGTCACCGCCCGACAGCGCGCAGGCCAGCCGCAGCACGTCGGTGACGGTGTCCAGCAGGAGGCCGGCGCCGACGGCGAGACGGGCGGCGTTGACCACGGCCCGGTTCTCCCGGACGGGGATCGACTCGGGCTGGCGACCGAGCGCGCCCCACCCGGCGAGGGTCGCGAGGTCGAGCAGGTGCTCCTCGCCCAGCGGTGTCGTACTGCCCGCCAAGGCGAGGTACAGGTCGGTGAGTTCGCCGTCCAGGCCCCGCCCGAGGTGCAGTACGGTCACCCGGTCACCGGCCGAGGCGATCAGCTCGTCCTGCGCCGCGAGCATCTCCTCGTAGGTGTGCTGGTACCGGCCGTACGTGGGCAGCCCGAGCAGGTCCACCACTCCGTGCGCCAACTGGGTCAGCACGTTCTCCCGGGACTCCTCGTCGGCGAGCGCCGTCGCCACACACCGCATCCAGAAGTCCTCGGTGTCGGGCACGTTGGCCGGAAAGTCGATGAAGTACGCGTTGTGGCGGACGTGGTCACCCACCATCACCCCCACGGCCGCCAGCGCCCGCTCGGCGGTGTCCACGACCACGTCCTCCGCCAACCCCGACAGCCGCCCCAGCAACTCCCCCGAGAGCTTGAACCCCACGGAAGCCAGCGCCACGTCCAACTGCCGCGCGGCGGCGGCCCCTTCCCCGGCGGGGCCCTCAGGAAGGGAGAGACGGTGGGTGTGCCGGATGACCAGCGATTCGAGAGGGTGCGCCATCCGTGGATGATCGCAGAGGTGTACGAGCCGACGCACCGGGTTTACCGGCGGTCAGTTCGCGTCGGGACGGCCCGTGAGTTCGCGGGCGCGGCGGACCGTCGCCGCGTCGACCATCGCGCCGTGGGTGTCGCGGAACGCGCCGCTGCCCGCGCTCACGCGGTCCTCGAAGAGGTCGAGCAGGGCGTGCGCGTCGGCGAGTTCGGCGGGGTCGACTCCGAAGACCTCGTTGGCGACCACGACCTGGTCCGGGTGGATGCACGCGCGACCCTGGAACCCGAGCCCGCGCAGGTGTGTGCTCGACGCGCGGAACCCCTCGATGTCCGACGTGTGTACGGAGACGGGGGCGACGGCGGAGGCGAGGCCGTGTGCGGCCGTGTGGGCGACCGTGAGTCCGCGCGCCCAGTCCAGCAACCGGTCCCCGGGGACGGGGTCCGGGGCCATGCGCAGGTCCGCGCGCAGATCGACCTCGCCGAGTTGGAGGTGACGTACCCCGGGGCGGCCTGCGATCGCGCCGAGGGACAGCAGTCCGACGGCGCTCTCGACGAGCAGTCCGAGGGCGACGGCCGGGGCGCCGGACCGCACACCGCCTCCGGCCGCGACCAGCGCGATCAGTGTGTCCAGGTCCGCCCCCGCCGCCGCCTTCGGGACCCACAGCCCGTCGACACATCCCGTGGCGAGCAGCGCGCGGGCGTCGGCCAGCCCGCGGGCCCCTTCGTTGATCCGTACCCACACTTCGGGCCCGTCGTCTCCGCCCCGTTCCTCGGCGAAGGAGACGGCCGCCGCCCGCGCCTCGTCCTTCTTCGACGGCGCGACCGCGTCCTCCAGATCGAGGATGAGCGCGTCGGCCCCGGAGCGGTTCGCGGCCCGCAGAAAACGGGGCCGGTCGGCGGGAACGTACAGGTGGGAGCGGGGTGGCTGACCAGGCATGGGCACTCCTTGCACATCATGAATCAGATGATGCATTTTCTAGGTCGATGATGTAGCTTACGACTCACCATACTTCAGGCCTGGACCCCACGTACGAAAGTGGTCGTGGCCTCCGGGCTCGTGAGCCGGACTCGTAACTACGGGAGGACCACGGCGTGTTCGAAGCCGACAGCGTGACGATTACCGTGCTGGTCGAGAACCAGGTGGACATGCTGCTGCCCGACCAGGCCAGCCCCACAGGCGGGAGCGGGACCGGGGGCGGGGACGACCACTGCGTCTCCCGCTACGGACTGATCGAGCACTTCGACCCGAAGCGCCTCCCGCCCCAGGCGGAGAACGGCATCAGCTTCCTGGTCGAGGCGGTACGGGGCCGCCACACCACCCGCGTCCTGTTCGACGTCGGCCTGACCGGCACCGTGCTGGAACACAACATGGGCGTGCTCGGCGTCGACCCCGCCTCCGTCGACCATGTGGTCATCAGCCACGGACATCCCGACCATTTCGGCGGGATCCACCGCTTCCTCGACCTCGCGGGACGCCGCATCCCCGTCGCCACCCACGCCGACGCGGAACTCCCGCGCTACGCCGTGATGGGCGACGGCCGCACCTCCTCCGTCTACAACGCCGCGTTCCGCTTCGGCGAGGTCGAGCGGTCGGGCGGCGTGCCCGTCCTGACCCAGGACTCGCTCGACCTCGGCTGCGGCGTGCACACCACCGGGGTGATCCCCCGGAAGGTCCCCTTCGAGGCGGGCGCCGCCCCCGCCTTCAAGCCCGGTGCCCCCGGCCTCTACCAGGTCTCGCCGGAGGGCAGACTGCGCCGCGACGAGGTGATGGACGAGATGGGCCTGGTCATCGACGTACGCGGCGCCGGCCTCGTGGTCCTCACCGGCTGCGCGCACGCGGGCGTCGTCAACACCATCCACCAGGCGCGCGCCGTGTGCGGGCCCAAGCCCGTCCGCGCCGTGATGGGCGGCTTCCATCTCGGCTTCCCCACCACCCCGGCGGAGAACGTCGACCTGACCGCCGCCGCCTTCGCCGAACTGGAGGTCGCCACCGTGATGCCGATGCATTGCAGCGGACTGCGCACCCACACCCGGCTGTCCACCGACATGTCCGCCCACTACGTGCAGCCCGCGGTCGGTACCGTGCTGCGCTTCGGCCGCTGATGACCGGCGACCTGCGGGGCATCCGGGTCATCGCGGTCGAGCAGGCCGTCGCCGCCCCTCTGTGCACCCGCCATCTGGCGGACCTCGGCGCCGAGGTCATCAAGATCGAGCGGCCGGGCGGCGGCGACTTCGCGCGCGGCTACGACGAGAGCGTGTACGGCCGGTCCACCCACTTCGTGTGGCTCAACCGGGGCAAGCGCAGCGTCGTGCTCGACCTGAAGTCCGAGCCGGGGCGCGACGCGCTGCGCCGCCTGCTCGCCGGGGCCGACGTACTGGTGTGCAACCTGGCGCCCGGCGCGCTGAACCGGATCATCACCGACGAGGCGCTCGCGGAGCTCAACCCGCGCCTGGTGCGCTGCTATCTGTCCGGTTACGGGCCGAGCGGACCGTACGCCGACCGCAAGGCGTACGACGCGCTGGTGCAGGGCGAGGCCGGTACGATCTCCGCCACCGGCACGCCCGAGACCCCGGCGAAACCCGGTGTCTCGCTGGCCGACCTGGCGGGCGGGACGTACGCGCTCAGCGCCGTCACGGCGGCCCTGTACGCGCGGGAGAGGACCGGCGTGGGCCGGCGGATCGACGTGGCGCTCTTCGACGTACTGCTGGAGTGGATGAGTCCGCTCCTCCTCGCCGAACTGCACTCGGGATCCGCGCCGCCGCCCGCCGGGATGCGGCACGCCAGCATCGCGCCGTACGGCCCGTACACGACCGCCGACGGCCAGGACGTGCTGATCGCGGTGCAGAACGAGGGCCAGTGGCAGCGGCTCTGCCGTACGGTGCTCGACCACACGGAGCTGCTCGACGACCCGGCCTTCGGCTCGAACAGCGCGCGGGTACGGCACCGGGAACGCACCGAACGGGCCGTACAGGCACGGCTCATCACCCTGTCCACGGCCGAGGTCACGGCCCGGCTGGAGGCGGCGGACGTACCGTACGCGCGGCTGAACCAGATCGCCGACGTCCTGGCCCATCCGCAGGCCGAGGCGACCGGACGCTGGTCCGAGGCCACGCTGCCGGACGGGCGGGCGGTACGGGTGGTCACCTCACCGCTGCACCGGGTGCCGGAGCCGCCGGGCGGGCGGCGGGTGCCCGCGCTGGGCGAGCACACCGGCGAAGTGCTGCGCGAACTCGGGCTCCCCGAGGCGCCGGCGCCCGTACCGGTCGCCGAATAGGCCCCCGGACCGCCGGAGCGGACGTCCGGTCGTCCCCCTCACCGAGGAAGGGCGGCCGGACGGCTTCGGGGCGAGGCCTTGTCGAAGAAGGCGCGCTGCCGGGTCAGTCGTTGTCGACGTCGAACGGGTCCGCGACCTCCCGGCCCGTCAAGTGCCGCCCCAGCGCCTGGAAGCTGCGCGAGAGATGCCACTCCGTGGCCTTCGCGAGCGCGGCGCCGTCACCGAGCCGCGCCGCGGCCAGCATGGACCGGTGCTCGTTGGACGTTTCGTCGGCGCGGTCGTGCAGCACCTGGAGCACGTCCCAGGGGAACTTCTGCCAGAGCTGGTCGATCTCCGCCGCCAGCCCCTCGTTGCCGCACTTGGCGTAGAAGAGGAAGTGGAACTGGTAGTTGGCCGCGTTCAGCCGCGCCCGGTCCCCTTCCTCGGCCGCCTGCTCCATGTCCGCGACCAGCCGTTCCGCGAGGTCGATGTCGAGCGGGGAGAGCCGCCGGGCGGCGCGTTGCATCGCGTACGGCTCGATCAGACGGCGAAGGAGGTAGACCGTCTTGACCTGTTCGTACTCGGCGTCCGCGACCCGGACGCCCTTGTGCGGTTCGCCGACGAGCACACCCTCGGCCTCCAGCAGCCGGAGCGCCTCGCGGACCGGGGTGATGCTGGTGTCGAACATCGAGGCGAGGACGTCCTGTTGGATACGGCTGCCCCGGGGCAGCTCGCCCTCGCTGATCATCCGGCGCAGTTCGGTGGCGATGTGGTCGCGCTTGGTGGGCGCCTTGACCGTCTTGGCCGGCTTCGCGGGCTTCGGCGCGCCGCCGTCGGTGGCGGTGCTCCTGAGGCGGCGGGACTGCGGCGGCATGTCGTTGTCCTTGTCGTTCGGCGCGCGGCGCGTGGTGAGCGCCGGACGGTGACCGGTGGAGGGTTTCGGGATCTACGAGTGTCGCATCGGTCCGGCGGATCAACGGACCTGCGGGGAGGCACAGTTGGCGGCTCTCACCGGTCGGGCTCCGGGGCGGCGCCGCGGTGGAACGCGGTGAGGGTGGCGGCGAAGGCTTCCGGCGCGTCCAGATACGCCACGTGGCCCGCGCCCGGCACCACGGCCGTCGAGCCACCGAGGCGCCGGGCGAGCGCGGCGGCGGGGGCGGCGCCGACCCGGTGGTCCC
>NZ_WWJY01000241.1 GCF_009865405.1 Streptomyces sp. SID3212 | reverse complement strand
GGGAAACTGGCCCCCTGGTTGTCGGCGGCGGGTGCCTGGCGCGGTGTGCTCGGCCGGGCCGCGGCGGACTACGCGCCCGCGCCGCTGACCTGCGCGGCCCGCACGGTGATCCTCACCGTCGCCGGGACCGGACCGGCCGCGTGGCAACGCCTGATCGTTCCGCCACCGGTCGTCCGTGAACTACCCCCTGGCGTCAGCCTGTTGGGTGATCCCTCGGTGGCCGGCCGGCTCGGCGCGGACGATACGGCCACGGACGCGGAGCAGAAGTACCGGGCGGAACCGGACACCGCGGACGATTTTGAGGACGCCGACGAAGGCGCCCACCTGGTGTCCGTGAACGGCGGTGGCGAGCGCCCCGCCACCTTCTGGACCCATCACCTCTTCGGCGACGTCAGTTACTGCGTCTACCTCTCCCGCCATCTCGGCTCCGACTACCCGGTGTTCGCCATGGAGCAGGTCGACTACGAGTTGACCTTCCGGTCGTTCGACGACATCCAGCAGATGAGCGCCGCCTACCTGGCCGCTCTTCGCCGGCGTAAACCGCACGGCCCGTACCGGATAGGGGGATGTTCCTTCGGCGGCGTCGTCGCCTACGAGATGACCCAACAGCTGCTGGCCGCGGGGGAGGAGGTCTCTCACCTGTACCTGGTGGACCCGTTGATGCCCGGCACCGGCGCGTGGGACGGCGTGGACGCGAGCGGTATCGAGGAGAGCGAGGGCGAGAACCTGTCCCTCATGCTCATCGGGAACTCCGCGTGCCAGCTGTGGCGGGTCGACGAGCAGATCGGCGTGGAGGTGCTGCGCGGTCTCACCCTTGACGAGCAGTTCGACGCGATGGCCCGGCACGTCGTCGGCAACTCGCCCGCCACCCTGGCCCACGACCACGTGCTGAAGCTGATGCGCAGCAAGTGGGACGTGCTCCAGCTCAACGGCAAACTGCTCGACGGCTACCAGGCGGTGCCGCTGCCCGTCGCGGTGGACGTCACCGTCTTCCACGCCGAACGCGGGTTCTCGGCCCCCGGCAACCCCTTCGGTATGCCCGCCATCCCCCGTACGGACGGAGACACCAGCAACGGGCTCGCCGGCCTCGTTCCCCCGGAGTGCCTGACCGTCCACACCATGGACGCCGACCACTTCACCATCGTGCTGGAGGAGAACCTCCAGCGGATCGCGGGCCTGCTGCGGCCCTCGCTGGACCAGGAGTGAGCGATGGATTTCAGTGTCTACTTCTTCGCCGCCGACGACCGGCGGACACCGCGCGAGCGGTACCGGTTCATCCTCGACGTGGCCCGCTTCATCGACTCGCGCGGGTTCCGGGCGATCTGGGTCCCCGAGCGTCACTTCCAGGAGTTCGGCGGGAGCTTCCCCAACCCCTCGGTACTGGCCGCCGCCATCGCGGCCGTCACCGAGCGGATCCAGCTGCGCGCGGGCAGCGTGGTCGTGCCGCACCACCATCCGGTACGGATCGTCGAGGAATGGTCCCTGGTCGACCAGTTGTCCGGCGGGCGCGTGGGCCTCTGTCTGGCCACCGGCTGGCACCGCGGCGACTTCGTGTTCCAGCCCGGGCACTTCACGGACCGGCGGGAGTACACCCTCGCCACCGTCGACACCCTGCGCGCCCTGTGGCGGGGAGAGCCGGCGTCCTTCGACGGGCCCGAGGACAGCACGCTGTCGGTCCGCACCTACCCCCGCCCGCACCAGCCCGAACTGCCGCTCTGGATGGTGCACACGTCCAACCCGGAAACCTGGCTGGAGGCCGGCCGCCGCGACCTGGGCGTCCTGACGCTGCTGGACAGCTGGGAACGGCTGGCGGACAACATCGCCGCCTACCGCGAGGCCCGCTCCGCCGCCGGGCTCGACCCGGCCGGGGGTGTGGTCACCGTCGGCATGCACACCTACATCGGCGAGGACGAGGAGCAGGTCTGGGCGCTGGTGCGCGATCCGGTACGGCGCTATCTGTCCACGTTCCTCAGCCAGAAGCGCGGCGACGACCCGTCGTCCGACATGTCGGACGACGAGCAGGAACAACTCGCCACGCTCGTGGCCAGGGACTTCTACGACCGCCGGTCGCTGCTGGGAACCCCCGCGAAGTGCACCGAGGTGGTCGAGCGCCTGTCCGGGATCGGGGTGGACGAGATCGCCTGCCTGGTCGACTTCGGGCTGCCCTTCGGCGAAGTGATGGCCGGCCTGCCGAGGCTCGACGCGCTGCGCCGTACCTGGCTGCCGCGGTCCGAGGGCGACGACCGTCCCCGGCCACGCACACTGGCCGGCTACTACGACCAGTGACCGTCCCGGACACGAGGGGGCCCGCATAGCGGGTCCGGGTCACCCGCTCTGTTCGACAAGGAGTTTCACCACGGATTCACGGGAGGTCTGGAAGAAGAAATGGTCCCCGGACAGCGCGTTGAGGGTGAACTTCCCCGACGTGTGCACTTGCCACGCCTCCAGGTCGGAAATTCTGCATTCCGTGTCAGATTTTCCACCGAAGGCCGACAGCGGACATTCGAGAGGCGGTTCGGGAATGTATTCGTAGGTTTCCTCGACCGCCACGTCGGCTCGCATGGCCGGAACGTATACCTCCTTCATTTCCGCGTCCGCGCGCAGTGCTTGCGGGACGCTGTGACAGCGGGCGTCGAGTGCGTCGAGGAAGCCGTCGACCGGCAGCTCGTGGATCGGCGCGTAGCGCGGCGGGAGGTGCGGTGCGGGCTGCGCGGACACGGCGAGCAGAGACGGAAGCCGTCCGTGGTCGCGGCGCAGCCGGCGAGCGACGTCGAATGCGACGAGCGCACCAGAACTGTGCCCGAAGAGGGCGAAGTCGCCGGTCAGGGCCTCTGCGCAGGCGGCGGCCGCAGGTATGGTGAGCTCGCTCATCGAGGTGGCGAGCGGCTCGGAACGACGGACCTCGCGGCCCGGAAGGCGGAGCATCCACAGGTCGACGTCCGGCGGCAGCAGGTCGGCGATGCCGTGGTACGCGGCGGTTCCACTGCCGGCCCAGGGTACGGCCAGGACGGTCAGCCGGGGGTTGTGCCTGCGCCCGGCGCGGAGAAACCAGCGGTCGGAATCCAGCTGAATCTCGGTCATGTGCTGAGATGATAGAGCAGTGGGGGCCCGGTTTCGTCAAGCATCCGGAAGAATCTGCGGACGGATATCGACGGGGTGTCGAAAAGGCTGCCGGAGATCGTCCGCCGGCCCGTCAGAAATTTGTTCGGTGACCATTGCGCGGGCCGAGTTCGGATCGCTAGTATCGATCGCTGTCGGAGCCCGCATAAGCCATCAGTTGTGAATTCTCGCCGTAGGAGGAGTCGATTCATGCGCGATGCCAGGACTGACGTCGACGTGGACCGGCATTCCGGGTGGACGCTGCACGGCCTCGCGCTCGCGCAGGCCGAGCGGCGCCCGGAGGCCCCGGCCGTCCGTCACGCCGGCCGTGAGATGACCTACGGCGAACTCGACGCCTGGAGTGCCGCGCTGGCCCGCCTGCTGTTACGGCGGGGGGTGGGCCCCGGCGAACTGGTCGGGGTGTCCATGGCACCCGCGGCGGAGACGGTGGTCGCGGTGCTCGCCGTCATGCGGGCCGGGGCGGCCTACGTCGCCGTCGACCCCGCGTATCCCGAGGAGCGGATCCGGTTCATCCTCACCGACAGCGGCGCCCGGACCGTCCTGGTGGACGAGGCCGCCGCCTGGGTTCCCGGCCTGGCGGGACTGGAGGGTCTGCGGGCGGACCGGGTGACCGACCCGGACACGGCGCTTCCGCTCCCGGAGGTCGACCCCGCCCAACTGCCCTACCTCATCTACACGTCGGGCTCCACCGGCCGTCCCAAGGGCGCCATGAACCGGCACAGCGGCGTGGCCCACACCATGCGGGGCCTGGCCGACGCACTCGGCCTGGACCACACCGACCGCGTGCTCCAGGTGTCCTCCCTCAACTTCGACCTCTCGGTGATCGAGATCTTCGCGACCTTCGCCGTCGGCGGCACCGTGGTCATCCCGAGCGAGGCCGACCGCACCGACCCGGGGGCGCTGCTCGGCCTGCTGGCCGCCGAGTCGGTCACGACCTGGTCCTCGGCGCCGGCGCTGCTGCGGCCGGTCACCGACACCGCCCGGCGGCGGGGGCACGGACTGCCGGCGACGCTGCGCACCGTGGTGCTGGCGGGCGACCGCTTCCCGCCCTCCATGGTGGCCACGCTGGCCGAACTGGGCCCCGGCGTGCGTGCGTACAACGTGGCCGGGATGACCGAGGTGTCCTGCTGCAGCATGGTGTACGCGGTGCGGAAGGAGGACGCGGAGCGGGACGCGATCCCCTGGGGCCCTACCCTGCCCGGCCACAGCGCGTACGTCCTCGACGACCAGGGGCGCACGGTACGCGACGGCGAGCGCGGCGAGCTCTACATCGGCGGAGTGGGCGTGGGCCAGGGCTACTGGCAGTGCCCCGAGCTGACCGACGAACGGTTCCTGCCCGACCCCTTCACCACGGTGGCGGGCGCGACCATGTACCGCACCGGGGACCTCGCGGCGAGCCTGCCCGACGGCGGCATCGAGTTCTTCGGCCGCCTGGACGGACAGGTGAAGATCCGGGGTGTCCGGGTGGAGACGGGGGAGTTGGAGACCGCGCTGGAACAGCACGCCGACATCCGGGAGGCCGTCGTCGTGGCCCGCCACCCCCGGGTCGGGGAGGGTCTCCTCGTCGGCTACGTCGTGCCGGAGGCCGGCCGCCTGCTGACCCCGGCCCAGTGCCGCGAGCACCTGGCCCGGACGGTTCCCGCGCACTCCGTACCCACCCGCTTCTTCTTCCTCTCGGGCATCCCGTTGCTCCCGAACGGCAAGGCGGACCGCTCCGCGCTCCCCTTTCCCGAGGAGCCGGCGCAGCCCGAGCCGGCTCCCGCCGGGCAGGACGACGCTCTGCTGGGCGCGGTGATCCGGCTCTGGGAGGAGGTCCTCGGCCGTGCGGGTATCGGAGCTCACGACGAGTTCAGCGAGCTCGGCGGTCAGTCCCTCGCCGCCATGGAGATCGTCGGGCGGATCCGTGAGGGGTGGGGGGCCCGTACCGGGCTGGCGGCCTTCCTGGACCACTCGACCCCCGCACGCTACGCCACCCACCTGCGCTCGGTCGGCGCCACCGCACTCGAGAACTGACGGAACAGCACCTCCATCCATCCACAGAGAAGGGCATTCCCGATGACCGCAGCCTCCGCCGTCCCGCAGGCCGAACGGGAGATCGTGACCAGGATCGGCCGCTACTACGAGAAGGACGGCATGGCCGCCGACCGCGGCGAGGTGATCGGCTATCTGCTGATCTCCGACCCGGCGCGCCAGCGTGCGTCGGAGATCAGCGCCAGGCTGGGCATTTCCCGGGACGCGGTGGACAAGATGTCCGACCAGTTGGTCCCGGCCGGTTTCTTCATTCGTGAGGACACCGAGGACGGCGACTACTACCTCACGCTCCAGGACGCCACCTGGCCCCGGGTCATCCAGCACACCTTCCTCAGCTGGCCGAACTTCCACCGGACGATGGCGGACGGCCTCGAGGCCCTCGAAGCCGAAGGCGTCGGCCCGGCGCGACTGGCCCGGCTGCGGAACATGGAGAAGCTCTTCCGCTACCTCGCCGCCGAGATGCCGGCCCTCTGGCACCGCTACGAGAAGGCCAGCGCCGACCTTTCGTGATCCGTCCCCGGACCTGTCCCGGCGACGGCCCTCCCGCACGGGCCGTACGCCGGGCGCGCCCCGGGCCGTCGGTCCTGACGGTACCCACCGCACCTACCTCAGGGGGACATCATTCACAGGGGGAACTCGTCGACGCGGACACCGGCTCCGGCTGCCCCTCGGGCGGTCGATCCCAGGTGGGTGCTCCGCCCGGAGCCCCGGGACGGTGCCGCGCTGCGGCTGCTCTGCGTACCGTACGCCGGAGGAGGTACCACGGTCTTCCACGGGTGGGTGGCCGGACTGCCGGACTGGATCGACGTATGGCTGCTGCGCCTGCCGGGCCGTGAGGTGCGGCTGCGGGAGGAGCCGCGGACCGATCTGCTGGCCCTGGCCCGGGAGGCGGCGGCGGCGCTGGCGCCCGCTCTCGACCGCCCGTTCGCCCTGTTCGGCCACAGCCTGGGTGCGCTCGTCGCCTACGAGGTCGCGAGGGAACTGCGCCGTACGCACCGGCTGGAGGCCTCCCATCTGACGGTCTCGGCGCGGAGCACCCCGGAGATCCCGCAGCCCGGCCGGATGTCCCATCTGCTGTCCGACGACGAGTTCCTGGATGTCCTGGACCGTCGCTTCCGTGCGGTGCCGGTACAGATCCGCCGGGATCCGGAGATGCGGGCGCTCTACCTGCCGGTCCTGCGCGGTGACATCACCATGCTGGAGACCTACCGCTACCGCGCCGAGCGGCCGTTGCGCTGCCCGATCACCGCGCTCTGCGGCAGCGAGGACCCGGAGGCGAGCGAGGAGGAGATGCGGGGCTGGCGGCACCACGGCAGGGGAGGTTTCGCCCAGCACTCCTACAGCGGCGGTCACTTCTTCCTCCAGGAGCACCGGGACGCCCTGCTCGACCGGCTGGCGCAGGACCTGGCACGCACGGTGGTGCCCTAGCCGGCTCCGGTTCCGTGCATCTTGTAAATACAGTTGGTTCGGAATACGCTGAACATCATGGCTATCACACACGACGAGGCGGTCCGCTTCGCCGAGGACGTGGCCCTGTACTTCGAACAGGACGCCGGACTTCCCAGGATTTCCGGCCGCGTCATCGGTTGGCTGCTGATCTGTGATCCACCGGAGCAGACGGCGGGTCAGCTGGCGGAGACCCTACAGGCGAGCAAGGCATCGATCTCCACATCGACCCGGCAGCTGATCCAGGCGGGACTGGTGGAGAAGATCTCGGCCCCGGGCGACCGGCGTACGTACTACCGGATCAATGACAGCGGCTGGGTCGACTCGGTGTTCGAGCGGCTCGCTGCTGTCACCAACATCCTCACGGTGCTGGAGAAAGGCAGCGAACTCCTCGCGCAGGACAACCCGGCTCGCCGGACGCGTCTGGAGAACGTCGCCGACCTGTACCGCTGGATGCAACGCGAACTTCCACCGCTGCTCGCCCGTCACCGGGAGCACCGGCTTCTCAACGGAGGAAAGAAGTGACCTTAGCCGCCATCGAGACGTCCGGTCTCAGCAAGCGGTACCCCGGCGGCCGCGGCGTCGCAGATCTTGATCTCACGGTGCGGCGTGGCGAGATCTTCGGGTTTCTCGGCCCCAACGGGGCCGGGAAGACGACGACCATGAAGATGATCCTGGACCTCATCCGCCCCACGGCCGGCAGCATCCGCGTCCTGGGGCTCGACCCGGTCGCCCAGGGAGCGGAGTTGCGGGCACAGCTCGGGTATCTCCCCGGTGAGCTGGTGCTGGACGGCTCCGAGAACGTCGGAGAGCTGCTGGGCTTCTTCGCGCGGCTCCAGGGCAGTGTGGACCAGGCCTGGGTGACCGAGCTCGCCGACCGGCTGGAACTCGATCGTTCCCGGAAGGTGAAGAACCTCTCCAAGGGCAACAAACAGAAGGTCGGCATCGTCCAGGCGTTCATGCACCGGCCCGCACTGCTGGTGCTCGACGAACCCACCAGCGGCCTCGACCCCCTGATGCAGCAGGTCTTCCTCAACCTCGTCACCGAGGCGAAGGCCAACGGACAGACGGTCTTCATGTCCTCCCACATCCTCAGCGAGGTGCAGGAGGTGGCCGACCGGGTCGCCATCATCAAGGACGGCCGGCTGGTCACCATCGGTACCGTCGCCTCGCTCCAGCAGCAGGCCGTCAGCCAGGTGGAGATCCGCTTCGCCGAAGCGTTCAGCTCCGACGACTTCACCGGTCTCGAACACGTCGGCTCCGTCCGGGCCGACGGCCACACACTGCACTGCACCGTCGACGGCAGCGTCGACGCCCTGGTCAAACAGGCCGCGCGCTACCGCGTCGAGGCCCTGTTCTGCCAGAAACCGGACCTGGAATCCATCTTCATGGACGAGTACGTCAAGGAAGGCGCCCCCGTTGTCCACTGAACTCCCCGTGTTCGGCAAGGCGGTTCGCGACCAGCGGCGCGGGTTACTGCTCTGGGGGCTCGGCGTCGCGCTCGTGACGGCCATCTACACCTCGTCCTACTCCCAGGTGAAGAACCAGGCCGACTCGCTGGACTCGATCCCCTCCGGCATGGCCGGCGCCATGAACTTCGACGACCTGGCCAGCGGTGCCGGTTTCCTGGAGGGCACCGTCTTCGGCCTGCTCGGACCGCTGCTGCTCCTCATCTTTGCCATCTCCACCGGGACCAGAGCTGTCGCGGCCCAGGAGCAGTCCGGGGTGCTCGATCTCTATCTCGCCTACCCGATCACCCGCCGGCGCCTCGGAATTGAGCGCTTCGGCGCCCTGTTCGTCGCCGTTCTCGCCCTGACCGTCCTGATCGGCCTGGAGGTCACGGCACTGGCATCCTCCCTGGACATGAACGTACCGTCCGGTCACATCATCGCCGGCGCTGTCCAACTCGGCCTGCTGGCCCTGTTCTTCGGCGCGCTGGCACTGTCCATCGGTGCCTTCACCGGGAGCAGACCGTTCACCCTCGGCGCCACCAGTGCGGTGGCAGTGGGGACGTACGTGCTCAACGCGATCGCCTCCCAGATCGACGGCGCGCACTTCCTCCAGCGCATCACGCCCTTCTACTGGGCGCAGGGGACCCATCCGCTGCGTGAGGGCTTCGACGGCCTCGGCGTGATCATCCTTCTCGCCGCCACGGCGGTGGCGCTGGTCGTGGGAATGCGGGCCTTCGCCCGTCGCGACATCAACGCCTGATCCACGGCTCGACCGCACCGCGCGACCGCCTGCCCGAACCTGCCGGGGCATTTCCTGCCCCGGCAGGTCGTACAGCACTGCCCTGTGCCAGTTGTTCGACCTAGTGGAGGCCTGTGCATGGCAAAGCCGGTGATCCCCCCGCTGAAACGGCTACGCGGCTACGACCCCAGTCAGTTCGCGGCCTACCTGGCCGGATGCGTGACCTTCTCCTACGGTGCCGCGTGCTTCATCCGGTCGGACCTGGGCACCGACCCACTCGACGTCTTCGCGCTCGGCCTGCTCGAGCATCTGCCGCTGACCATCGGAATCGCCCAGGCACTGTTCGCCGCCCTGTGCATCGCGGTCTGGGCGGCGTGGAACCACCGGCGCCCGGTTCTCTCACCGTTCGTCACCTTCCTTTTCTGCGGCAGCCTGATCGACGTCATGCGTGCCTGGGACCTCGCCGGGCTACCGGTTCCCGACGCGTTCCTCATGGTGCTCGGCAGTCTGCTGTGCGCGTACGGATCCTCGCTCATCATCATCAGCGGCATCGGCATCCGGGCCATGGACCTCGTGGCGATCAGCATGACCGAGCACTGGCGCTGGCCGTTCTGGGCCGCCAAGTTCAGCACCGAACTGGTTCTCCTGGTCAGCGGCTACCTGCTCGGCGGCCCGGTGGGCATAGGCACCGTCTGTTTCCTGGTCGTCGTGGACCTGCTCGTGCAGCCTCTGATGAGGCTCAACGGGAGTGTGCTGCGCCTGCGCAACGTGGGCATGCCCAGCCTGAGCGTCCCCAGGACCGCTACCTGACACCCACACCTCCGCGAAAGACCACCGGGCGGGGTGTGGCGCGGCCATACGCTCGGCGGGCGGTACGACCCGGGCCGTTCGGCCCGGCGCGGGCGGCTCGTTGACCTGGGACGGCCGGTCCGAGGGGGTTCACCAGAGGACGTGGAGTCGTTCAGGGACTCGTTTGATGTTGCCGGTGCGCCAGACGAGTTGGTCGGCGGGCAGGGCCAGCCGCAGCGCGGGCAGGCGGTCCAGGAGCGCGGTGAGTGCTTCCGCGGCGTGGACGCGGGAGATGAGCGAGGCGGGGCAGAAGTGGGAGCCGGCGCCGAAGGACAGGTGGGGGTTGGGGGAGCGGTCGATGTCGAACCGCTCCGGGTCGTCGAACTGCGCGGGGTCGAAGTTGGCTCCCTCGACGCAGACGAGAACCAGTTCCCCGGCCCGGACGAGGACGTCACCGACCTGCACGTCGGCGAGGGCGATGCGGGGCAGCCCGTCACCGATGGAGAGCGTGCTGCGCATCAGCTCCTCCACGGCTTGCGGCATCAACTCGGGCTGCTCACGGAGGCGTCGCATCGTCTCGGGGTGCTGGACGAGGGTGAGAACGGCGTGGAGCAGGAACACGTACGTGCTCATGGCGCCGGCACCGAACAGGGAGGTGACCACCGCCGCGAGCATCTCGTCGGTGAGCGCGCCGCCGTCGCGGGTGGGGTCGTCCCTCAGCTCGCACAGCCGCAGGATGAGCCCGCGCCGGGTGTCCCGGTCCGCGCGCACCTGACGCAGGACGTAGGCGTAGTCCTTGTCCCAGTTGGCCGTGCATCCGTCGAACACGGCCGGGCTGGTGACGAAGCCGAGGTCCAGACCCGCCATGAGGCGCCTTCCGTCCTCGTGCGGCAGGCCGAGCACTTCACAGACCATCCCCGCGGAGTACGGCTCGGCGAACCGCGTCCGCAGATCGACCGGCGGTCCTTCCTCGACCAGGCTGTCGATCAGTTCGTGCGCCAGCGCCCGCATCCACTCGGCGCTCGCCGGACCGGACCGGGGGCCGAAGGCTCGGAGCACCTCCTGGTGGAGTCCCGCACTGTTGACGTTGCCCATGGTGTTGACGACCTCCGGCGGGATCGTCAGGGCGTACTGGCGCGGCATGTTGTCGGCGGCCGTCGCGCGCAGGCTGAAGTGTTCGCCGTCATCGAGGACTTGCTTGGCGAGCGCGTAACTGGTGACCAGCCAGGCGTCGTCACCGGTGAGCGTGCGTACCCGGGCGACCGGGCTCTGCTCACGCAGCAGCGCACATTCGGGCGGAACGACGTCGCCCCGCCGCGACAACGGCCATTCCACCGGGGCGTACGGAACAGCGGGGCAGACTTCGGGTGACGGGACAGTGGGTGACGACATGGAGCTTCTCTCTTCCGGAGGCTTGTCGGAAGGGGTCCGACGGTTGACGGGACGGTTGAGGGGGCGAACAGTCAGTCCTGGCAGGCGACGACGGCGTAGCCCTGGTTGTCGGCGGGTCTCAGGCCCACCTCCCGGTCACTGAACAGAAGGCGTCCCAGCGCCAGCACGGAGTGGTAGCAGTGGACGGACGACGCGACGCCCAGAATGCGGGGGCTGTCCACGAAGAACGGCAGCTCGGCTTCGACGTAGTCCTGCGCCACCCGCACCTGCACGGCAGTGGGGAACACGCCGGGCCCCAGCTTCTTGGAGAGGAAGTGGTACGCCATCTCGTCCCGGACGGCTCTCAACTCCACGTCGGTACGCAGAGCGGCCCGCGCCCGCGCGTGCACCTCCTGATACGCGGGGTCCTCCAGAAAGTCGGACAACGGCCTGGCCCGCACCTTCTTCGCCGCCGAACCGGCGTCCTCCACCGCGCCCTCGATCCGGCGTCGGACTCCCCGTAACTGCTTGGTCGCGCTCCTGCGTGCATCCGCCCGCTCGTAGCCGAACGCCTCACACATCCGGTCCAGGTAGAGATCGGCGTGGATCACGTCCACCACGTCGAAGCGCCCGGTCGCCCAGGAGATCGCACCCGCCAGGCGCCGGCGGCTGAAGTAGCTGTTGCCCGTGCTGACTCCGAAGAGGGCATGGTGCCCCTGACGGAGGATGGCGTCGCTCCCCGCACCGAACGCCACCGCCTCGACGGTGTGTTCAGTCAGGGATGGCTGTTCGTCCGGAGACACGAGACACCTCACTCAAAGCAAGGAGACGTTACAATGAGTGATATTCCGAGATCCGGGCCAAGTATGCGGCGCCTCCTCCGAACGAGTGAACGCCGGCGGCACGACAGGGTGAACATCGCGGCGGCGAGCCGGCGTGGAGCCATGCGGTACCCCATGTCCGGTACGGCCGCCGACGGCGTCGGTTGACGGGGGTGGCTTATGGCATTAGCTTTTAGCTATCAACATTAGCCAGACGTGAGGGATGCCATGACCGAGTTTGTGACAGTCGACGACGGCACGATCGCCTACGAGGTGACCGGCGAGGGCCCGCTGGTCGTCCTGGCGCCCGGCATGGGCGACAGCCGGGAGGCGTACCGGTTCGTCGCGCCGCGCCTGGTGTCCGCCGGGTATCGGGTGGCCGCGGTCGACCTTCGGGGGTGCGGCGAGTCGAGTGCGGTGTGGCCGTCCTACAGCCGTACCGATATCGCCGGCGACCTGCTCGCACTGATCCGCGTCCTCGGCGGCCCGGCCGTACTGGTCGGTCATTCGATCTCCGGCGGCTCCGCCACCATCGCCGCCGCCCAGGCGCCCGACTTGATCACCGGCATCGTCGAACTGGGTCCGTTCACCCGCAAGCAGTCGGTCAAGCTGGGCGACCTGCGGTTCGGTCCGTACCGCAAGGCGGCCCTCCGGATGGCCGGCGCGGGCATACTGGGCAGCGTCGCGCGCTGGCGCGCCTACCTCGACAGTGCTTACCCGGGGAAGAAGCCGGCCGACTGGACCGAACGGCTGGACCGGATCGACGCGATGCTGCGCGAGCCCGGCCGTATGAAGGCGTTTCAGGAGATGTTCCGGTCGGCGCCGACCGACGCCGGGGCGCAGCTGGAGAACGTGCGGTGCCCGGCCCTGATCGTGCAGGGGTCGCTCGACCCGGACTGGGCCGACCCCCGGGCCGAGGGCGAGGCGATCGTGGCCGCTCTGCCGGCCGGGCTGGGGCAGCTCGAGATGGTCGAAGGCGCGGGCCACTACCCGCACGTCCAGTATCCCGACGAGGTGGTGTCCCTGATGCTCGCCTTCCTCCAGGCGCACGCCCGTGCCTAGGGCCGGACTCAACCCGGCCGCCGTCGTCGCGGCCGGCGCCGATCTCGCCGACGAGGTCGGCTTCACGGAGCTGTCCATGGGCCTGCTGGCCGAGCGGGTCGGCGTACGGACGCCGTCCCTGTACAAGCACACCGCCTCGCTGGACGCACTCCGCCACGGCATCTCCGTACTGGCGAAACGCGAATTGGGGCATACGCTCGCCCGGGCGACCGCCGGCCGGTCCGGCGGCGACGCGGTCCACGCGATCGCCGACGCGTACCGGCGCTGGGCCGCCGACCACCCCGGGCGCTACGCCGCCACCATTCGCGCACCCGCCGCCGGTGACGAGGAAGACCAACGGGCCAGTAACGACGCCCTCCAGATCTTCCTGGACGTCCTCGCCGGTTTCGGACTGCGGGACGCCCGGGCCGTCGACGCCATCCGCACGCTGCGCTCGGCGCTGCACGGCTTCGTCACCCTGGAGAGCGCCGGGGGCTTCGGCCTGCCCCAGGACGTCGACCGCAGCTTCGGCTACCTCGTCGACACCCTGATCGTCGGCCTCCGGACAGACCCTTCCTGATCACTTTACCGCGCCCGCGAAAGGCCGGTACGACCACCACGGCGAGTGTTAGTTTGCTTCCCGTGTTGAGGCACCAGGACGAGACCAGGGCGGCCTACGACGGGGTCGTCGAGCTGTACGCGTCGATGTTCGCCAATCGGTTGGAGACGCAGCCGTTCGCGCGGAACATGATCGGCACCTTCGCCGAACTCGTACGTGACACGGGGAACCTGAGGGCGGCCGACGTCGGGTGCGGCCCCGGTCATCTGACGGCCATGCTGCACGACTTGGGGCTGGAGGCCTTCGGGCTCGATCTCTCCCCGGCCATGGTCGAGCACGCTCGGCGGGCCCACCCGGCACTGCGGTTCGACGAAGCGCGCATGGAGGCCCTGCCGGTCGAGGACGGCGCGCTCGGCGGAGTGCTGGCCCACTACTCGATGATCCATACCCCACCCGGAGAATTGCCCGCGCTCCTCGCCGAGCAGGTGCGTGTCCTGGCACCAGGGGGCCTGCTCCTGGTGTCCTTCTTCGGGACCGAGGGACCGGAGCCGGTTCGCTTCGACCACAAGGTGACGCCCGCCTACAGCTGGCCGGCGGAGCGGTTCGCCGAATTGCTGTCAGGAGCCGGCCTCGTCACGGTTGCCCGGTTGCTCCACGACCCGGCGTCCGAGCGGGGCTACCTCGATACCCATGTGCTGGCCCGCCGCCCGTAGCGCGTGGGTCCACGTGGTGCGGATCCTCGGCTCGGGCGTCACTAATTTTTCGGTCAAGCAATTGTGCTGATCTTGTGTGGTGATCTTGGGTCATGCGTGAATGAAGCGCCTCCTCCGGCGCGGCCGGTACATCCGCGTCGGAGTGCGGTGTCGGTACGGCGGGGGGAGGCCTGTCGTCGGGGGAGGGCTTCGTCACGCCGTGTCCGCGATGGTCCCGGCACGCCGTGAGGAGTCCGGCGGAGTTTTGTCCTTCTCTCGGCCCGGTGCGTCCCTGTCTGCCTCAACCAGCGACAGAAGGATGCTTCCGTGCGTTTCAGACCCACCAACAGAACGGCCGCCGAACCGGCCGGCAGACCATGGCTACACGTCAGACCTCGTGGCCGTTCCCGTCTGAGGTGGTTCGGCTCAGCCGCGAGTCCGCTCGTACCCCTGGTGGCCGCCGGAGCGATGCTGACGGGTCTGCTCGGCCCGGAACCGCCGGCCGGCGTTCTGCCCGACACCGTCAGCGTAGCCGACAGCTACGACGGCTTCGACGCCGAGTCGGCGGAGCAACTGCGCCAGGACCAGTGCCTGATGGCCGACGCGCTGCGAGTCGGCGCCCCACGGATGGCCGGCCTCGGGCAGAGCGGCCTGAACCAGACTCCGGAACAGCTGCACGCCACCGCCGACCGCGAGTACTGGAACGACACCCCCCTGGCCCTGGCGTACGCCGGGGACAGGAAGGACATCGACAAGGAGATCGACACGCTGCGGCCGCGTCTGGACGCCTGGCAGAGCGTGCTGTCCAGCCTGTCGTTCCCCGACGCGGGCTTCCTCAGCCAGGCCGACTTCTACTGGCCGCCGGGCAGGGCCTCCTCGGACACGGAGGACTACTTCGACCAGGTCGGCTACGGGAAGTGGCTGGGCGACCAGTGGTGGCAGCCGGAGGACGACCTCTACGACAACCCCACCCCCGTGGCCGACCAGGCGACCGTCAAGGCGGTCACCGACCTGGGTACCCCGCTCTACGGTGAGGCCGACCCGTCCAGTGACGATTGGGACCAGTCGTACGCTGAGGCGCGGGCGTTCGAAGACCTGGTGGACGGCGACGACCTCTTCACCGGCATGAACGCGGACGACGCGCGGATGTTCCTTTCCGCCGGGGGCTTCGCGCGCACCGCCCCCGACCCGGACAGCCTGGCGTTCCGGCTCGCGGTGGAGGACCTGAAGACACGGTTCGCGGCCTGCTCGTGGCGCGGCCCGGTCGACCCGGGCAAGGTGCTCGGCAAAGAGGTGGCCTCCGCCTCGGCGGAGTGGCAGCAGGAGATCGCCGCGCAGGCCACCCAGCGCAACCAGATCATCAACGCCAACCGGGACGCCACCAAGGCGATGGCCACCGGCGCGAAGGCGCTGGGCGAGATGCTCGGCCAGTCCTGGGTCGCCGACCACCTGACCCGCTGGCAGGGCTACTGGTCGGCCGGCGGACCGGGCTGGATCGGGGACAGCCCGCTGGTGGTCCACATCCACGGGGCGTCCGACAAGTGCCTGGAGGTCGGCGGCAACTCCAAGGCCGACGCCGCCGTCGTGCAGATGTACACCTGCAACAGCGGCGCCAACCAACAATGGCGGATCGCCGGCGACGCCCTGGTGAACGTCAACTCCGGCAAGTGCCTGGAGGTGAAGAGCTCCGGTACCGCCGACGGCACCGCCATCGTGCAGATGACGTGCAACAACACCAAACCGGCGCAGCAATGGGGGTACACCACCCACGGTACGACCACGCTGAAGAACACCGGCTCCGGCAAGTGCCTGGACATGCACACCTACGCCAACAGCCAGGACGCGTGGATCTGGACCTGCAACAACACCGACCCGCAGAAGTTCGACATCGTGCCCTCGGGCCACCAGGGCATGGACGACGACTTGTCGTACCCCACGCCTGCCCAGTTCACCACGGCCACCAAGGGCGTCACCGACGCGCGGACCGCGGCCCAGACCCAGCTGAACCTGATCAAGGCGCAGGCCCAGACCGCGAACACCGCGGCCACCAACACCGACACGTACCTGAACACCGCCTACGGCATCGCCGACGCCGCCGGCGCGCCGCGCGGCCGGGCCCTGCTGGTGGGTCAGCAGAAAGCGCAGGTCACCAAGGCGTCGGCGGCGGCGCTGAACGCGATGGTGCAGGCCGGCGAGACCGCGCTGGCGGCCACCAAGGCCTCCGCCGGGGACAGCGCGACCATCGCCGCCCGGGCCGTCACCCAGGCGGCGGGAAGCCAGGCAGCGTTCCGCAACGCCGCGGCGGCAGCCGCCAAGGACCAGGCCAAGGCCACGGCGAGCGCCGCCGCGGTGCAGGCGGGCAACGCCAAGAAGGCGCGCGACACGGCCAAGGCCAAGCTCACCGAGACCCAGCAGGCCGAAGCCGACGCCAAGGCCGCTGCCGCCACCGCCCATGCCGGACGGCTGGACGCGGAGAAGGAGGAAGCCACCGCGAAGGCGGAGAAGGAGACCGCTTCCCAGAAACAGGCCGAGGCCGCCCAGCACAAGTCCCAGGCCCAGGAATACGCCGCCCAGGCTCAGGCCGCGAAGAACCGGGCGGACACCGCGGACACCACCGCCACCGAGAAGCGCAAGAATGCCGAGACCGCTCGGGACAAGGCTCTGGCGCTGCGCGACGACGCCTGGGACGCCGAGCAGAAGGCCGACGCCGCCCGGGCCAAGGCCGACGCGAAAAGGGCGTGGGCCGAGTCGGCGGAGTCGCAGGACAACGCGCAGGAGGCACGGCAGGCGGCCGACGACGCCGACGCTGCGGCCGACAGCGCGGAAACGGCTGCCACCTCCGCCCGCTCGCAGGCCGACCAGGCCACCCAGGCCGCGGCCGAC
>NZ_WWJY01000027.1 GCF_009865405.1 Streptomyces sp. SID3212 | reverse complement strand
GACCTGCCGGGGGCGGGGTCCGTGGGGGCGGCGCCGGTCGTGGCCCGGGTGAACGCCCGCGCGCCGCCGACGAGCGGGAGGTGTGCGGAGGTGCGGGCCAGGTCGAGGATGAGGGTGGGCGTGGTGGACGGCGGCTGGATGAGGCCCCGGTCCGTACCGGCGACGATCAGGGCGAGCCGGTGTCCGGCCGGGACGACGTGGTCGGTCGCGGCGAGATCGATGGTGAGCGTGTAGCGGGTGCCGGGGGTGAGGGGCCGGCCGTGGGACGCGGACGCGTAGGTGCCGAGGTCGGCCCAGCCACGGCTGAGGACGGTGTGGGTGACGTCGGCGGTGCGGGGCGCGGTCTCGCGGTAGCAGGAGCTGTCGGTGGCGGTGCTGGGGCCCCAGCAGGTGCGTTCGGTGAGGGTGGTGATGCCTTCGCCCGGCGCGTTGTAGTCGCGGATCGTGTCGGGGCCGAGGTCCACGAGGACCGCCGAGAGGTGGGCGGTCTCCGTGGACGGGGTGGCGGTGACCGTGACGGTGGAGGAGCCGGAGAGCCGCAGGTCGTGGCTGAGGGGGCGGGTCACGAAGCCGGACTTGTCGGGGGTGTTCAGGTCGGCGGTCTCCGCCCAGTCCTCCTCGTCGCGGCGAGGGTCGTCGGTGAACGTCGCGGTCGTGCCGGGCCGCGCGGCGGTGCGGCCGAGGGTGCCGACGCCGGTGACCGGGCCCTGGGCGGGGCGCAGGGTCGTGGTGTCCGTGC
>NZ_WWJY01000240.1 GCF_009865405.1 Streptomyces sp. SID3212 | reverse complement strand
GGCCCCGCTCGCCCCCGGCGCGCCCGCCCCGCGCCGCTTCCGCGGGGTGGTCCTCGCACACAGCCTGTCCCGGCGCGGTCCGCCCGTGGTGCGCACCACTCGCACCACGGACCCGGGAGCCGCGCTCGTCCTCACTGTCTGACACCTCACTGTCCGACGCCGGCCGGCACCGGGGCCGCTTCCCCCATGCCCACGCCCACACCTAGGACAGTCATGGCCATTGACGATCCCCTCAAGGACGCGGACCCCATCAAGGGCACCGACGCCGCCGTCTCCGACACCCTGACCGACCCGGCGGCCACCCCCACCGATACCGCCACGACCACCGCCACGACCGCGGGCACCCCCACCGGCACCTCGTCCGCGTGGAGTTCGCTGCGCCCGCTCGTCCTGCGCCTGCACTTCTACGCGGGTGTGCTCATCGCCCCGTTCCTGCTCGTCGCCGCCGTCAGCGGGCTCCTCTACTCGCTCTCGTTCCAGGCGGAGAAGGTGGTCTACCGCCACGAGCTGCGCGTCCCGGTCGGCGACCGCGTCCTCCCCCTCTCCACCCAGGTCAACGCGGCCCGTACCGCCCACCCGGACGGCAAGGTGACGTCCGTACGCCCCTCGTCCGAGGACGGCGCCACCACCCGCGTCCTGATGTCCACCCCCGAGGTCGGCGAGGGCAAGTCCCTCGCGGTCTTCGTGGATCCGTACACCGCGGAGGTACGAGGGCAACTCGCCAGCTACGGCAGCTCGGGCGCCCTCCCGCTGCGCACCTGGCTCTCCGAGCTGCACCGCCATCTCCACCTGGGCGAACCGGGCCGCCTCTACAGCGAACTGGCCGCCAGCTGGCTCTGGGTCGTGGCCCTCGGCGGGCTGGTCCTGTGGCTCGCCCGCAGGCGTACCTCGAAGCGCGCCCTGTTCCTCCCCGAGAGCGGGGCCACGGGCCGGCGCAGGACACTCACCCTGCACGGCTCGCTCGGCCTGTGGGCCGTGACCGGACTGGTCCTGCTCTCCGCGACGGGCCTGACCTGGTCGACGTACGCGGGCGCCAACATAGGCGAGATCCAGGACCAGCTCGGCGGCTCCACCCCCGCCGTCTCGGCGACCCTCGACGGCGGTACGGGCTCCACGGGCGGCGGCCACGAGGGCCACGAGGACATGCCGGGCATGACGGACGACATGCCGGGCATGGAGGGCATGGACGTCGGGGTGGACCTGGCCGTGGTCGCCGCCCGCCAGGCCGGCCTCGACGGACCGCTCCAGGTGACCCTGCCGACGGAGGGGAACGGGTACGTCGTCGCGCAGACGGACACCCAGTTCCCGGTCCGGCTCGACTCGGTCGCGGTCGACCCGGCCGACGGCATGGTCATCGACGAGCTGCGCTTCGCGGACTACCCCGTGCTCGCCCAGCTCACCCGCTTCGGCATCGACGCCCACATGGGGGTCTTCCTCGGGCTCGTGAACCAGCTGGCCCTCGCCGCCCTCGCCCTGTCGCTGATCCTGGTCATCCTCTGGGGCTACCGCATGTGGTGGCAGCGCAGGCCCACCCAGGAGCGGCGGACGGGCGTCGGCCGGCCCATGGCGCGCGGCGCCTGGCGCAAGGTGCCCCTGAAGGTGCTGCTGCCGCTGGCGGCGGTGACGGCGGTGGTCGGCTGGTTCGTCCCGCTGCTGGGGATCAGCCTGCTCGCGTTCCTCCTGCTGGACGGCGCGCTGGGCCTGTCGGCCCGCGCGCGGGCGAGGCAGGATCCGGAGAAGACGGCCTGAGACATGAAGCGAGGACGCACCGGCCCGTCAGGGTCCCGGTGCGTCCTCGTGCCGGTGTGCGTCGTGGCCGGCGGCTCACGGGGCTCGGGGGGCCCGAGGGGCCCGAAGGGCTCAGGGGGCGTACTTGTACCCGACCCGCCGTACCGTCTGGATGGTGTGGCGGTGCTCGACGCCCAGCTTCCGGCGCAGCCGCGCCACATGGACGTCGACGGTCCTGCCGTCACCCACGTGTCCGTAGCCCCAGACCGTCGTGACCAGCTGGTCCCGGGTGTGCACCCGGTGGGGGTGCGCCACCAGGTGCGCGAGCAGCTCGAACTCCAGGTAGGTCAGGTCCAGCTGCTGTCCGTCCACCAGGGCCGTCCGCTGGACGCTGTCGATCCGTACCGGACCGCCGGCGGTCTCGGTCCCGGGCGCCGCGCCCCGGGCCGCCCGGTCGCCCGCGTCGGCGGCGAGATACGGCACGGAGGCGGCCAGCGCGGCAGCGTGCTGGTCGGCCGGGACGAGTACCAGGTAGCCGACCATCGGCGGCTGGCCCGGCAGGGAGGGCAGGGTGTGCTGCGGCGCGGGAAGCCAGGTGGCGCCCGGCGGCAGGAAGTCCACGGCCTGCCCGGCGGTGACGGCGGCGGGGAAGGCGGCCGGGACGGTCTCGTCACGGTCGACGGCCCGCAGCCGGTGCCGGCCGGGGGCGGGCGGCTTCTGGTTGAGCGGGGCGGCGGCGGTCGCCGTGGAGAAGGAACGGGGGTTCGCCATGAGAGGTCAGCTCTTTCGCGCGAAGGAGTCGTCATATCGAGAGGACGTACGTCATGCGCGGCGGCCGAAGGCCAGAAAGGAAGCTTTAGAGGGCCGGCGCGTTCTTCGCGCGACAACACACCCGGTCGAAATCGTGATGCTGCCGGGACGGCCAGAACGGCTCCAGGTCGATGCGACCCGTCGCGGTGTGCTGGAAGCTGGCCATGCCCCCATTGAAGCAGATAGCTGCCCGGGGCAGCAGACCCTTTTCACGCGGCTACGCGCACGCCGGGCGCACGACGGGTCGCGCTCCACCTCCCGGCGGCTCCGAAGACGTCTCCTGGCGGCGCCGAAGTCACCTCCCCGTGACTGAGAAGTCGCCTCCCGGACGCTTCCCGGAAGCCGTCCGGCGTCATGCGCGAGGGGCGACCGCCTGCCCGGCGGTCGCCCCTCAGCTGCGTGTGGGTCCGGTGCGGTGCGACCCGGTCAGACCTGTCCGGCCTTCTCCAGCGCGGTGCAGCAGGTGTCCACGATCAGGCGCGTGACCACGTACGGGTCGACGTTCGCGTTCGGACGGCGGTCCTCGATGTATCCCTTGCCGTCCTTCTCGACCTGCCACGGGATGCGGACCGAGGCGCCACGGTCCGAGACGCCGTAGCTGTACTCGTTCCACGGGGCGGTCTCGTGCAGACCGGTCAGGCGCTCGTCGATGCCCGCGCCGTAGTTCTTGACGTGGTCGAGCGGCTTCGAGCCCTCGCCCAGCGACTCGGCGGCCGTGATGATCGCCTCGTACGTCTCGCGCATGGCCTTCGTCGAGAAGTTGGTGTGCGCGCCCGCGCCGTTCCAGTCGCCCTTCACCGGCTTCGGGTCGAGCGTCGCCGAGACGTTGAAGTCCTCGGCGGTGCGGTAGAGCAGCCAGCGCGCCAGCCACAGCTGGTCCGAGACCTCCAGCGGAGACAGCGGGCCGACCTGGAACTCCCACTGGCCCGGCATGACCTCGGCGTTGATGCCGGAGATCCCCAGACCCGCCTTGAGGCAGTTGTCCAGGTGCGCCTCGACGATGTCGCGGCCGAAGATCTCGTCCGCGCCGACACCGCAGTAATAGCCGCCCTGCGCGGCCGGGAAGCCGCCCTCGGGGAAGCCGAGCGGGCGCGCGCCCTTGAAGAAGGTGTACTCCTGCTCGATGCCGAAGATCGGCTCCTGGCCCGCGAACTTCTCCGCGACCTCGGTCAGCTGCGCCCGGGTGTTGGACTCGTGCGGCGTCATGTCGATGTTCAGGACCTCGCACATGACGAGGACGTCGTCCCCGCCGCGGATCGGGTCCGGGCAGGAGAAGACCGGCTTGAGCACACGGTCGGAGGCGTGGCCCTCCGCCTGGTTGGTGCTCGATCCGTCGAAGCCCCAGATGGGCAGCTCGGCACCGTCGTCCAGGATCTTCGTCTTCGAGCGGAGCTTCGCGGTCGGCTCGGTTCCGTCGATCCAGATGTACTCAGCCTTGAAGGTCACGGGGCCTCATCCTTTGCGGGTGCAGCAGTTGTGACCAGCAGCGTCGCAATCTGTCATGTCCCGGTTGTTGCCCGTTCATGAACTGCGTGTTACTCAGGTTTATTTTGTTTCCGCGATCCTCCGCATCCGCCGCGCGACCACGTGCTCGTTCAGCAGCGGCGCGAACCCGGCGGCGCGGATCCGGCGTACCAGCTCCTCGTACGTGGTGCCCAGCGCCGCCGCCGTCCCGTCCAGCCGCCAGTCGTGCGCGGCCAGCACGCTCAGCAGATGGCCGCGCCTGACCTGCGCGTCGGACAGCCGGAACGTCTTCAGGTAGGCCGTGCGGCCCTTGTGGTCCGTGATCAGCTCACCGATGTGCTGCTCCGCGCCGCCGCGCCGGAACGGGGGCAGGAAGCGTCGCAGTTCGTACGGGCCCATCCGGTAGACGCGCTCGGAGGCGTACGACTCCGTGAGCAACTCCCGTGCCAGGACGGCCTCGTGGGTCTCGCTCCACAGCCGCTCCTGCGCCACGGCACGGGCCCGGAGATCGGCGAGGGTCGTCACGTACCGGTCGGAGATCCGTGCCTCGAACTCCGCGACGGGCGCGCCGAAGCAGGCGTACTGGTGGACCAGTTCGCCGTACAGGTCCTGGAGCAGGCTCGGGTGCAGGGCGCGGTAGTCGTCGGGATGCGGTACGACGAAGGCCGCGGCGAGGGAGTCGGCCGTGTGGACGAGCACCCCGCACTGGCCGGGGTGGATCTCGAAGACCCGCAGCGCGTCGGCCAGTCCCCGGACGTCGAGCCCCAGGTACGCCTCCTCCTCACGGGGCGAGAACCCCTGCCGTACCGCCTGCCGCGACCACTCCTCCCAGGCGACCGAAGGACCGCCGAAGTGCAGCGCCAGATAGCCCTCCAGGGCCAGGTGGAGCGGCAGGAAACGGCAGCGGGTCGGGGCGGCGCCGCCGGACAGGCCCTTGCCGGGTCTGCGGCGCTTCACCATGCGGTGGTGGCGGTGGACGGTCACGGTGTCGGGCCGTCCGGCGCCCAACTGGGTGCCGTACGAGGCGCGTTGCCCGGCCTTCTGCCCGTCGCCCGGTCCCGGTCCCTGGCGTTGTCCCTGTCCCTGTCCCTGCCCCTGCCCCTGCCCCGGTCCCGTCTCCTCCCCGGACCAGTCCGCGACAAAGCCGTGCGGGACGTACGACAGGTACTCCGTTCCGTCGTCGAGCGCGACCGCGCCCAGCCCCGCGTAGATCTCCGCGTGCAGCCGCAGTCCGGGCATCGGCTCCGCGCGCACCAGCGGTACGAGCCGGATGCCGCCCCACACCTGCGCGGGGCGCGTGGTCAGCCCCGTCAGGTCGAGCCGGGTCATCGCCGTCCCTCCCGCGCCGGCCCGTCCGGTACGCCCACGGGCTCACCCGGGAAGTAACAGAACGGGTCGTCCTCCACGAAGAGCTCCACCCGCCGGTCCAGGTACTCCCGCAACTCCGCCATGCCCGTCCGCCCCTCCGCGAACTGCGCGATCTCCACCAGCGCCGGCAGATCCTCCGCGTCCCTGATCCCCGCCGTCGGCACGCTCGGTGCGAGCCGGCGTACGTCAAAACCATCCGTGTCGTATACGGGGTTGAGATGAACCACGCTCGTCCGCCCCTCCCGGTCGAGCCGCGTCCGCCACACCCGCAGCACCTCACCCGCCAGGCCGGGAGGCGCGTTGTCCCACCCGTCCGAGACGATCACCAGCCGCTCGGGGGCCTGCTCCAGGGCGTCGAGGATCCGCGTCCCGAGCGGGGTCGGCCCCCAGGGCCGTACCAGCAGCGGATCCGCCGCTCCCGAGGTCCACCACGCCGTGTACGCGCCCGCCGCCGCCAGGGACTCCAACAGGAAATGGCAGGCCAGGGCGGTACCCAGCGGGCGGCGGCGCTTCTCGCCCGAACCGGTCGACGAATAGCTGTCGTCCAGTACGGCGGCGACCCGCCCCCACGTCCCCCGGTACGGCCCCGCCGTGCGGCGCGCCGCCGCCCGCAGCGCCTTCGTCAGCTCCGCCCGCCGCCGTACCCGCTCGTCCACGGGCAGCGACAGGACGTACAGCGCCAGCCGGGTCAGCGGCATGACGGTCAGATCCGTCCGTTCCGTCCCGTCCGTCCGCTCCGTCCGCGCCCCCGTGGACCCCTGGGTCCGCAGCCGCTCCAACCGGGTCATCCGGGGCGCGATCCGCTCCACGAGCGCCTCGCGGCCCACGCCGTGCCGGACCGCGAACCCCTCGGCGACCGTGAACGGCAGCTCGTACAGCGCTCCCTGCTCGTAGTGGGCGCGGCGGTGCGCGTCGAGCAGCGGATGCCGGTACTTCGTGCGCCGGCCGGGCGCGAAGAGGAAGTCACCGACCTCGCCGGGCGCACCCTCCTTGGACCCCGTGCCCGCCCCGAGCGGAAGGTGGGCGTGCCGCGCGGCCGTCTTCAGACCCCGGCGGTACTTCACCGCGTCGTGCCCCAGATCCGGCCGCGCCGCCAGCCAGTCGCGCATGATCGCGCGCGTACGCCGGTTGTTCACCCGGGCCGCGCGCAGCGCGCGGAACAGCCGGTAGACCCGCTGCGGCGGCAGCACCGCCAGCCGCCGGGCGATCAGCCGCCCCTCCACCCGCTTCTCCTCCGCGCCCGCCCCACCGGCGCCGCGCAGCAGCGTCTCGATGATCCGCGCCGCGTTGTGGTCGTTGATGTCGAGGGCGAGCGTGGCGGCGTACAGGGGCCGGTAGTTGACGCACACGTACTCGTGCAGGAAGTCCAGCGACAGCCGCTGCGCCGACGCCTCGGAGCGGAACTCCCGCTGACCCGTCGCCGTCACGGCCGCGTTCACGAACAGCAGCACGTCCTCGGCCGCGATCAGGTCCGCGAAGGTCTCGGCCACGGTGTCCCCCCGGGTACGTGCCGTCGGATGCCGGCCGGGGCATGGAGGCGCGAACAGCGAAATGTTTGCTTAAGAGGCAAGTCCCGGAAGTCACACCGGAGGCCCGCGGCCGGCCCGTGCAACGTAACACCGACCCCCGCCACCCCGGCCACGGAATTTCCGCCCTGGCCGCGCCCCCGTCGTACGCCCGGTGCACACTGAGCGCCATGAGCAAGCCACCACGTATCGGACTCCTCGGCGCGGGCCCCTGGGCGGAGCGCACGCACGCCCCGGCCCTGGCCGCCCACACCGGCCTCGAATTCAGCGGTGTCTGGGGGCGGCGCCCCGAGGCGGCCGCGGCCCTCGCCGCCGCCCACGACACCACCGCGCACTCCGGCGAGGCGGGCATAGACGCGCTCTTCGCCGAGAGCGACGCCATCGCCTTCGCCCTGCCGCCGGACGTCCAGGCGCCGCTCGCGGTACGGGCAGCGGCCGCCGGCTGTCACCTGATCATGGACAAGCCGGTCGCGACGACCGTCGAAGGGGCCCGCGCCGTGGCGGACGCCGCGGCGGCCGCGAACGTCGCGTCGGTGGTCTTCTGCACGCTGCGCTTCTCGCCCGTGACCTCGGCCTGGATCGACGACCAGGTCGCCACCGGCGGCTGGTTCACGGCCCACGCGCACTGGCTGGGCTCGCTGTACGGGCCGAGCGCGGAGAGCAGCCCGTTCGCGGACTCGCCGTGGCGCCGGGAGAAAGGCGGCCTGTGGGACGTCGGCCCGCACGCGCTGTCCGTGCTGATCCCGCTGCTCGGTGACGTCACCGAGGTGACGGCGGTACGGGGCGAGCCCGATCTCACCCACCTCGTCCTGCGGCACACGTCCGGCGCGACGAGCACCGCCGCGCTGAGCCTGAGCGCGCCGTCGAAGGGGTCGGGCACGGGGTTCGTCGTGAACGGGCAGCACGGGATCGCGTCGCTGCCCGAGGAGTGGGGCGACCCGATCGGTTCCTTCGGGGCGGCGGTCGACGCGCTGCTGGCGTCGGTCCGGACGGGGCTGCCGCACGCGTGCGACGTGCGGTTCGGACTGCGGCTGACCGAGATCCTGGCGGAGGCCGAGGAGCGGGTGGCGGCGGCGGGGAAGTAGCCGCGAGGGGTACGGGTACGGGTTCGGGGGCTCGCACCCGTACCCGCACCCCTGCCCGTACCGCCGCGGGGTCCTGACTCCCGCCCCTGCCTCCTGCCCCTGCCCCCCCGCCTCGCGCCTCCCGCCTCCGGCCTCCGGCCTCCTGCCTCAGCCGACGCGCTCGATCCGGGCCTTGCGGATCAGGAACTTGCCCGGCTCGCGGACCTGCTCGAACGCGGCGTTGTTCAGCAGGACACAGCTGGCCGACGTCGAAGTGACCTTCACCGTGGTCGACTTGGAGTTGTCGAGGTTCGTCACGCGGAGTGTCGTACCGACCGGGAACTGACCGCTGGAGGCACCGGGGGCGCCTTCCTCGTTGAAGAGGGTGACGGTCGAGCCGGGGCAGACGACCTGCCCCGCGCCGTTGCCGGCCCCGCCGGTGGCGGGCTGCTGCTGCGCGGGCGGGTTCTTGACCGGAGCCGTTGTCGCGATCGGGGTCTTCTCGACCGGAGGCTTGGCGACCGGGGGCTTCTGCGCCGCGCCACCGGCGACCACGCCCTTGCCGCCCTCGCCGACCGTGCAACCGGACGCCTTCTGCTGCACCTTGATCTGCTCGATGACCGCGACCCGGTTGGCGATCCGCGCCTCGGACTGCGCGTCGGGAGCCGACCGCTGCCCGGCGATGAACGCCTCGTTGTTGCCGAGGGCCGTCGCGAACCCGTCACAGGCGACGGACGCCTGGCTCGTACCGGTCATCACCACCGCCGTACCGCCGACCAGGGCTGCCGCCCCGACGAGCAGGGAGATCTTCTTACGGCTGAGCGTCTTCTTGCGGGACACGTGTGGGGGCTCCTGTTCCCGGCCGCGCGCGGCGGGCCGGCTGGGGTTCCGTGTGCCCTGGGATACGGGCGTGGCGGTCGTTCCGCTCAATCGCGGGGACATCAACTTCCCCTTTCCGCAGGTCGGTTCGCTCCCTCCGGCCCTCGACCGGCCGCCGGTCGTAACGGAACTCGCCGTCGTAGTCGTCCTCCAGGACCGGCCGTCCGCCGCCCCCGCCCAGTCGACGACGTCCGCCCGCCGCTTGGGACGCAGCAGCCGCGGCGCGTGCGAGACGCCCGAGCACAGGACGATCCGGTCCAGCTCCGTCCGTATTCCAGGCCAACTGGACGCCCGGCTCCAGATGGAGGTCGCGGCCTCGGCCTTCGGCCGTACGGACCTACGCCTTGGACGCCGCCGCTTCCGCCTCTTCCGGCTCTCTCGTCACCGCGCTCCACTCCTGTCGCCAAACAGCCTCTGGCCAGGCCCGATTGTCAGTGGGGGGCGGTAGAATTGAGGGAGTTCGTGAGGGTTCCACCACCGTGCCGGGAGGTCGCCGATGGCCGTTGCCACAGTCACGACAATTACCACGAAAACGATCCGGATCCAGCCGACGCCAGAGCGCAAACCACTGCCCGCGGGACTGCCGCGTGAGTGGTACGAGACCCACAACCGCCGCCTGAAGGCCATGCGGCTCGCCATCGCCCTGCTGGACTCGGGCGTGTACCACCCGGCGAACGCCGGCAACCGCAGGATACGGAGCACGGCGGCCAGGATCGGCATCCACCCGCCGTCCGACACGACGTGCCGCATGGTGCGCGCGCTGATCGCGTAGGGACGCGGACCGGGGCGCCGGGCGTACGGGAGGGTTTCCGGCGTCCGGCGTCCCGGTGTCCGCGCGCAATACGGTGTAGCCGTGACCAGGGGGGGGCGGGGACGGGGATGGAAAAAGGAACGGGAACAGGAACGGGCACGGGGGAGTGCCGGACGTGTGGCCGGCCGATCGAGACGGGTGGGCGGCCCGGGAGGACGGCGTCGTACTGCTCGCAGGCGTGCCGCCAACGCGCCTATCGCGAGCGGCGGCAGCCGGACGGGTTGCCGGTCGAGGAGCTGATCGCCGGGATCGGGGGACGGCTGCGGCAGCTGCGACTGGCCCCCGCGCCCGCGTTCCGCGCCGACGTGGAGGCGGTGTCGGCGCAGTTCGCCCGGTTGCGGCGGCTGGCGCGCCTGGCGGGGACGGGGGAGGGGACCACCGCAACATCCGGCGTCACGGACGCCACTCAAAACGTCACACCGCCCGCCGTGACGAATCCGCCCCGCGTGACGGATCCACCTGGCGTGACAAATCCGCCTCACGACGAACACGCCTTCGTCGCCCTCACCGAGGAGTACCGGCGTGAGCTGCGCGCGCACTGCTACCGGCTGCTCGGTTCGTACGACGAGGCGGAGGACCTGACCCAGGAGGCGTTCCTGCGCGCCTGGCGCGCCTGGGAGACGAGCGGCGCGATCGAGCACCCCCGGGCCTGGCTCTACAAGATCGCCACCCACGTGTGCCTCGACTTCCTCCGCAAGCACCACCGGCGCCCGACGACGTACGAGCCGGTCCCGGGCCTGGATTCCGGCGACGGGCCGCCCCCGCCCCGGCTGCCGTGGCTCCAGCCGTTCCCCGACGACCAACTGCCCGACGCACCCGCGCCGCAGCACCAGCCGGACGTCCAGGCCGTCGCGAGCGAGACCCTGGAGCTGCTCTTCCTGACGGCGATCCAGCGGCTCCCGCCGCGCCAGCGCGCGGCGGTGATCCTGCGCGATGTCGCGGGGTGGTCGGCCCAGGAGACCGCCGACCTGCTGGGTTCGAGCCTGGCCTCGGCGAACAGCGCGGTCCAGCGGGGCAGGTCAGCGCTGAGGACGGCGCTGCCGGAACGGCGCGAGGACTGGGCGGCGGCCGAACCGACCGCCGAGGACCTGGCGCTGCTGGAGCGCTACATGGACGCGTCCGCGCGGGCCGACATCGACGCGATGGTCGAGCTGGTACGGGAGGACGCGGTGCTCACGATGCCGCCGAACCCGTTCTGGTTCACCACCAGGGACGCGCTGTTCGCATTCGTACGGCCGAACCTGGACCCGGCGTCGCCCCTGTACGCCGGCCACTGGCGGCACATCCCGGTGCACGCCAACGGGCAACTGGCCGTGGCCGGTTACCTCCGGCGGCCCGGCACCAGTGTCCACCGGGCCCAGGTGATCGACGTCCTGCGGGTGGAGGGGGGAGGGATCGCGGAGATCACGACGTTCGAACCGCACCTGTTCGCGTCGTTCGGCCTGCCGATGACCCTGCCGGGAAGCGATGAGTTTCCCGCTCCGTCGCGTCCTACGGGGTGAAGGGCGGCGCGAACGGCGCCCCGCCCGGACGACAGAAGGACGCGGAAGGCATGCAGACCACGCACACCACCCACACCACACAGACGATGCTGAAGGACAGGACCGCGGTCATCTACGGCGGGGCGGGTTCGCTGGGGTCGGGCATCGCCCGGGCGTACGCGGAGGCCGGGGCGCGGGTGTTCCTCGCGGGCCGTACGGAAAGCACGCTGCGGAAGGCCGCCACGGCGACCGGCGCCGCGTACGACGTCCTCGACGCGCAGGACGAGGAAGCGGTGGAGGCACACGCGGCGTCGGTGGTCGAACGGGCGGGCCGGATCGACATCTCCGTCAACCTGGTCCCGCGCGGGGACTTCCAGGGCGTGCCGCTCACGGAGATGTCCGTGGAGGACTACACCAGGCCGGTGGTACGGGGCATCGCCTGCCAGTTCATCACCGCGCGCGCCGCGGCGCGCCGGATGACCGCGCAGGGGTCGGGCGTGATCCTGTCGCTGAACAGCGGGTCCGCGAACGGCAGCCCGATGATGGGCGGCACCGCGGCGGCGGACGGCGCGATCGACGCGCTGATCCGCCAACTGGCCCAGGAGGCGGGCCCGTCGGGCGTCCGCGTGTGCGGCATCTGGACGGCGGGGGTGGCGGACTCCCTGACCCCGGAGAAACTGTCGGCGGCGGGCGCCCCGGCCATGGACGAGGCGGCGGTGACCGGAATCGTCGCCCACCTGGACACCCTGCGGATGACGAGGCGCTCCCCACGGATCGCCGACATCGCGGCCCTGGTGACGTTCCTGTCCTCGGACGCGGCTGCGGCGATCACGGGCACGTGGATCAACGCGACGGCAGGCATGTTCGCCAGCTGAGGGCACGGCCGACGGCCCCGGGATCCGGACACGATCCACTTCCCGGGCCCCGGACCCGGGCCGCGCCCACCCGTGCCCGCGCCCACCCGTGCCTGGGCCTCCCCCACAGGCCACGGCCTCCACCCGGGCCCGCGCCTCCAACACCCGCCGAGCCGCGATCAGTCGGACGCCCGCTGTCCCGCTTCCCGCTCACCCACCGGTCCACCCAGACGCCGTTGCCAGCGGACCTCTCCGTCGTGCCACGTGTCGGTCGGTGCCAGACCGCACGCGCGGGCCACCGCGGCCGAGGTCTGGTGCTCCGGGTGGATGTGCGCGACGACCGTGCCGACCCCTCGCGCCTCCAGCCACCGTACGAGCCCTCGCGCGGCCTCGGAGGCGAGTCCGTGGCCCTGCCAGGGGGTTCCCACCACCCAGGCGATCTCGGCGACGGCGCCCTGGCCGGGGGCGCTGTCGGGGCCGGCCGAGGTGACCGTGGCCTGTACGGTCCCGGCCAGCGTGCCCTCGCCGCCCCGCCACCCCTCGGTGCGGCCCTCGCCGCCCCGCCACCCCTCGGTGCCCCCGGCGCCTTCCGCGCCTTCCGCCCCCTCCGTACGGAAGCTCAGCACCCAGTTGCACCACGACACCTCCGGATCCGAGGACCCCCCGACCATCCGCGTGTAGCGCACGCGCAGTTGCTCCTCCGTCTCCGGAGTCCCGCCGATGAAGCCGTGCAGAGCGGGATCGGACAGCACAACGGCCATCTCGGGCGCGTGCTCGACCCTCAGGGGGACCAGCGTCAGTCGTTCCGTTTCGATCGGCTCGGGCCGCAGCGTGCTTGTCATCGGGCAGCGATCCACGGACCGGTCGTGACGGCGGGCAACCGCCCCCGCCGCAGCGCGAGTTGCGGCAGCGCGACCCCGAACGTCCCCGTGATCGCGTCAAGGGCCTCGTACTCGTCGTCCACGTCGAGAGCCACCGGCGCCGGCCCCTCCTCGGACTCCCCGTACTCGCCGGACTCCTCCGGCACCTCCGCGCCCGGGAAGAGCTCCTCCGGATCGAGAGCCTCGGGAACCTCCCCCCACTCTTCGATCTCGTCCCCCCGCACGGCGAATCCGTACACACGCTCCCCGTCCTCCGCGCGGGAGAAGTAGAAGACGCCGGGCCGCCCCGCCGAGGTGTCACCCCGCTCGACCCATATGGTGACCGCCTCGGTGCCGCGTGAGGCCCGCTCGCCCGGATCGTCCAACCGGCCCGACCTGAACGGCTCCAGGACCGTCCCGTACGCGAAACTCCAGCCCTCCCCGGCCGACCCCACCCGTACCACCGGCCGGCCGCCGGCGCCCAACGACCGCCGCTGGACATCGGCTTCGTCGCTCGACGGAAGCAGCGGCCCCTCGCCGACCCGCGCCGCCACCTCCTCCGGTGACACGTCCCGTACGAGGACAAAACGGTAGTCGTCGGCCTGCTCCGCGTGATCGGCGAGCCAGGTGAGCCCGATCTCCCGGGACACCAGCCCGGCCGCGTCCCATCGGCCACCGCCCAGGCCATCACCTTCCCCCCTGCCCTGCCCCCTGCCCTGCCCGCCCCCGCGCGGCGTCTCCAGCACGTACCGCCCCCGCGCCGGAGTGATCACCGGCCCGAGTATCGGATCGGCGAGGAGGCCGACCGGGGCGATCCGCTCGGTGCCGTACGGTTCCCACGTGCCCAGCGCCGTCGCGAGCGTGCGCCACGCCACGTCGGTGTCGCCCCAACGGGCCTGCTCCCGCGCGGTGTCGACCGCCCGGCGGAAGGGCCCGTCCGGCTCGTACGGCAGCAGCCCGCCCCCGCCGCCGACGGGCCGGCCGTCCAGCAGAGCCGTCAGTTCGTCGCGGAACCCGCCCGCCCCCGGCCGCCCGTGCTCCGCCGCGTCCTCGAACACATCGAGCTGGGCGTCGATGTCGTCCCCCGCGAGACACGCCACCCGCGCCTCCTCCACCGCCGCGTCGAGTTCGCGCGTGGTCGCGTTGACGAACTCCGGCCCCGCGTCGCGCCGGTGGAACTCCCGGAAGAGCGCCTGCATGAGGTCGAGGAACGACGCGTAACGGACCGGGAGTTCGCCCGACCCCGCGCGGTGGAGGTACGCCGCCCACTCACCGTCCGCGTCCACGTCGCCCGGGTCCAGCAGCAGGTCGGTGGCGTCCGACACGACCGACAACTGGAGCGCGCGTCCCCACATCCCGGCCCGTACCACCTCGTCGTCGGACGACTCCTCGTCCAGCGCGCTCTCGTACGACTCCTGGAGCTCGGCCCCCTTGTACCAGTGGACGCCGTCCACCGTCCCGAGCGACCCGACGGCCGTCCCGGCCGGCCGCCACCCGTCCGTGACCGCGAGAAAGGACCGGTAGGACGGCGGCAACTCCACGCCCAGCCGCTCCTCCAGGGCCGCGATCCGTTCCCCGTCGGCCGGCGCGAACCCGAGCCACCGGGCCCGTACGATCTCCTCGGCCGTGTCCTCGCGCCCCTCCGCGCCGGGTGAGTCGATCCAGTCCGCACTCCACCGCTCCAGGAACGGACGCCAGTTGTAGATCTTCATGCGGTCATGGTGCCAGCGCCCACCGACAAGAGACACATCCCCGCGGCCGATGCCAGACTTTCCCGGCACAGGGACTTTCCCCGCCACAGGGCCACGGGGAGAGAGCCGGACGCGAGGATGGCAGACATGGCAGACACGACAGACGTGACAGGGACGGCGGACGTGACAGAGGCGGCGGACGTGACAGAGACGGCAGTGACGGCAGAGACGGCAGAGTTGAACCGCGACGATCTCCGGAGCCGCTTCGCGGCCCTGACCACCGCCCATCTCGCGGACGCGTGCATCCGCGCCCGTATCCCGGTCCGCTGCGCCCCCACCGCCCTGCGCGCCCTGGAACCCGGCAGCCGCCTGGCCGGCCGGGTCGTCCCCGCCCGGCACGCCGGCAGTGTGGACGTGTTCCTGGAGGCCTTCGAAGGGGCCGACCCCGGCGACGTCCTGGTGGTGGACAATGCAGGACGGCACGACGAGGCGTGCGTGGGCGACCTGGTGGCCCTGGAAGCCCGTACCGCCGGACTGACCGGAATCGTCATCTGGGGCCTGCACCGCGACACGGCCGACCTGCGCGCGATCGGACTCCCGGTCTTCAGCCTGGGCGCGCTCCCCACCGGCCCGCAACGCCTCGACCCCCGCCCCCAGGACGCCCTGACCTCCGCCACGGTGGGGGAGTGGACCGTGGGACGCGACGACGTGGTCGTCGCCGACGAGGACGGCGCCCTCTTCCTGCCCGCCGCCGCGATCGAGGACCTCCTCACCCTGGCCGAGGCGATCCGCGACACGGAACACGGGCAGGCGGACCGGATCCGCGCGGGGGTGTCCCTGCGCTCCCAGGTCCGGTTCGACACGTACCTGGCCGAGCGGGACCGTACCCCCGACCTGACCTTCCGCGATCACCTCCGCACGGTGGGCGGGGCGATCGAGGAGTAGGCAAGGCACCCCCCTAGGCAAGACACCCCCTGGGCCCGGCACCGCCGGGACGCGGTGGTGACGCGGGCGTCGGCAGGGGAGGATGGAACGACGCCATCGAGCAGGGAGCACACCCATGACCACCGTCGCAGTCACCGGAGCCACCGGAAAGACCGGCAGGGTCGTCGTAGCGGATCTCCTGGATCACGGCTTCGACGTCCTCGCCGTGGACATCGTGACCGACGGCGGTGAGCGGGGCAGGACAGCCGGTACGGACGTACCGCTCCTGCTCGCCGACCTCACCGACTACGGGCAGGCCGTCGACGCGCTCAGCGAGGTCGACGCGGTGGTCCATCTGGCCAACATCCCGGCGCCCGGCCTGTTCCCCGCCGCCCACACCCTCCACACCAACCTGGCGATGAACAACAACGTCTTCCTCGCCGCCGCGCACAACAAGCTCTCCCGCGTGGTGTGGGCGTCCAGCGAGACCACCCTCGGCCTGCCCTTCGACGTCCCGCCCCGGTACGCGCCGGTGGACGAGGACCACTACCCGTACCCCACCTCGACCTACGCCCTCTCCAAGGTGGCGAGCGAGACGACCGCCCAGCACGTCGCCGACTGGTCCGGCATCCCCTTCGTGGCGCTGCGGCTGTCCAACGTCCACGTCGAGGACGACTACCGGCTGGTGCCCGGCTACTGGTCGGACCCGCACCTGCGGAAGTGGAACCTCTGGGGCTACATCGACGCCCGCGACGCCGCCGCGGCCTGCCGCCTCGGGCTCACCGCGCCCGTGACCGGCGCGCCGAGCTTCGTCATCGCGGCGGCCGACACCGTCATGGACCGGCCGTCGGCGGAGCTGCTGGCGGAGGTGTTCCCGGGGGTGAAGCTGACGCGTGAGATCGGTACGTACGAGACGCTGTTGAGCATCGACCGCGCCCGCGAGGCGCTCGGCTTTGAACCGCGGCACTCCTGGCGGAACACGATCACCTCCTGACGCCTCTCCCCCCGGTCCCGGCCGTCCCCCGGCCGGCCCAGGCGGCCGTCACCCCGCCCACGCCTCCCGGTCCGTGGTGACGGCCCGCCCGGTCCGTACGGACTCCTGGATCGCGAGGCTGAGCAGATGGTCCTGGCATCCCTCGGCGAGGGGGTACGGCTCCGGCCCCTCGCCGCGCACCCACGCGCCCGTACGGCACAGCAGGTCGACGACGGCGAGGTCGTCCTCGGAGAGCTGGGCGCCGACGTACTCGTTGCGATAGACCACCCGGCCGTCGAAGGAGATGTGGTGCAGCTCCCGCCCCTCCAGGTTGAGGTCGGTCCCGGTCAGGCGGCGGACCAGGGGTGATTCCACGGGTGTACGGGGGTCGGCCATCCGGACCACCTGGTCGTCGACGATCTCGCCCAGCGAGCCGCGTACGACCATGCGCCGGCCGCGCAGCGGGTTCCACCACTGGTTGTCGGTGAAGTCGTACAGCCCCATCCGCCCGCCGCCGAAGTCCAGGATGGCGAGGTACGTCTCGGCGTCCCGGGGTGTCAGATCGCCGGTCCAGCCGTCGCGGGACAGCGGATCGGCGAGCGGCGCGGTGAACGCCCGGGCCGTCACGGTGGCGGGCTCGAAGCCGGCCCCGAGCAGGTGCCGGATCAGGGACACGGCGTGGTAGAGGTGCGTGGACGACAGCTGTACGGAGGTCACGTCGCCGATGACCCCGTCCCGTACCAGCCGCAGCCGCGCCGCGTGGCCCGGCATCAGCGGATACTGCTCCGCGACCTGCACCAGCCCGCCGGCGCCGGTCGCCCGCCACAGGTCCCGCAGGCCCTCGGCGTCCGGGGCGGGGGGTGTCTCGGCGAGGACGGGGACGCCGAGGGCGACCAGTTCCTCGGTCACGCGCGGGGTGGCGTCCCAAGGCACGGACGGAATAACAAACTCCGGCCGAACGCCGCCACCCTCTCCCCCTGCCCCCGCCCCTGCCCCCGTCCCCGCCATCAACGACTCGACGCTCCGATGGACGGGCACGCCCCACGCGGCCTCCACCTCCGCGGCCCGCTCGGCGGACCGGCTGACCACCCCGACGACCGTGAGCCGACCGGGCAGCGCGCGGGCGAGCCGTACGAAGAACTCCGACCGCCACCCGGTCCCGACCAGCCCGAACCGCACCGGCGCCGCACTCGCACTCACGTCATTCGCTCCTCGTACCTGGACGGGGTTTTGTTCCGCTGCTGAACGATAAACGCACCGGCGGCCCGCCCATAGAGGTCCCCCCTGGACGCCGAGCGATCAAAGCCGCGCGGTGAACCTGACCTCGACCAGCAACTCGGGGAGGGCCAGCCGGGTGATGCCGATCATCGTGCTCGCCACCTGCGGATCGGGCCGCCCGTACGCTTCCTTGCGTACGGGCCCGGCCGCGGCGTCACCCGCGTCGGCGTCGACGACGTAGAGGACCTCTTCGACGACGTCGTCCAGCGATGCGCCGAACCGCTTCAGCAACTCCGCCGCGTTGGCGTAACACTGCCGCAGCTGCTGACCCATGAGGGAGAAGTCGGTGACCAGTCCGTCCGCGTCGACAGGAGCGGGGGCGACGAGCTTCTTCCCGTCGTGGGCGACCTGACCGGAGAGATAGACCGTATCGCCGTGTCTGACAGCCTGGGCGTACCCGTAGCTTTCCTCCCAGGGAACTCCGAAACTTTCGACCTGACGTGACGTACCCATAACACTCCGATCGTCAAAGGGCGAGTTCCACCTACCACGGTAGGCGGCGGACCGATGAGTTTCCCGACGATCACCGGTCAACCCAGCATTGCTGAGCAACGAACCAGCCAAGCAACCGACCCGTCACCGCAGGAGAGCAAGATGCGCACCCTGATCAGCACCGCCTTCGTCTCACTCGACGGCGTCATGGAGGCCCCGGGCGGCGAGCCCGGCTACCGGAACTCGGGCTGGACCTTCAAGAACGTGGAATTCCTCCCCGAGGCGTTCGAGATCAAGGGCCGCGAACAGGAGGAGGCCGCCGCGATGCTCCTGGGCCGGACCAGCTACGAGTCGTTCAGCGCGGTCTGGCCGGACATGGACGACTTCGCCACGTACAAGGTGATGCCGAAGTACGTCGTCTCCACCACCCTCACCGACGACGACCTGGTCACGAACTGGGGCGACACCACGATCCTGCGCTCACTCGACGACGTCGCCGCCCTCAAGGAAACCGAAGGCGGCCCGATCATCATCCACGGCAGCGCCACCCTGAACCACAGCCTCTCGGACGCCGGCCTGATCGACCGCTACCACCTCCTGGTCTTCCCCCTCCTCCTCGGCGCCGGCAAGCGCCTGTTCAGCACCACGGACAAGGACACCCAGAAGCTCCAGCTCACGGAACACGAGGCGTACCCCAACGGCCTCCAGAAGAACGTCTTCGAGGTCATCCACTGACCACGATGGACGAGCCCTCGGGGCCGGGCCTCGGTGCTGCGGCGTCCGGGGGTGCCGTACGGCGAACATGGACCGCGTCCCCAGGCTCGTTTTCGAGGCCCCCTGACCGGCGTTCCGACGCCGGTACGACATCAGGCCCCCGCCGCTCTTCGTGAGAAGAGCGCGGGGACCTGACCGATTTTGGCGAGCCCTCGGGCTCCGCGAGATCCGCACCTGCGGCGACCGCGACGGGCCGGAGGCCTAGATGTCGAAGTACAGCTCGAACTCGTGGGGGTGGGGGCGCAGCTGGATCGGGGCGATTTCCTTGGTGCGCTTGTAGTCGATCCACGTTTCGATCAGGTCCGACGTGAAGACTCCGCCCGCCTGGAGGTACTCGTTGTCCGCCTCCAGGGCCTCCAGGACCGCCGGGAGCGAGGTGGGGACCTGGGCTACGCCCGCGTGCTCCTCCGGGGCCAGTTCGTAGAGGTCCTTGTCGATCGGCTCGGCCGGCTCGATCTTGTTCTTGACGCCGTCCAGGCCCGCGAGGAGCAGGGCCGAGAACGCCAGGTACGGGTTCGAGGACGGGTCGGGGGCGCGGAACTCGACGCGCTTGGCCTTCGGGTTCGAGCCGGTGATCGGGATGCGCATCGCGGCGGAGCGGTTGCGCTGCGAGTACACCAGGTTGACCGGGGCCTCGAAGCCGGGGACCAGGCGGTGGTACGAGTTCACCGTCGGGTTCGTGAAGGCCAGCAGCGACGGGGCGTGCTTGAGGATGCCGCCGATGTAGTAGCGGGCGGTGTCCGACAGGCCCGCGTAACCCTGCTCGTCGTAGAACAGCGGCGTGCCGCCCTGCCACAGGGACTGGTGGACGTGCATGCCGGAGCCGTTGTCACCGAAGATCGGCTTGGGCATGAAGGTCGCGGTCTTGCCGTTGCGCCACGCGACGTTCTTCACGATGTACTTGAAGAGCATCAGGTCGTCGGCCGCGGCGAGCAGCGTGTTGAACTTGTAGTTGATCTCCGCCTGGCCGGCGGTGCCCACCTCGTGGTGCTGGCGCTCGACCTGGAGGCCGGAAGCCTCCAGCTCCAGGGAGATCTCCGCGCGCAGGTCGGCGAAGTGGTCGACCGGCGGGGCCGGGAAGTAACCACCCTTGTAGCGGACCTTGTAGCCGCGGTTGTCCTCCAGGGCGCCGGTGTTCCACGCGGCTGCCTCGGAGTCGATGTGGTAGAAGCTCTCGTTCGACGTGGTGTTGAAGCGCACGCTGTCGAAGACGTAGAACTCGGCCTCGGGGCCGAAGTACGCGGTGTCCGCGATGCCGGTCGACGCGAGGTAGGCCTCGGCCTTCTTGGCGATGTTGCGCGGGTCGCGGCTGTACTGCTCGCCCGTGATCGGGTCGTGGATGAAGAAGTTGATGTTCACCGTCTTGTCACGGCGGAACGGGTCGACCCGCGCCGTGGACAGGTCCGGGCGCAGCGCCATGTCCGACTCGTGGATGGCCTGGAAGCCGCGGATCGACGAACCGTCGAAGGCGAGCTCCTCGGCCGGGTCGAACGCCTTTGCCGGGATCGTGAAGTGCTGCATCACGCCAGGCAGGTCGCAGAAGCGGACGTCGACAAACTTGACGTCGTTGTCCGCGATGTACTTCTTTGCCTCGTCGGCGTTCTGGAACATCCAGCTCCTCCTCCTCCCGACCCGAGGAGGGGCGGGGGTTTGTCGCTCGGTGGTGCGGCCAGTGCGGTGGCACACGCTGGAGCCGACCATAGGTTTCCGGGATTTCTCAAGCGTGACCCATTTGTTTCGTTGAAGTTAACCAGCCCCGGTGCGTACGACGCCGCCGGGATGCTCCCCGACCCCCGTCAAGAGGGGGTAAATCCCCGCCCAGTACCGTGGACGGGTGGACAACAGGCAAGTAATCGGATCCTGGCTCTCCGGACCCCGCGCCGCCGCCGAGAACATGGGCGTCGACTTCGGCTACCGGGGCGAGCGGCTCGGTCTCCCGGAGCACGGCCCGGGGTCCGTCGCCCCGCTCGGCCGCCGCTTCGGCGCCCTCTTCCTCGACTGGGCGCTGTGCATGCTGATCGCATACGGGCTGCTCGCGGCGGGTGACTGGCAGAAGACCGGCAACTGGGCGCTCGGCGTCCTCTTCGTCCTCAGTCTTCTCACCGTCGGTACGGTCGGCTTCACCCCCGGAAAGCGCGTCTTCGGCCTCCGGGTCATCGCCGAGCAGGGCGGCCGGCTCTCCCTCGTACGCGTCCTCGTGCGCACCGTACTGCTCTGCCTCGCCGTCCCCGCCCTCATCTGGGACCGCGACGGGCGCGGCCTCCACGACCGCCTCTCCGGCGCCGTACAGGTCCGGATCTGAGCGGACGAAACGACGGAGGAGGGCGGCGCGGGAGTCTTCCCGCGCCGCCCTCCTCCGTCAGCAGTACGTCAGCAGTACGTCAAGCGGTACGTCAGCAGCACATCAGCGGTACGCGACCGCTCAGCGCATCTTCCCGCCCCGCGGCATCCGCATGCCCTTCGGCATCGGCCCCTTCGGCAGCGGCATGTTGCTCATCAGATCCCCCAGCGCCCGCAGCCGGTCGTTGGTCGACGTCACCTGCGGTCCCGCCAGCACGCGCGGCAGCTTGAGCAGCGTCGTCCGTACCTTCTTCAGCGGCACCTGGCCCTCGCCGTCACCGACGATGATGTCGTGCACCGGCACGTCCACCACGATCCGAGCCATCCGCTTCTTCTCGGCGGCCAGCAGGCTCTTGAGCCGGTTCGGGTTGCCCTCGGCCACCAGCACGATGCCGGCCTTGCCGACCGCCCGGTGCACCACGTCCTGGCTGCGGTTCATCGCCACCGCCGGAGTGGTCGTCCAGCCGCGGCCGACGTTCTCCAGCACCGCGGCGGCAGCCCCGGGCTGGCCCTCCATCTGACCGAAGGCCGCCCGCTCGGCACGGCGGCCGAAGACGATCGCCATCGCGAGGAACGCCAGGATGAAGCCCAGGATCCCCAGGTAGATGGGGTGGTTGATCAAGAACCCGACCGCGAGGAAGACACCGAAGGTGACGATTCCCACACCCGCGACGACAAGACCGACCTTCGAGTCGGCCCGCCGGGTCATCTTGTAGGTAAGGGCGATCTGTTTCAGTCGCCCGGTGTTCGCAGCAGAGTCTGCGTTTTCCTTCGCCGCCATGTACGGGAGTTTACGTGGCCCGGGAGGTGCGGTCCGACGCGGCCTCGGAAGTACGGCCCGACACCGCTTCCAGCACGTGCTGTGCCTCGACCCGGTCCCTGGCCCTGCGGCGGTCCTCCTGGACGGCCGTCCAGGCGTTACGGCGGGCCGTGCGCTGCCCTCCGCTGAGGAGGAGGGACTCCACCACGCGCAGCGCGGTCCCCACCGACGGGAGCGCGACGGCGGGCAGGGAGGCGGAGGTGGAGGTGGTGGGGCGGATCACTGTCGTCCTGGCGTCCGCACCGGAGCCGGTGACGGAGCGGACGGGCCGTATGCGCGCGACCTGCATGGTGGCATTCCCCCTGGAGCGGCCCGGTGGGGCCTGGAACGGCATGGAGCGTGTCCGTGACGCGTGGCTTCAGCGTCACGGACTGGTGTTACCAGGGCGTGACCGACCGGTCAAACGCCCATGAAGCCTGGGTACGGGGCGGGTGTACGCCCCCGCCGCCGCCCGGGAACGCGGACGCGGCCCGTAGGCCGCCCCCGACCTGCGGGGAGGGTACGGACCGCGTTCCGCCGGGCTTCCACCGGCGCGCTACCCGGAAGTGATCGCCAGGAGGCGCTTGTGCTGGGATTCACACCGGGCGGGGGGGCGCGATCACACCGCGCCCGTACGACTCACACCGCGGCCTCGGCCCCCACCACGGCGCCCCGCCGGTCCATCGCCTGCTGGTACAGCCGACCCGCGCGGTACGACGAACGCACCAGCGGCCCCGACATGACACCGGAGAAACCGATCGCCTCGGCCTCGTCCTTCAGCTCCACGAACTCGTGCGGCTTCACCCAGCGCTCGACCGGGTGGTGCCGTACCGAAGGACGCAGGTACTGCGTGATCGTGATCAGCTCGCACCCCGCCCCGTGCAGGTCCCGCAGCGCCTCGCTGACCTCCGCGCGCTCCTCACCCATGCCCAGGATCAGGTTGGACTTGGTCACCAGACCGGCCTCGCGGGCCCGCGTGATGACGTCGAGGGAACGCTCGTACCGGAAACCGGGACGGATCCGCTTGAAGATCCGCGGCACCGTCTCGACGTTGTGCGCGAGCACCTCGGGGCGGGACGAGAAGACCTCGGCCAGCTGCGCGGGCTCCGCGTTGAAGTCGGGGATGAGCAGCTCGACCTTCGTACCGCCGGCCTCGCGCCCCGCCGTCATCCCGTGGATCTGGCGCACGGTCTCCGCGTACAGCCACGCGCCACCGTCCTCCAGGTCGTCGCGGGCGACCCCGGTGATCGTGGCGTAGTTCAGGTCCATCGTGACGACGGACTCACCCACGCGGCGCGGCTCGTCACGGTCCAGCGCCTGCGGCTTGCCCGTGTCGATCTGGCAGAAGTCACAACGCCGCGTGCACTGGTCACCGCCGATGAGGAAGGTCGCCTCGCGGTCCTCCCAGCATTCGTAGATGTTGGGACAGCCCGCTTCCTGGCAGACGGTGTGCAGGCCCTCGGACTTCACGAGGCTCTGCATCTTGGTGTACTCGGGACCCATTTTCGCCCGGGTCTTGATCCACTCGGGCTTGCGCTCGATGGGAGTCTGGCTGTTCCGGACCTCCAGACGCAGCATCTTGCGTCCGTCGGGTGCGACAGCGGACACGTCCGGCACCTCTCTCTGCTGGCGCGGCATTCGATTCTTCGGCGAACACCAGGTTACGCCCGTTGTTTGCGCGGCATTACGTCTGGCCAACCCGGGGCCGTGAGGGCGCATTCCCCCGGTCGGCCCCACCCCGGAGCGTGCGACGGTCAGACGGCCGCGTGCTCCGGCTCGCGCGTGATCTCGCGCGGCTTGGGCTCCGTGTTCTCCAGTACGTCCCGCAGATGCCGCTCCACGGAGGGCAGCACCTCCGCGATCGTGACGTCGCGGCCCAGTTCGTACGCGAGCGAGGTGACCCCGGCGTCCCGGATCCCGCACGGCACGATCTTGTCGAACCAGGTGTTGTCCGGGTTCACGTTCAGCGAGAAGCCGTGCATCGTGACCCCCTTGGCGATACGGATCCCGATCGCCGCGAGCTTGCGGTCCTCCCGGCGCTGGCCGGCGTTGGACGGCGCGTACTCGGGTCCGTTCATCCGGGGGTCGAACTCGTCGTCCTGGAGGCGCGGGTCGAAGTCCAGCGTGAGCCCGCCCGTCGCCGGCCGGTCCGCCACCGGGTCCCCGAGCACCCACACCCCGCTGCGGCCCTCCACCCGGGACGTCTCCACCCCGAACTCGGCGGCCACGCGGATCAGCGCGTCCTCCAGCCTGCGGACGTGCGCGATGACGTCGACCGGGCGCGGCAGCTTGAGGATCGGATAGCCGACGAGCTGGCCGGGACCGTGCCAGGTGATCTTGCCACCGCGGTCCACGTCGACGACCGGAGTGCCGTCGAGGGGGCGCTCGCTGTCCGCCGTACGCCGTCCGGCGGTGTAGACCGACTGGTGCTCCAGCAGCAGACAGGTGTCGGGAAGCTCGTCCGCGAAACGGGCCGCGTGGACCCGGCGCTGCTCCTCCCAGGCCTCCCGGTACTCGACGGCTTCCCCGCCGAACCCCAGATGGACGTACCGCAACTCACTCACGGGCCGTGCCTCCTCAAGAAGCTCCATGGCGCGTTCGTCACGCCCTCGCCACTGTACGGCGGCGCGGGACGGAACCACCGGGCAGGTGTACGGGGCCTCCGGCCCGGAGCCGACCCTGCTCTGAGCCGTCCGGCCGGGCAGTTGCCGCCGGCACACGCCCCGAGCCCCTGCCGCACGCGCTTGCGTCAGCGACGCCGTAAATCCTCACACGATCGGATGAATGTAGGACGAAGGTGGCGGTACGGACGCCCCGTGCCGCTAAATTCACGCCGTTCCATGAGGGCTGCTCCGGGGCCCGGAAGGCAGGAGACCCTACAGCTGATGTCGGAACGACCACCCCAGCGCATCCCCAACCGCCAGCTCGCCGCGCTCATCGCGGAGGCCGGGTTCTCCCACGCCGGGCTCGCCCGCCGCGTGGACCAGCTCGGCATCGAACACGGCCTCGACCTGCGGTACGACAAGACCTCGGTGACCCGCTGGTTACGCGGACAGCAGCCGCGCGGCACCACCCCCGCGCTGATCGCCGAGGTCTTCACGCGCCGGCTCGGACGCCGGCTCTCGGCCCAGGATCTCGGGCTCGACGCGTGTGCGCCGGTCTACGCGGGGCTCGAATTCGCCGCCAGCCCCGAAGAGGCCGTCGACATCGTCGGCGGGCTCTGGCGCAAGGACTCCGGCAGCCACGCCGAACTGCGCAAGATCGCGTTCACCCCGGCGGGGCTCGTCGTCCCCAGCCGCGACTGGCTGATCGGCCGCGCCGACGAACGCGTCGGCCACCCCGACCTCGCCACCGGGAACGGGCCGGGGGCGTCCGGGCCGGCAGCTTCCGGGCCG
>NZ_WWJY01000239.1 GCF_009865405.1 Streptomyces sp. SID3212 | reverse complement strand
CCCCTGCCCGGCCCCCGGCAACCGACCCGCGGATGAAAGCCGGGCCGCAGCGGGCACAATCAAGCCCGTCCGGCGATTGAGGACAATCAGTAAGCCGCGCCCGCGCACCGGGCCGAGGCCACAAACAAGCCCGTCCGGCGATTGAGGACAAAAGCACGGCCGCCAGGCCGTTCACCGACACGCGATACGAGACCGCGCCCAATCCCCCAACGCCACCCCACCCAAAGCCCCCTCCGCATCCACCACCAGCCGAAGCGACCGCTGCCCCGCGATCCCCACAACCACCCGAACCGCCGCCCCACCCCCCTTCAGCACCGGCGACCGCCACAACCGCCCCCCGG
>NZ_WWJY01000238.1 GCF_009865405.1 Streptomyces sp. SID3212 | reverse complement strand
GCAGCAGCGGCACGTCCCGCAGCCCCGCGGCGCCGGGCCGTACGGACCCCTCCCTGGCGAGCCGGGTCATGGCCCGCACCCCCGGGAGAGGCGCGGTCAGCCGCCCGGCGAACGACTTGGGCCACCGACGAACCTCCCCGAGCGGCCGCGGCGCCCCGGCACCACGCGACGAGGGGCCTCGCCCCCGGTGGCTCTCTCCGTCCCGTTTCGTCTCTTCCGTCACTGGGGCTCCGTTCCACACGGTCGGCTCGGCGCGGTGGGGGTGGG
>NZ_WWJY01000237.1:12500-20583 GCF_009865405.1 Streptomyces sp. SID3212 | reverse complement strand
GACAGCCTCCCGCTGATCTGGACCGAGGGCATCGCCACCGCCCCGGCGGGCCGCCGCTTCGCCGCCGTCCTGGCCGAACTGACCGGCCGCCCCGCCCTCGCCGCCGAACTCCCCGAGGCCCTCCCCGCCCACGCCGCCCTCCTGGTCGGCGACCTGACCGGCGGCACGACGGACCCCGACGACTTCTTCCGCGACCGGGTCGACGACCCCCCGACGCTCCGCCCCCGGATCGTCCTCCTGCGCGACCGCCCCGCCGGCGGCCTGACCGCCGCCCCGGCCGCCCGCGAACTGGCCCTCGGTCACGACACCCCCCTCAGCGAACTCGAACCCGACGAAGGCACCGAACTCGAAGCCCTCGCCGAACTGATCGCCGTCACCGACTTCGCCACCGTCTACCTGACGCTGGCCGGCGGCGCCCCCGCATGACGCGCGCACCCCGCCCCCGGACCTGAGCACCCCCTCACCGGCACGAGAGCCCTGCCCACAGGCGCCTCCCCCGGCCCCATCACCCGGTCACACCCTCCGGCCCCTCATCTCCCTCGTACAAGGACACAGCCATGGACCGCCTCTCCAACACCGTGCGCCCCTACGCCTGGGGCTCCACGACCGCCATCCCGGAACTGCTCGGCATCGCCCCCACGGACGAGCCCCAGGCCGAGATGTGGATGGGCGCCCACCCCGGCGCCCCCTCCCGCGCCGACCGCGGCCGCGGCGCCGGGGAGCAGCCGCTCCACGAGATCATCGCCGCCGACCCCGCGGCCGAACTGGGCGCCGCCACCGTCGAGAAGTTCGGCCCCCGCCTGCCCTTCCTCCTCAAACTCCTCGCCGCGGGATCCCCGCTCTCCCTCCAGGTGCACCCCGACCTGGCCCAGGCCAAGGAGGGGTACGCCGACGAGGAGCGCCGCGGCGTCCCGATCGACGCCCCGGAGCGCAACTACAAGGACGCCAACCACAAGCCCGAACTCATCTGCGCCCTCACCCCGTTCGACGGCCTCTGCGGCTTCCGCGACCCGGACGCCGCCGCCGACCTCCTCGCCGGACTCGACGTCGACTCCCTCAAGCCGTACGTCGACCTCCTCCACGCCCACCCCCACGAGGCCGCCCTCCGTGAGGTCCTCACCGCCGTCCTCGCCGCGGACCCGGCGGGCATGGCCGCCACCGTCGCCGAGGCCGCCGTCGCCGCGGAACGCCTCGGCGGCCCGTACACCCCGTACGTCTCGATCGCCCACCACTACCCCGGCGACCCCGGCGTCATCGCCGCCCTGCTGCTCAACCACGTCCAACTCCAGCCCGGCGAAGCCCTCTTCCTCGGCGCCGGCGTCCCGCACGCCTATCTCAACGGCCTGGGCGTCGAGATCATGGCCAACTCCGACAACGTCCTGCGCTGCGGCCTCACGCCCAAGCACGTCGACGTCCCCGAACTCCTCCGCATCGTGCGCTTCGAGACGACCGAACCCGACGTCCTGCGCCCCGAGGCCTCCGCCACCGGCGAGGAGCTGTACGAGACGCCGACCGACGAGTTCCGGCTGTCCCGCTACCTCCTCGCGCCGGGCGCCGCCCCGCGCGACCTCACCGCCCCCACCCCCCAGATCCTCCTGTGCACGGCCGGCACGCCCCGCGCGAACGACCTCGCCCTCACCCCGGGGGCCTCGGTCTTCGTCGCGGCCGGAGAAAAAGCCGAACTGACCGGTGACGGAACCGTATTCCGGGCAACAGTTGTGGTCTGAGTGGGTGACCGCGCCGACGGCTGCAACAATGTGCCGCCGTGGCGCGGCGCCAGGGCCGCACCACCGAAGAAGGGACTCCAGGCACCCATGAGCGCGTCAGGCGGAACCAAGGCGATCGTGGCGGCGCTCGCCGCCAACCTCGCGATCGCAGTAGCCAAGTTCGTGGCGTTCCTGTTCAGTGGCTCGTCATCGATGCTCGCCGAGAGCGTCCACTCCCTCGCCGACTCCGGCAACCAGGGACTGCTCCTCGTCGGCGGCAAGAAGGCGCAGCGCGAGGCCACCCCGCAACACCCCTTCGGCTACGGCCGCGAGCGCTACATCTACGCGTTCCTCGTCTCCATCGTGCTCTTCTCCGTCGGCGGCATGTTCGCGATCTACGAGGGCTACGAGAAGATCAAGCACCCGCACGAGATCGAGGCCTGGTACTGGCCCGTCGGGGTGCTCGTCTTCGCGATCATCGCCGAGTCGTTCTCCTTCCGTACGGCCATCAAGGAATCCAACGTCACCCGCGGCAGCCTCTCCTGGACGGAATTCGTCCGCCGCGCGAAGGCCCCCGAACTCCCCGTCGTCCTCCTGGAGGACCTCGGCGCCCTGGTGGGCCTGATCCTCGCGCTCTGCGGCGTCGGTATCGCCCTGGCCACCGGGGACGGCGTCTGGGACGGCATCGGCACCCTCTGCATCGGCATCCTCCTCATCGTGATCGCCCTGGTCCTCGCCGCCGAGACGAAGTCGCTGCTCCTGGGCGAGTCGGCCGGCACGGGCGACGTCGAGAAGATCAAGGCCGCCCTCGTCGACGGCGACGTCGTCACCGGCATCATCCACATGCGTACGCTCCACCTCGGCCCGGAGGAACTGCTGGTCGCCGCCAAGATCGCGGTCCAGCACGACGACACGGCCGGCGAGGTCGCCCAGGCCATCAACGCCGCCGAGAACCGCATCCGCGAGGCCGTCCCGATCGCCCGCGTGATCTACCTGGAACCGGACATCTACAGCGAGACCGCCGCCGCGGCCGGCACCAACCCGGCCAAGCACCCCGGCGGCCCGACCCCGGCGCACACCCCCGGATCCGCGCCCGGCACCACCCCCGAATCCACCCCCTGACCCGCTTTCGACACGACGCGAACACGACCCGAACACGGCCTGAACCCGGCGTCCCGGCTCGACTTTCCCTGGAGCGCTTCCCTGATCGACTGTGGGCCGCCGGGCCGATCGGTGTAGATTCGTGCCCAGAGCCAGACGTCGCTGCTGATGGCGGTCGGGCGGCCCGCACACGCGGACCGGCCGAGGGAGAGAGGGCCTCCGACGGACCGGTCCGCGAGCGCTCGGGCATTCGTATGCCCGGACACCGCAGAGCCAGCCGAACGTATCCACACCCTCGACCCACCCTTCACGAGGAGCAGCTCGTATGACGACTGTCGCCAACCGACAGGACTTCAAAGTCGCCGACCTCTCGCTTGCCGAGTTCGGCCGCAAGGAGATCACCCTCGCCGAGCACGAGATGCCCGGCCTGATCTCGATCCGCGAGGAGTTCGCCGCGGCCCAGCCGCTGGCCGGCGCCCGCATCACCGGCTCCCTGCACATGACCGTCCAGACCGCGGTCCTCATCGAGACCCTGGCCGCCCTCGGCGCCGAGGTCCGCTGGGCGTCCTGCAACATCTTCTCCACCCAGGACCACGCCGCCGCCGCCATCGCGGTCGGCCCCAAGGGCACCCCGGACAACCCCCAGGGCATCCCCGTCTTCGCCTGGAAGGGCGAGACGCTGGAGGAGTACTGGTGGTGCACCGAGCAGGCCCTCACGTGGCCCAACACGCCCACCGGCGGCCCGAACATGATCCTCGACGACGGTGGTGACGCCACCCTCCTCGTCCACAAGGGCGTCGAGTTCGAGAAGGCCGGCGCGGCCCCGGACCCGGCGACGGCGGACAGCGAGGAGTACGCGTACATCCTCACCCTGCTGAACCGCACGCTCTCCGAGAACCCGCAGAAGTGGACGAAGCTGGCGTCCGAGATCCGCGGCGTCACCGAAGAGACCACCACCGGTGTCCACCGTCTGTACGAGATGCACCGCGACGGCACCCTCCTCTTCCCGGCGATCAACGTCAACGACGCGGTCACCAAGTCCAAGTTCGACAACAAGTACGGCTGCCGCCACTCCCTGATCGACGGCATCAACCGCGCCACCGACGTCCTGATCGGCGGCAAGGTCGCGGTCGTCTTCGGCTACGGCGACGTCGGCAAGGGCTGTGCGGAGTCCCTCCGCGGCCAGGGCGCCCGCGTGATCATCACCGAGATCGACCCGATCTGCGCGCTCCAGGCGGCCATGGACGGCTACCAGGTCTCCACGCTCGACGACGTCGTCTCCATCGCGGACATCTTCGTCACCACGACGGGCAACAAGGACATCATCATGGCCTCGGACATGGCCAAGATGAAGCACCAGGCGATCGTCGGCAACATCGGCCACTTCGACAACGAGATCGACATGGCCGGCCTCGCGAAGATCGACGGCATCGTCAAGGACGAGGTCAAGCCGCAGGTCCACACGTGGACGTTCCCCGACGGCAAGACCCTGATCGTCCTCTCCGAAGGCCGCCTGCTGAACCTCGGCAACGCGACCGGCCACCCCTCCTTCGTGATGTCGAACTCGTTCTCGGACCAGACGCTGGCCCAGATCGAGCTCTTCACCAAGCCGGAGGAGTACCCGACCGACGTCTACGTGCTCCCGAAGCACCTGGACGAGAAGGTCGCCCGCCTCCACCTCGCCGCGCTCGGTGTGAAGCTCACGACGCTCCGCCCGGAGCAGGCCGCGTACATCGGCGTCGAGGTCGAGGGTCCGTACAAGCCCGACCACTACCGCTACTGATCCACCCGCCGGTGCACCGTTCACGACGAGCACCGGCGCCGTGAACACCTGCACCACGAACACCTCACCGGACAGGCCCCCGCACCCCCGTGCCGGGGGCCTGTCCCGTGTGCGGCGCCCCAGGCAGGGCGCACGATCAGCCCCGGCGTACCGTCCCGGCGTTCCGGAAAGACCTGAAGGACCCATGCCCCGCGGCCGTTATTCGCTCCATGACCCGCACGACCACACTCCTCTCGGCGAAGAACACTTCCACTGCGCCCCCGGCCCGTCCGGCTGGCGCTACGTATCCCAGATCACCACCCCCGCAGGCGACCACGCGGGCTCCGTCGACCTGGCCCTCGACGAACTCGGCCGCCCCATCCGCCTCGAACTGCACGCCGCCAGCTGGCGGATCCGCGGCGCCGCTCTCGACGGCGTCACGTGGGTCCGTACCGACCCCTCCGGCGTTCACGCCACCGAAGGCAACGTCGGCGCCCACGCCTTCACCGGCACATCCCCCGCCTTTCTCGTCGCCACCGCACGTCTCCTGCGCCTCAGCCCCGGCGCGCCCGCGACCCGCGTCCGGCTCGTGGCTTTCACCGACCCGGTCCTCGCCCCCCGCACGCTGGACCAGTCCTGGGCCTTGATGACAAGTGAAGCGCATGCCACTGACAACGGGCCCCTGATGGTGGACGAGTACCAGGTCAGCGCCCTGGACACGGGCGAACAGCACACCGTGCACCTCAGTGGCGACGTCGTCCTCTCGGCGCCCGGCATCGAGCTGGAGGACCTGGAGACACCCCCCTCGACCCTGCCCTGACGAACAGGCTCAGGCAGGCGGCGCGAAGCCGGTCGCCGAGGGCTTCGGGGCCGGCGCCGCGGCCGGCGGGGAAACGACCGGGGGAACAGCCGGCGGGACAGGCGAGGGAGCGGACGCGGCGGGATGAGCGGAGGAGTCGCCGGGCACGGCGGCCGGGCCGGACGCACCCACAGCCCGCCGGGCGTCCCGCGCCTGCCGTTCGCTCACCACCGCCGCCAGGAACGCGGCCGGAGGAACCCCCACCGGCGCCGGCGTTCCCGTACGCGACGCCAGGTCCTCCGCCAACCGCTGCGCCATCGACCGGCCCACCACCGGGTCCAGCTGCGTCATCCGGGTCAGGTACTGGCGGATCGCCAGCCACAGACCGTCCGGCACATCGGAAAGATCCAGCTCGGAGAAGCGCCCGACAAGCCACGGCGGGGGAGGCGGGACAACCGCCATCGGCGCGTTCGGCACCCGTTCCCGTACGACCAGGGTCCCCGCGAAGACATCCCCGATCCGCCGCCCCCGCGCCGACACCAGCGACGCGATGCAGGAGATGACCCCGAACGACCCCAGGGTCTCCACCACACCCATCGCCCCGCGCACGAGCGCGTGCCGGAACCGTATGGGGCCGCCGTCGTCCCGTACGACCCTGAGCCCACAGGCCAGTTTGCCGAGCGACCGGCCGTGGCTCAGGGTCTCCACGGCGATCGGCACCCCCACCAGGATCAGGAGGAAGCTCGCCACGGTCAGCGCCATGACAGCGGCCTCGTCCAACGAGCCGCTCGCGAAACCTATGCCGACCAACACCAGGAGATAGACGGTCACCGTCAGCACGAGGTCGATCGCGATCGCCAGGGCCCGGGTCGGCAGCTTCGCCGGGCGCAGCCCCAGTACGACCGCGTCTCCGGTCACAAGCTCATTCACCGATGTCCACCCTTCCGCCCAGCCTTCGCCGGCCGTCCCTGCCGCTGACGACCTCAGTCTGCCAAGCTGACACGCAACGCGCCGTAGTAGTACGGACCGTACGCACCCAGCGCCTGGAGCAGCAGCCGACCATGGACCTCGATGTCTTCGTGACAGCCCACCGTGCCGAGTGGGACCGCCTGGATCATCTCCTGCGTCGCGGACGTCGGTTGACCGGCGTGGAAGCTGACGAACTTGTCGCCCTCTACCAGCGCACGGCGACCCACCTCTCGCTGATCCAGTCCGTCGCGCCCGACCCCATGCTCACCACGCGCCTCACCCAGCTCGTGGCCCGCGCCCGCGCCACGGTGACCGGCACCAGGCGCGCCGGCTGGCGCGACGCCGCCCGCTTCCTGACGGTCGGCTTCCCGGCGGCCGTGTACCGCTCCAGGCACTGGTGGATCCCGACCGCTCTTCTTTCCGTACTCCTGGCCGCGGTGATCGGCTGGTGGATAGGCGCGCATCCCGAAATCCAGTCCGCGATAGGCGCGCCCGACGATCTGCGCCAGATGACCCGACCGGGTGGCGAATACGAGACGTACTATTCGAGCCACCCGGCGGCTTCCTTCGCGGCCCAGGTCTGGACGAACAACGCACAGGCGGCGGCCATGTGCCTGGTGCTGGGGGCCTTCCTGTGCCTTCCGGTGATCTGGATCCTCTTCACGAACGTGCTCAACCTGGGAGTCGGCATCGGCCTGATGTCGTCCGCCGGCCGCCTCGACACCTTCCTCGGCCTGATCCTTCCGCACGGACTGCTCGAACTGACCGCCGTGTTCATCGCCGCGGGTACGGGCCTCCGCCTCGGCTGGACCGTGATCGACCCCGGCCCCCAGTCCCGCCGCACCGCCCTGGCCCAACAGGGCCGTGCCGCACTGGGCATGGCCGTCGGACTCGCGCTGGTCCTGTTCGTGTCGGGAGTGATCGAGGGCTTCGTCACCCCGTCGGGCCTGCCCACCTGGGCTCGGATCGCCATCGGCATCGTGGCCGAACTCGCCTTCCTGGCTTACGTGTACGTCCTCGGCGGCCGAGCGGTACGGGCGGGCGAGGTGGGCGACGTGGAGGCGGCGGACCGGAGCGCCGAGGTCCCCGTGGCCGCCTGATGTGCATGAGGCGTCCGGGACCTGTTAGTCTCCTCTTCGCCCTACAGAGACGTTGACGCGGTCTGTGTGGGGAGGTAGATTTGAACGGTTGCCTCGGGGTTGAGATGTTCCGAGGACGATCATGAGAATCTACGCGGCTCCCGACGGAGAGTGACTCTCTGTGGAGCCCCTTCGATCCGACACCCAGTTGCACGAAGGTCCGTGAAATCGACCTCGGTGTTTCTGATAAAGTCGGTTCCGCCGAAAGGCAAAGGCCACTCCGAAGGCCACCAGAATTCTTGAGGCAAAACAGCCGAAATGAGTCTGGTAGAGTCGGAATCGCTGGAAAGGGAAACGCGAAAGCGGAAACCTGGAAGGCGAGCCCCGCCCGGCCGGGGAAATCGGATACGAAAGCATCTGATAGAGTCGGGAACACGAAATACCGAAGGGAAGCGCCCGGAGGGCCCCGGAGACGGGACCGAAGGAAGCGTCCGTTCCTTGAGAACTCAACAGCGTGCCAAAAGTCAACGCCAGATATGTTGATACCCCGGCCTACTCAACCCTTGTGGTTGGTGGGTTGGTGGTTCCTTTGAAGAACAAAACACAGCGAGGACGCTGTGGGCTGTCGGTCTTATTCCGACTGGCAGTCCCGGCTCTTACGTGGTGT
>NZ_WWJY01000237.1:0-10000 GCF_009865405.1 Streptomyces sp. SID3212 | reverse complement strand
GACTGCGTGCCTTTTGAAGAATGAGCCTGCGAGTTTGCGGTGTGTTGCGAGGTTAACCCGTGTGGGGAAGCCGTAGCGAAAGCGAGTCCGAATAGGGCGGTTTAGTAGCGCGCTCAAGACCCGAAGCGGAGTGATCTAGCCATGGGCAGGTTGAAGCGGCTGTAAGAGGTCGTGGAGGACCGAACCCACCAGGGTTGAAAACCTGGGGGATGACCTGTGGTTAGGGGTGAAAGGCCAATCAAACTCCGTGATAGCTGGTTCTCCCCGAAATGCATTTAGGTGCAGCGTCGTGTGTTTCTTGCCGGAGGTAGAGCACTGGATAGGCGATGGGCCCTACCGGGTTACTGACCTTAGCCAAACTCCGAATGCCGGTAAGTGAGAGCGCGGCAGTGAGACTGTGGGGGATAAGCTCCATGGTCGAGAGGGAAACAGCCCAGAGCATCGACTAAGGCCCCTAAGCGTACGCTAAGTGGGAAAGGATGTGGAGTCGCAGAGACAACCAGGAGGTTGGCTTAGAAGCAGCCACCCTTTAAAGAGTGCGTAATAGCTCACTGGTCAAGTGATTCCGCGCCGACAATGTAGCGGGGCTCAAGCGTACCGCCGAAGTCGTGTCATTCCAGTACATAGGGCCAACGCCTGCTGGGATGGGTAGGGGAGCGTCGTGTGCCGGGTGAAGCTGCAGCGGAAGCTAGTGGTGGACGGTTCACGAGTGAGAATGCAGGCATGAGTAGCGATACACACGTGAGAAACGTGTGCGCCGATTGACTAAGGGTTCCTGGGTCAAGCTGATCTGCCCAGGGTAAGTCGGGACCTAAGGCGAGGCCGACAGGCGTAGTCGATGGACAACCGGTTGATATTCCGGTACCCGCTTTGAAACGCCCAGTATCGAATCCATTAATGCTAAGACCGTGAAGCCGCCCTGGAGCCTTCGGGCAAAGGGGAGTGGTGGAGCCGTTGATCCAAGGTGGTAGTAGGTAAGCGATGGGGTGACGCAGGAAGGTAGTCCAGCCCGGGCGGTGGTTGTCCCGGGGTAAGGGTGTAGGGCGTGTGATAGGCAAATCCGTCACACATATAGTCTGAGACCTGATGCCGAGCCGATTGTGGTGAAGTGGATGATCCTATGCTGTCGAGAAAAGCCTCTAGCGAGTTTCATGGCGGCCCGTACCCTAAACCGACTCAGGTGGTCTGGTAGAGAATACCGAGGCGTTCGGGTGAACTATGGTTAAGGAACTCGGCAAAATGCCCCCGTAACTTCGGGAGAAGGGGGGCCATCTTGGGTGAAGGAATTTACTTCCTGAGCTTGGGGTGGCCGCAGAGACCAGCGAGAAGCGACTGTTTACTAAAAACACAGGTCCGTGCGAAGCCGTAAGGCGATGTATACGGACTGACGCCTGCCCGGTGCTGGAACGTTAAGGGGACCGGTTAGTCACATTTCGGTGTGGCGAGGCTGAGAACTTAAGCGCCAGTAAACGGCGGTGGTAACTATAACCATCCTAAGGTAGCGAAATTCCTTGTCGGGTAAGTTCCGACCTGCACGAATGGCGTAACGACTTCTCGACTGTCTCAACCATAGGCCCGGTGAAATTGCACTACGAGTAAAGATGCTCGTTTCGCGCAGCAGGACGGAAAGACCCCGGGACCTTTACTATAGTTTGATATTGGTGTTCGGTTCGGCTTGTGTAGGATAGGTGGGAGACTGTGAAGCTTGGACGCCAGTTCAGGTGGAGTCGTCGTTGAAATACCACTCTGGTCGTGCTGGATGTCTAACCTGGGTCCGTGATCCGGATCAGGGACAGTGTCTGATGGGTAGTTTAACTGGGGCGGTTGCCTCCTAAAGAGTAACGGAGGCGCCCAAAGGTTCCCTCAGCCTGGTTGGTAATCAGGTGTTGAGTGTAAGTGCACAAGGGAGCTTGACTGTGAGACCGACGGGTCGAGCAGGGACGAAAGTCGGGACTAGTGATCCGGCGGTGGCTTGTGGAAGCGCCGTCGCTCAACGGATAAAAGGTACCCCGGGGATAACAGGCTGATCTTCCCCAAGAGTCCATATCGACGGGATGGTTTGGCACCTCGATGTCGGCTCGTCGCATCCTGGGGCTGGAGTCGGTCCCAAGGGTTGGGCTGTTCGCCCATTAAAGCGGTACGCGAGCTGGGTTTAGAACGTCGTGAGACAGTTCGGTCCCTATCCGCTGTGCGCGTAGGAGTTTTGAGAAGGGCTGTCCCTAGTACGAGAGGACCGGGACGGACGAACCTCTGGTGTGCCAGTTGTTCTGCCAAGGGCATGGCTGGTTGGCTACGTTCGGGAGGGATAACCGCTGAAAGCATCTAAGCGGGAAGCCTGCTTCGAGATGAGAACTCCCACCCCCTTTGAGGGGTTAAGGCTCCCAGTAGACGACTGGGTTGATAGGCCAGATGTGGAAGACCGGTAACGGTTGAAGCTGACTGGTACTAATAGGCCGAGGGCTTGTCCTCAGTTGCTCGCGTCCACTGTGTTAGTTCTGAAGTAACGAAGAGCCGTGTTGTCATCCAGCTTTTCGGATATCTTCATAGTGTTTCGGTGGTCATTGCGTGAGGGAAACGCCCGGTTACATTCCGAACCCGGAAGCTAAGCCTCGTAGCGCCGATGGTACTGCAGGGGGGACCCTGTGGGAGAGTAGGACGCCGCCGAACAATCTTTGATTACGGGAATGCCCTGTACCTTCTGGTACAGGGCATTCCTGCGTTCCGGGCCCATATGATCGATGCATGAACCACGTGATACGAGCGGTGCGGGCCGACGAATGGGCCGAGGTCAGGGAACTGCGGCTGGTCGCGCTCCAGGACCCGGCGGCGTCGATCGCCTTCCTGGACACGTACGAGCAGGCCTCCCAGCGGCCCGACTCCTTCTGGCAGGAGCGTGCGGCGGGAGTGGTGGCGGGGAGCGGGGCCCAGATGTTCGCCGCCGAGGCGCCGGACGGGTCCTGGTCGGGGAATGTGGGGCTGCTGGTGGAGCCGGCCGGCCTGATCGACTTCTTCGGCACCACCGTCGAGCAGTCCCAGGGACACCTCGTCGGGGTTTTTGTGCGTCCCGGGCAGCGCGGCGGCGGGCTCATCGACAGGCTGGTCGAAGCGGCTCTCGACTGGGCCTGGTCGCTGGAGGAACCGCGGCTGGAACGGGTCAGGCTCCACGTCCACGAGAGCAACAGCCGGGCACGAGCGGTGTACCGGCGGCTGGGATTCGAACCGACCGGCGTGCTGGTGCCGTTCGCGCCCGATCCGTCGGCCAAGGAGCAGGAGTGGGCGGTGAGCCGTCCCGCCGCCGGCTGACGCCGTCGCCGTACGGTCAGTCAGGGAGATCCTGGTGCGGCCAGCGGTCCCGCGCCTGTTCCCTGGAGCGCAGGAGAGCGAGCGTCGGCAGTCCGCGGTCCTGTCCCGTGGACAGCAGCTCGGGCAGCGGTCGCAGGGGCGCGACCGCCGCCACGTCGTCCAGGACCAACGACATTGGTGGGTCGAGCCGACCGTCAGATGACCGTGCGGCCATGCGGCGGCCGTGCTCGACCACGTGTGTGGTGAGTGCGGTGAGCAGAGGCATCGCGCCGGGATGGGAGCGGGGATCCTCGATGGGCTCACCCACCACGTAGAGCGTGCCCCCCTCGTCGGCGAAAGAATCCAACGTGAGGGAATCCGTTCGGTTGGGTGTGCAGGCCTCACGGATGTGGATCGAGGAGAGGGCCGCCAGCGTACGGGCCGTCAACTGTTGCGCCACCTCGCGGCGTTCGGGGTGCGAGGTGAGGGCCGACTCCAGCAGTCCCGCGAGGCCGGAGGCGGCTTTGGGGTGCGTACGGAGGATCCGTACGGCCTCGTGGGCGCCCGCGCCCTGCGCCCAGCGGTGCACCTGCTTGAACGGTCGCGCGTCCACCGCCGCCGCGTGCAGCCAGCAGCGCAGGAGCGTCTCCGCGGTGTCGGCCATGGCGGTGTCGAGGAGGGCGCGCGGGCGGACGGGGGACAGGAGCGCGGCGGCGCGGGCGGCGGCGGTGTCGGCGTTCTCGCATCCGGCGGCCGGGGACCAGTGGAGGCGGGCCGGGGTGTCGCAGAGGTGGCCGGGGTCGTAGACGAGGACGGGGCCGAGCTTGGCCCGCGCGTCCTTGGTCTCGGCCCAGACACCGGGGTCGGAGGTGACGACGAGCGCCGGGCCCTCGGCGTCCAGCACGGCCTGGACGGCGGTGGGGCGGCGGGTGCGGGAGGTGCCGTACACGACCCGTGGGGTGGTGCCGGGGACGGGGGCGGGCACGGAGAGGGGCGCGGGCGAGGGCGCCGGTACAGGTACGGACCCTGATGCCGGAGCCGGAGCCGGAGCCCGAGTTGGCACCGATTCCGTCGCCGTGAGCGGGCGCGTGTCTTCGACGGCCGGCGTGGGCGGTTGCGGGTGAGGGGCCCCGGCGGGGCCGTACATCGCCGCCACGGGCGCTTCCGCGCCCCTGCCCGGCCCGTGCGGCACCCCGTCCCTGGGAAGCGGCTGGTGCGGCAGCGAGGGGTGTTCGCGCTCCTGTGCCGCCGCCGTCCGCGCCGTCTCCCGTGCGTACCGAAGCTGCTCGCGGCGCCGGGACCGTACCGCCCGCCAGCGCGTCACGACGCCCAGCACGAACACCGTCAGCACGGTGAGGACCATCAGCTGGCTGATCAACAGCCCCCAGAACAGGCCGTATCCGGAGAGCTGCCCCGGCGGGGTGTCGGGCCAGGCCGCCGGCAGGTCGTGCGGCGCCGTCGCCAACTGCCGTAGCGCCAGGGGCGTACGGGCGAAGGTGACGTGGTCCGGCCAGCCGCCGTGGGCGAACAGGCCGGCGAATCCGGTCGCCGACCAGGTCAGCAGCGAGAACCCGAGCAGGAAGGCCAGCAGACCCACCAACAGCCCGTCGGGGACGCCTCCTTGGCGGCCCTGCTGCCTGCCCTGGCCCTGGTGGCGCTCCATGTCACGCCACCGTCGACTCGGAGGACTCGTTCAACTGCCGTTGTCGCTCCAGGAGTGCCGCACGCTGCTCCGCCTCCCAGTCCGCGGCCCGTACGTCTTCCGGCAGCCCGGCCGCCTCCAGGGCGTCGGCGGCGTCCGAGGCCTGGGAGTTCTCCGTCATCGCGCGGTCGGTGAAGACCAGGGGCCGTTCGGCCTCCGTCACCAGGTGCTTGACGACCTGGACGTTGCCGTTCACGTCCCAGACCGCGATGCCGGGGGTGAGCGTGGGGATGATCTCCACCGCCCACCGGGGCAGTCCGAGGACCAGGCCCGTCGCTCTCGCCTCGTCGGCCTTCTGGGCGTAGATCGTGCGGGTGGAGGCCATCTTGAGGATCGCGGCGGCCTCGCGCGCCGCCGCGCCGTCCACGACGTCGGAGAGGTGGTGGACCACGGCGACGAACGACAGGCCGAGTCGGCGGCCGAACTTGAGCAGGCGCTGGAACAGCTGTGCCACGAAGGGGGAGTTGATGATGTGCCAGGCCTCCTCGACCAGGAAGATGCGCTTCCTGCGGTCGGGGCGGATCCAGGTGTGCTCCAGCCAGACGCCGACGATCGCCATCAGGATCGGCATCGCGATCGAGTTGCGGTCGATGTGCGAGAGATCGAAGACGATCAGCGGCGCGTCGAGGTCGATGCCGATGGACGTCGGCCCGTCGAACATGCCCCGCAGGTCACCGTCGACCAGCCGGTCCAGGACCAACGCGACGTCCAGGCCCCAGGCCCGTACGTCGTCTATGTCGACGTTCATCGCCTCCGCCGACTCCGGCTCGGGGTGGCGCAGTTGTTCGACGATGTCCATCAGCACGGGCTGGCGCTCGACGATCGTCTCGTTGACGTAGGCGTGCGCGACCTTGAGGGCGAAGCCGGAACGTTCGTCCAGGCCGTGGCCCATGGCGACTTCGATGATCGTACGGAGCAGGGCGAGCTGCCCGGTCGTGGTGATCGCCGGGTCGAGTGGGTTGAGGCGGATCCCGTCGTCCAGGGCGGCCATGGCGTCGAGACGGATGGGGGTTATACCCAGCTGCTGGGCGATGAGGTTCCACTCGCCGGCGCCGTCCTCGCCCTGGGCGTCCAGGACGACGACCTGGCGGTCGCGGAACCGCAGCTGGCGCAGGACGTACGTCTTCTCCAGCGCGGACTTGCCGTTGCCGGACTCGCCGAGCACCAGCCAGTGGGGGGCGGGGAGCTGCTGCCCGTACAGCTGGAAGGGGTCGTAGATGTAGCCCTTGCCGCTGTAGACCTCGCGGCCGATGATCACGCCGGAGTCGCCGAGGCCGGGGGCGGCGGTGGGCAGGTAGACGGCCTGGGCCTGGCCCGTCGACGTACGGACCGGCAACCGGGTCGTCTCCACCGCCCCGAAGAGGAAACTGGTGAAGGCTTCCGTGAGGATGGACAGCGGATCTCGCACCACAGGCCCCTTTCTGTTCGGCGTCTACGGGTTCTGCACGGCGTCTACAGGCTTACGGCTTACTGATCACGGTTTACTGATCACGGGTCACGGGTCACGGCGCTCGGGTCGGCGGTTCAGCGGCGGATGCCGGTCGCGAACGGGAGGGTGTTCACGAAGGCACGGTGGTGCTCACGGTCGCACCACTCCAGCTTGAGGTACGACTTGCCGGCCGAGGCCCTGATGGTCCGCTTGTCCCTGGCCAGGGCCTCGGGCGACCTGGACGACACTGTGATGTACCCGACGAGGTTCACCCCCGCCGCACCGCTGGCGAGATCTTCACCCCGCTGGTCGAGCCTGCCGTGCGCGGCGATGTCGCGCGGGTCGACGGTGCGGTTCATCTTGGCGGCGCGGCTCGCCTCCGCGTCGTCGTTGGTCTTCTCCGTCAGCATCCGCTCGATGGCGACCTCGGTGGGCTCCAGGTCCATGGTCACCGAGACGGTGCGGATGACGTCCGGGGTGTGGACGAGGAGCGGGGCGAGGAAGTTCACGCCGACCGGGGTCATCGGCCATTCCTTCACCCAGGCGGTGGAGTGGCACCAGGGGGCGCGGGTCGACGACTCGCGCGTCTTGGCCTGGAGGTACGTGGGCTCCATCGCGTCCAGCTCGGCCGGCCAGGCGTTCCGCTTTGTCATGGCCTGGATGTGGTCGATGGGGTGGTCGGGGTCGTACATCGAGTGCACGAGGGAGGCGAGGCGGCCCTGGCCGAGGGGCTGGCGTACCCGGATGTCGGCCTCGGCGAGGCGGGCGCAGATGTCGGTGAGCTCGCGGGCCATGACGACGGCGAGCCCGGCGTCCTTGTCGAGCTTGCGGGTCCCGGAGGCGTGGCGGGCGGCGCGGGCCATGGCCTGCGCCTCGGCGGCCAGTTCGCGGGTGAAGTGCATGCAGGCGACGAGGTAGGCGCGGTGCTGCTCGCTGGAGGTGGAGACCATCGACTGGAGCTGGTCGTACGACTCCTGGAGCCAGCCGGGGGACGCGTTGTCGCCGCGCTGGGCGACGTCCTTGGCGTGGGCGTCGGGGTCGGCGGGGAGCGTACGGGCGAGCATCTGGATGCGGGTGACGAAGCCGTCCCCGTTGGCGACGTGCTTGAGGAGGGTGCCGAAGCGGTCGACGAGGGCTTCCTGGTCCTCGCTGTCGCGCAGGCCGACGCCGGGGCCCTCGATCTCGATGGCGGCGGTGACGGTGCGGCGGTCGGCGTGCAGCAGGACGGCGATCTCGTCGGGGCCGAAGGGCGCGGCGAGCCAGTTGATGCGGCCGATGCCGGGGGGCGGGCCGATCTCGACCTCGCGGCCGTCGAGGCTCGTACCGGACTCCATGGCGGCGGAGCGGTACGTCGTGCCGTTGCGGAGGGTCCGCTTGAAGCTGCGGTTGATCTCGAACCACTTGTAGAACGTGCGGTGTTTGTACGGCACGTACACGGCGGCCAGGGCGATGAGCGGGAAGCCCATCAGCGTCACGATCCGCAGAGAGAGGACCGGGACGAGCAGGCCGCACATCATGCCGAGGAACGCGCCGGCGATGATGAGCGCGATCTCGCCGGTCTCGCGGTTCTTGCCGACGATCGCGTTGGGCCGGGCGCGGCCGATGAGATACGTGCGGCGTGGTGCGATCGGGTGGGCCTGGGTCGTCAACGCCCTCCCCCTCCAGTGCTGTTGTTACCGGTGTTGCGTGAGCTGTGCGGGGTGCCGGTGGTGGGGCCGCCGCCGGTACGGGGCGGGGGTGCGGCGGAGGGGACATGTCCGCCGCCTCCCCCGCTTCCGCCGCCGCCTCCGGACGACGGGCGGGTGCTGTGCGCGGCGACGCCGCCGGAGATGGAGTTCTGCGACCGGCCGCCTCCACCGCCGCCTCCGCCCGAGCCGTCGCCGTTGTTGCGGCTGCTGTGGGTCTTGATGCCCTGGGAGACGAGGGCGGCGGGGGAGCTGATGGCGGCGGCGGCCCGGGAGCCGTCGGTGGCCTGCTTGCGGTTGTCGCGGGAGGCGGCGATCTCGTCGCCGAAGCCGGGGACGAAGCGGTAGATCATGGCGGACGCGAAGATCGCGAGCAGGATGATCGCCAGGCCGGTGACGACGGCGGAGAAGGAGTCGGGGCCGCTCTCGGAGGAGAGGGCGCCGGCGAGGCTGAGGACGATCACGATGACGGGTTTGACGAGGATGACGGCGATCATGATGCCGGCCCAGCGGCGGACGTGGCCCCACATGTTCTTGTCGACGAGTCCGGCGTAGACGATGACGCCGAGGAGGGCGCCGACGTAGAGCAGGACGGCGCGGATGAACAGCTCCATGAAGAGGACGCCGGCGGCGAGGATCGTCACGAGGGAGACGACGATGAGCATGATGGGGCCGCCGCCGATGTCGGTGCCCTTGGTGAGGGCCTCGGAGAACGACCCGAAGAACACGTCGGTCTGCTTGCCGGTGCCGGCGGCGATGACCTCGGTGACGCCGTCGGTCGCGGAGACGACGGTGTAGAGGATCAGGGGCGTGAAGGCGGAGGCGAGGACGGCCAGCCAGAGGAAGCCGACGGCCTCGGAGATGGCGGTGGTGAACGGGACGCCGCGGATGGCGCGCTTGGCGACGGCGAAGAGCCACAGGATGACGGTGAGGACGGCGGCGGCGCCGAAGACGATGGCGTACCGGGCGAGGAAGGCCGGGTTGGTGAAGTCGACGTTGGCCGTCTCCTCGACGGCGCCGGAGAGCTTCTCGACGACCCAGGAGGCGGATTCGGCGCAGCCTCGGGCTAGGGAGGAGAGGGGGTCGAGGGCGTCCGCGGGGTCGGTGGGGGCGAGTCCGCGCCGGGTCTCGCCGTTGTCGCAGTAGCTGCGTGCGGGGCCTCGGATGAGGTCGCAGGCGTTGTTGGTCGCGCTGGGGGTGGGGGTCGGCGTGGGCGCGGCGGCGGCGCGGGTCGCCAGCAGCACGGCGGCCGTCTGGAGACCGGTCACCAGAGCGCCGATCGAAAGGGCGCGGGCGCGGTTAGCGGGCATAGGTGAACCCTCCGAACTGTTGCACGGCGTCGGCCATTTCCTGCGCGCTGGAGGCCGCTTGGTCCCTGCCGACCGGTACGGGGCCGTCCTTCTGCGTGAAGTCGCTGACTTTCCAGTCGCCGTCGACCCACGTGAGCTCGAAGGTGTTCGTGAACCAGCTCTCGGACACCGGGTTGGTCGAGCCTTCGCCCGCCATGCCGAAGAGAGCCGAATACCAGACCGAGACGGTCGCACTGTCGGCGCCGAACTTCTCGACCTTTGAGCCGACCGGGTTCGTACGGGAGATGAACGTCATCCCGGCCGGCGGCCTGCCGTCCGCACTCAGGCCGATACTGGTGAGGAAGTCCGCGTTCGAATAGACCTTGTCGAGATCGCCCCGGCGCGCGGTCGCCACCGCGGGTGCGTACACGGCGTCCACGATCGCGTCGCGCTGGACCTTGTAGTACATCCCGTCCGACCCCAGCGCCACCGCGTAATTCGCCGCCGCACTGGCCGCCCCCTGCTCATCCCTCGCGAACCCCGCCGGAATCGTCCCGTTCTTGCCCGTCACCGGCTTCACGCCCGACGCCGCCGTCGGGTTCGACGCGCCGTC
>NZ_WWJY01000236.1 GCF_009865405.1 Streptomyces sp. SID3212 | reverse complement strand
GGGTCCGCGTCCGGTGCGGAGTTGTCGAGCCAGCCCGCCCGTACCGCCTCGGTCGTCTCCTGCTCCACCTCGCCCAGCCGCTGCCGCAGATGGCCGATCTCGCTGCGGGCGCGCTGCGCCTCGGTCGCGGCGGCGGTCGCGTCGCGGTGGGCCGCCTCGCCCGTCTCCTGGAGGACGGCGGAGCGCTCCTCCTCCTCGTTCGCGAGGCGTTCGCCGTCCTCGGCGGCGGCGTGCAGCGCCCGTACGAGATCGCCCGCCGCCGTGGCGCGCGCGGCCAGCGCGGGCGCCGCGTCCCGTTCGGCCTCGCGGA
>NZ_WWJY01000235.1 GCF_009865405.1 Streptomyces sp. SID3212 | reverse complement strand
GCGCCGGAGGCGCCCCGTCTCCGTGGGCCGGCGAACCCCGCGCGGCCGATCCCTACGGCCGGGCCGCCCCTCAGGGGCCGTACGGGAACGGGAACGCCCCAGCTCCCCGCGACGCGGCGTGGGGACCCGGAGCACCGTTAGAGCGCGCGGGACACGGCCCCACGGGTCAGGGTCCGGGCGCGGCCCCCGGTGACCCCGGTGCCGTACGGGACAGCTCACCGCAGTGGGCCGGGGAGGCCCCCGGGTCCGCGCCCCGCGACCAGGCGCCCGAGCCCGCCCCGACCCGGCAGAAGAAGCGCGGCTCCACCGCCAAG
>NZ_WWJY01000234.1 GCF_009865405.1 Streptomyces sp. SID3212 | reverse complement strand
CCGTACCGGGGCGCGGGCCGTGGAGGCCGTGACGCCCTCGCGTGGGCGGGATCGGATCGCCGCCGCGCACGCGGGCCTGCGGCGGATCGCTGAGATCCCCACCGACCCGTCTCAGGTCGCCCCGACGGCGGAGGAGGGCGTTGCTCGGCCGCCCAGCGCCGGCCGGACAGCACTGGAGGCCGCGCCGGAGTCCGTCACGCCTCCGGGTGTACGGAGTGCGGTGATCGCTGTCCACGCGGGGACCCGGCCGGTCCCGGGGGCCGTTCCGGACCCGTCCCCCGTCAGCCGGCGAGCCCCGGGGGCTGCGGCCGAGCCGTCTTCGGTCCGCCGGACGGCAGCGGCGCCCGTCGCCGGGCCGCATGCGGTGGACC
>NZ_WWJY01000026.1 GCF_009865405.1 Streptomyces sp. SID3212 | reverse complement strand
CGGTCCCGACCGCCGTGCCCGCCGTGCCCGTGCCCCGGCCCGCGCTCGCCGTACCCGCGCCCCCGTCCGTGCCCGCCGTGCCGGTCGCCGTTGTGGTTCGTGTCGTGGTCACGCAGATCGCCCCCGTTCTGCCCGCCCGGTTCGAATACCGGGCGGTAACTTGTGATGGGGATCTTCTACGGGCCCGGGGAGACCGTGGCAAGAGCCGTCCGTGGGCGTGCCGCGGGGCCGTGATGTCACCTATCCGGGTGACGGGCGGTCCGTACGGCCCCAGTGGTGGCAGGGAGGACGGTTCCCGGGTGGACGCCGGGGGACCTCGTACGCGTCACCCCCACGAGGGATTCCCGCACGTATCCTTGAGCGCTCACCCGACTAGGAAAGCGGTCAGCCCATGCGCGTCTATGTCCCCTCGACCCTCCCCGGTCTCGCGGAGGCGCACAAGACGGGCGAGCTGGGCCCCGGGCCGCTCACGGCCTACGCGGTGACCCCCGGGCTGCGCGAGTGGTACGTCTCCGACGACATCGAGGAGCTGGAGTACGCGGCCCTCAACCGGGCCGCCGCCGCGTCCCTCCGCCTCCTCGCCGCGGACCCGGCCGCCGCCCGCCGCCGGGTGGTCGTCGCCGTCGACGTCCCCGACAAGGAGGCCGTCTCCGACCCGGACCGCGGCCTGGACTCCGCCGGGCTCGGCGAGGTGCGGAT
>NZ_WWJY01000233.1 GCF_009865405.1 Streptomyces sp. SID3212 | reverse complement strand
CGGTGCCGCTTCCCCCGCGGGATCGGGCCCGTCGCCCTCCATCGCCCTGTCCTCCTCCGTACCGCCGGGTCTCACGCGCTGCGCGGCCGTCTTCCTGCCCGCCGGGCTGCCGCGCGAGGGAAGAGTCGCCTTCTGGGCTCCGGACGGGGAGCTGCCCGCCTGGCCGGACGAGGGCGCGACGCCGCAGCGCCCCGGCGGTGAGACCACGGCCCTGCGGGGCCGGACCCAGGGCGACACGCGGGGCCTGACCCAGGGCGACGAGATCACGGGCCGCGTGGAACGCGGTGAGATCACGGTCGTACGGCTCGGGGAGCGCGGCGGGGTCGAGGCCCGGACGGTCCCCGCGCTGCTGATGCCGGTCGCCGAAGCCGTACCACTGCTGGTCCGGGCGCGGCGGGACAGGACAGCGCATCCCGCCTCGGCGTGCTGGGGAGCCGCCGCGCTGCACGCGCTCCAGCTGGCCGCGCGCGGCAGACTGCTGCCCGGTCTCACGGCTTCCGATCACGACGCCTGGCGGGCCGGCCCGCTCGACGCGGACGACATCGCGCAGCTGAGGGCGATCGCCGCCGCGATGCCGCCGGAGGCGTACGCCGTACCGGTCGCGGGGACGGATCCGGGCCCGGGTCCCGAGCCGGGGGAGCTGAGCCTGCCGGAGCCGGAGGCGCTGGTGCGGGCGTTCCTGGACGCTGTGGCGGACGCCCTGCCCCGTACGCCCGCGGCGGCCTTCGCGGCGGGCAAGCCCTTCGCC
>NZ_WWJY01000232.1 GCF_009865405.1 Streptomyces sp. SID3212 | reverse complement strand
CGGCCGGCCTCTCGCCCGCGCCGTGCCCGCGCGCCCTGCTGCGCCTGCTCACGCCGCCGACGCCGACGCGCCCGCACCGGGCGGAGACGTACCGAACCGATCATCGGGCGGAGACGTACCGAACCGGCCATCGGGCAGGCGGCCCGGACCACCCGGTCGACCACCACCGTTCCCCCGCCACGGACCGGCCGGCCCAGGGCTACGGCCTGGTGCAGTTCGTCCTGGCGGCGCACGAGGGCCAGCGCAACACCCGGCTGTTCTGGGCCGCGTGCCGCGCGTACGAACACGGCTTCGGCGAGGGCCTGGCGGAGACCCTGATCGAGGCGGCCGTACGGACCGGTCTGTTGGAACAGGAAGCGCGCGCGACGGTGGCCTCGGCCGCCCGCCTCAGCTCTCCTCGACGAGGTGCTTGACGGTCCCCAGATAACGGCGGACCGCCGCCCCGTAAAAAGTCGAGACCACCCCGGCCGGCACGGTGAACCGAAGCGCCTTCTTCACGGCGGCCTTGTCGAAGCTGAGTTCGTACACGAACCTGACGACGTCGACCGAAAGCTCCTCCACGGCACGGACGTTGAAGATGTGCGCGTCGTAATCGGCGGGCGTACGGGTGACAAGCCGCCGGCCCGGTTCCAGCTCGACCACCTCGGTGAGCACCGAGAGGGAGAAGAAGCCCAACAGCTTTGCTTCCTGGACCAGTTGGGTGCCGATCATCAACGGTCCGCGCAGTTCCACCCGCCTGATCTCGGGCCGCCACTGCCAGTCGTTGCGGAAGTCGCTCACGAACTGGAAAACGCGCTCCTGTGACGCGTCGATCGTGATGGATTGCGCGATGCGCACATAATCTGTCATCGAATTTCCCTCAGAGCCACGCTCAACAAGCCAGGAAGATCAGGCACCACCCTCACCCTCACCACGGCACACACCCCCACCCACCATGCTCACGCCGCTCGAACACACCGGCAACTCGCGGGGGTGCACCCAGCACCACCCCCGAGCCGGGTCGTACGCCCAGTGTGCGCGGCGCTCGCCGTCCGTAGCGTCATGGACATGGCGCAGGGAGCGCCGTGGGAGAAGGGGCGACGGACATGTTCCAGCGGACGAGCGGGACCGGAATCACCAGGAGCGCCGAGGCGCCGCGGCGAGGCGGTCTCGGGCTGTTCTTCGCGGTCACCTTCTCCACGACCTGGGCGTTCTGGCTGATCGCGATCGCCCTCGGCGGATCACCGACCAGCTCGCCCACGGCCGTTCCGTACCTGCTCGGCGGCTTCGGCCCGGTGTTCGGCGCGCTC
>NZ_WWJY01000231.1 GCF_009865405.1 Streptomyces sp. SID3212 | reverse complement strand
TCCGGCGGTTCGAGCCGCAACGGCGGCTCCGGTGGCTCCTACGGGCGCCGCCCCTCCGCCGTCCAGGGCGAGTTCGCCCTGCCGGTCACCCTCACCCCGGCGCTGCCCGCCGTGACGAGCTTCGCGGAGCTGGACATGCCGTCCGCGCTGACGGACATGCTCACCAGCCTCGGCATGAACGAGCCCTTCCCCATCCAGGCCGCCACGCTGCCGAACTCGCTGGCGGGACGGGACGTCCTGGGCCGGGGCCGTACCGGCTCCGGCAAGACCCTCGCCTTCGGCCTGGCCATGCTCGTCCGTACGGCGGGACAGCGCGCCGAGGCGAAGCAGCCGCTCGCCCTGGTCCTCGTCCCCACCCGCGAGCTGGCCCAGCAGGTCACCGACGCGCTCACCCCGTACGCCCGGTCGCTGCGCCTGCGCCTCGCCACGGTCGTCGGCGGCATGTCGATCGGCCGCCAGGCCGGCGCGCTGCGCGGCGGCGCCGAGATCGTCGTCGCCACCCCGGGCCGCCTCAAGGACCTGATCGACCGCGGCGACTGCCGTCTGGACCGGGTCGCCATCACGGTCCTCGACGAGGCCGACCAGATGACCGACATGGGCTTCATGCCCCAGGTCACCGCGCTGCTCGACCAGGTGCGCCCCGACGGACAGCGGATGCTGTTCTCGGCCACCCTCGACCGCAACGTCGACCTGCTGGTCCGCCGCTACCTGCACGACCCGGTCGTCCACTCGGTCGACGCCTCGGTCGGCACGGTCACCACGATGGAACACCACGTCTTCCACGTGCACGGCGCCGACAAGTACGCCACCACGACGGAGATCGCGGCCCGTGAGGGCCGGGTGCTGATGTTCCTGGACACCAAGCACGCCGTCGACCGGCTCACCGAGCACCTGCTGAACAGCGGCGTGCGCGCCGCCGCGCTGCACGGCGGCAAGTCCCAGCCGCAGCGCACCCGTACGCTCGCCCAGTTCAAGACGGGCCACGTCACCGTGCTGGTGGCGACCAACGTCGCCGCCCGTGGCATCCACGTCGACGACCTCGACCTGGTCGTCAACGTGGACCCGCCCAGCGACCACAAGGACTACCTGCACCGCGGCGGCCGTACCGCCCGCGCCGGTGAGTCCGGCAGTGTCGTCACCCTGGTGCTGCCGAACCAGCGCCGTGAGATGACCCGCCTGATGGCCGACGCGGGCATCACCCCGCAGATCACCCAGGTGCGCTCCGGCGAGGCCGAGCTGAGCCGTATCACCGGCGCGCAGGCGCCGTCCGGTGTCCCCGTCGTCATCACCGCGCCCGTCTCCGAGCGCAAGCGCGGTACGTCGGCGGGCCGCGGTCGCGGCCGTACCGGCGGC
>NZ_WWJY01000230.1 GCF_009865405.1 Streptomyces sp. SID3212 | reverse complement strand
GTTCGGCGCGCAGGGCGCTGTCGGCCGTGCCGCGGCCGAGGGTGCCCCGGACGAAGGTGCCGAGGCCGCGCCGCCCTTCGGCCAGCCCTTCGCGTTCCAGCTCGCGGTAGGCCTTGAGCACGGTGTTCGGGTTGACGGCGGTGGCCTCCACCACCTCGCGGGCGGTGGGCAGTTTGTCGCCCGGTTCCAACAGGCCCAGGCGCAGGGCCTGTTTGGTCTGCTGGACGATCTGGAGGTACGTGGCGACCCCGCTCCTCCGGTCGATGCGGTACTCGATCACCGCGCAACACCCTTTCACTAAGGAAGTAGTGAAAGCTTCGCCCAGAAGAGGGGACGGTGTCAAACACCGTCCCCTCAGGGGTTGTTCAGGAGGCCGCGTGGCCCGGACTCCGTACGGTCAGGACTCCGTCCGGTCAGGACTCCGTCCGGTACATCAGGTCCACCTCGTGCGTGACGAAGCCCAGCCGCTCGTACACCGTCACCGCCGCCGTGTTGTCCGCGTCCACGTACAGCATCGCCGTCGGCAGCCCCGCCGCCGCGAGGTGCCGCAGGCCGATCGCGGTCAGCGCCTTGCCGAGGCCGCCGCCCTGCGCGTCCGGCCTGATGCCGACCACGTACACCTCACCGAGGCGCTCCTCGTCGTGGACCTTCGTCCAGTGGAAACCGACCAGTTCGCCGTCCCGCTCGGCCAGGAAGAAGCCCTCCGGGTCGAACCACGGCTCCGCCTTCCGGTCGTCCAGGTCCCGCTGCGTCAGCCCGCCCTGCTCGGGGTGGTGGGCGAACGCGGCCGAATTCACCGCGAGCCAGGCCGAGTCGTCCTGCCCCGGCACGAACGTACGGACGCTCACCCCGGCGGGCAGGGCCGCCTCCGGGATGTCCAGCGGCTTCAACGGCCGCCGCAGCTGGCGCAGTTCACGGAAGAGGGACAGGCCGAGCACCTGGGCCAGGTGCCGGGCCGCCGACTTGCCGCCGTGCGCCCACACCCGCAGCCGCTTGCCCGACGCGGCCAGCAGCGCCGTCCCCAGCGCCCGGCCGTGCCCCCGGCCCCGGCGCTCCGGGTGGACGACCAGCTCGGCGGCCGGCGCCTCGACCAGATCGGTGTCCTCCAGCTGCGCGTACCCGGTCAGTTCGTCGCCGACGGTGAGCAGGAAGTGCCGTACGCCCTCCCGGTGTCCCCCGCGCAACTGGAGCCTGCCCTGCTCGGAGACGGCCTGCACGGCGTCCGAGGCGGCCGCCGCCGCGAGCAGGGCGAGGACGTCCTCGGCCTGTTCCGGGGTGAGCGCGTCTAGGGTCTGGATCTGCCGGGCGGGCCCGCGGGCTGCTGCTTCACTCATGCGTCGAGGGTACGGCGAGCCCGCGCGCGTCACCGGCACCCGTAGCCGCAACCTGCTCGTAACCCCCGAGCCCTGTCGCGCTACGCGCGTAAATCGTAGGCTGCGCCTCGCAATCACCCACAGATTTCGCATGTTGTACTCACAAGGGGAGCGATGTCAGCGACACCGCAGAAGAACCGTGCGGCCCGGCGGGTTCTCGTCGCCGCCGCCGGCCTGGCCACCGTCGGCGCGCTGGTCGCCGCGATGCCGGCCGCCGCCCAGACCCAAGGGCACGGCGGCGGCAAGCACAGCGGCCACGGCAGCCACAGTCACCACAAGCCGAGCACCGTGGACCTCCAACTGCTGTCCTTCAACGACCTGCACGGCAACCTGGAGCCGCCGTCGGGCTCCGCGGGCAACGTCAACGAGAAGCAGGCCGACGGTACGGTCAAGGCCGTCCCCGCGGGCGGTGTCGAGTACCTGGCGAGCTCGCTGCGCACCGCGCGCAAGGGCCACCCCTACTCCATCACCGCCGCCGGTGGTGACCTGGTCGGCGCGAGCCCGCTGCTGTCGGGGCTCTTCCACGACGAGCCGACCATCGAGGCGCTCAACAAGATGGACCTCGACGTCACGACCGTCGGGAACCACGAGTTCGACGAGGGCGCGGTCGAACTGGCCCGCCTCCAGAACGGCGGCTGCCACCCGACGGCCGGCTGTTACGAGAAGGGGCGCAAGTTCAAGGGCGCGGACTTCCCCTACCTCGCCGCGAACGTCACGTCGGAGAAGACCGGCAAGCCGATCCTCAAGCCGTACACGGTCTGGAAGAAGAACGGCGTCAAGGTCGGCTTCATCGGGGTGACCCTGGAGGGCACGCCGAACGTCGTGACCGCCGAGGGCGTCAAGGGGCTCAAGTTCCACGACGAGATCGAGACGGTCAACAAGTACGCGAAGGAACTGGACCGGCAGGGTGTCAAGTCCATCGTCGCGCTGATCCACGAGGGCGGCCTGCCCGCCTCCTCCTCGTACAACTACGACTGCGACAGCCCGGCCGCCGGCGGCGGGCTCTCCGGTCCGATCGTCGACATCGCGAAGGGCATCACGCCCAAGGTCGACGCGCTGGTCACCGGTCACACGCACAACGCGTACGTCTGCACGATCCCCGACCCGGCGGGCAAGCCGCGCCTGGTCACGTCGGCGTCGTCGTTCGGCAAGCTCTACACGGACACCACGCTGACCTACGACCGCAGGACGAACGACATCGTCCGTACGGCGGTCGAGTCGGCGAACCACGTCGTCACCCGGGACCAGCCCAAGGCCGCGGACCTGACCAAGCTCATCACGGACTGGACCACGCTGGCCGGACCGGTCGCGGGCACCCCGCAGGGCTACATCTCCGCGGACATCAACGGCCGCGGCGCCACGACGCCGGAGTCGCCCCTCGGTGACGTCATCGCGGACGCGCAGCTCGCCGGGATGGCGGCGCCCGAGAAGGGCGGCGCCCAGCTCGCCCTCATGAACCCGGGCGGCATCCGCGGCGACCTGGTGTACAAGGCGTCGGGCTCGGAGGGCGACGGGGTGGTGACGTACGGGGAGGCCTTCACGGTCCAGCCGTTCACCAACCTGATGAACGCCCTGGACCTGACCGGCACCCAGCTGATCACCGCGCTCCAGCAGCAGGTCAGCGGGTCCAACGAGGCCTCGCCGAAGATCCTCCAGGTGTCGCACAACCTCACGTACACCCTGGACATGACGAAGACGGGCGCGGCCCGGGTCGTCACCGACTCGATACGGCTGAACGGCGCGCCGATCGACCCGGCGAAGACCTACCGTGTCGCGATGAACGAGTTCCTGGGCGGCGGCGGCGACGGCTTCGCGGCGCTGGGCCAGGGCACGAACAAGCTGGTCGGCCCGGCCGACCTGGACCTGCTCAACGCGTACCTCACGGCGAACTCGACGCCGACGGCCCCGCTGGTCCCGCCGGCGGCGAACCGCATCACCGTCATCAGGTAGCAACACCCGCACAAGGAAGGGGCGGTGGCCGGAAGTCGGCCCACCGCCCCTTTTTGTATGCCGTGACGCGTGCTTGACATGCGCTTGACGCACCCTTGGGTATGCGTGGCCGGAATTCACCATGATTCTGTGTGCAGTTCGTGAAGACGAGTTCGGCGAAAGGAGTGCAATTACTGCCACCTGAGGCTGTTTTGTCGCATCGTCACCCCATGTCTCTGCACTGTATGACCATCTCGTGTTCGCGTTCTGCTCACATGTGTGAGCGAGGAACGACATGATCGAGCCATTAGATCTGGGACAGCGCGCTGCCCGTTTGGTCGCGTCCATGCGCTTTTTCGGTCACGCGTCCCGTGTGGCACCCAGGTGGGGGGTTCGGAGATGGCTACCGCAGCAGCGGGGTCGGACATATCTGGCAGACCGTCGGACGACGACGTTCCGCGGCGGCCGGACGCCGCCCGGGGGCTCGGGGACCGGGTCTTCCGCTGGCAGTTGACCGCGGCGGGCGTCGTGGTCCTCGCGATCATGGCGGCTGTCGGGCTGTTCCTCATGGTGAGGGCGGCACAGGCGCTGCGGGCCACCGGCTTCTCCTTCCTGACCACGGCCCAATGGCAGCCGGACGTGCACAAGTTCGGCATCGCCGCCGTCCTGACCGGGACGCTGCTGATCGCCGCCGTGGCGGTGGTGGTGGCCGTCCCGCTGGCGCTGGGAACCGCCCTGTTCATCGCCGACGTCGCGCCGGTGAGGCTCCGCAGGACCCTGATCGCGATGGTTGACCTGATGGCCGCCGTGCCGTCCGTGGTCTACGGGCTCTGGGGCCTGTTCTTCTTCCAGCAGCACGTGATCGGCCTGTCGCGCTGGCTGTCCACCTGGTTCGGCTGGATTCCGTTCTTCAAGGTGGACGGTGTGGTGGAGGGCGAGCCGCTCGCCACCGCCAGCGTCTACACCGCCTCGTCGTTCATCGCCGGGATCGTCGTCGCGCTGATGGTCGCGCCGATCATGTGCTCGGTGATGCGCGAGGTCTTCTCGCAGGCCCCCGCCGGGGAACGGGAAGGGGCGTACGCGCTCGGCTCCACCCGCTGGGGAGTGATCCGCGCCGTGGTCATCCCGTACGGCAAGGGCGGCATCATCGGCGGGACGATGCTGGGCCTGGGCCGGGCCCTCGGCGAGACCATCGCGGTCTACCTGATCATCTCCCCGGTCTTCACGATCCAGCCCCACATCCTCCAGACCGGCGCGAACTCCGTCTCCTCGCTGATCGCCCTGCACTACGGGGACGCCTCCGACTTCGGGATGTCCGCGCTGATGGCGGCGGGCCTGGCGCTCTTCCTGCTCACCCTGGCGGTCAACTTCACCGCCTCTTCGATCGTCGCCCGGTCCCGTTCCGGCGCCCAGAGCGAGGGCTGACATGACCGTCCTGGAAAAGACCCCGGCGGCCGTACGGACACCTCCGCCGGACCCCGATCCCGCCCCTCTCGCCGAGGACGTGCCCCGCCGCATCGGCGGCGTCACCCGCAACGGTGTGCTCGCCCTGGCGGGGGCCGCCGCCGCCGGGCTGTGCGTCGCGGTCCTGCTCTTCGGCGAACTCGCCCCGCTCTCCGGCGCGCTGGGCTTCGCCGTCGTCGCCTACCTGGTGTTCCTCGGCGTCTACGCGGTGCTCACCGGACTGGAGGAGGACGGCCCGGCGGTGCGCGACCGCGTGATGACCGTCGTGCTGTGGTCGGCCGCGGGCCTGATGTTCCTCGCGCTGGTCCTGGTGGTCGGCTTCACCCTCTACCGGGGCCGCGAGGCCCTGCCGCACCTCAACTTCTTCACCCAGGACATGCAGGCGGCGGGCCCGCTGGACCCGCTGACCAACGGCGGCATCGCCCACGCGATGCTCGGCACGCTCATCATGATCACCATCGCGCTCGCCATCACCGTCCCCCTCGGCCTGGCCTGCGCGGTCTACCTCAACCAGGTCACCGGCCGCTTCGCCCGCTTCGTGCGCACCATCGTCGAGGCGATGACCGCGCTGCCGTCCATCGTCGCGGGCCTGATGGTGTACGCGATCTGGATCCTCGGCCTCGGACTCCAGAAGTCCGGTCTCGCGGCCGGGTTCGCGATCAGCGTGATGATGCTGCCGATCGTCATCCGCGCGGCCGACGTCGTCCTGCGCCTGGTCCCCGGCAACCTCACCGAGGCCGCCGAGGCGCTGGGCGCGCCGCGGATGCGGACCGTGTGGCACGTCATCCTGCCGACGGCCCGCTCGGGACTGGCCACCGCCGTGATCCTGGGGACCGCGCGCGGGATCGGCGAGACCTCCCCGGTGCTCCTCACGGCCGGGTTCACCGCCGCCCTCAACGCCGATCCGACGTCGGGCCCGATGGTGTCGCTGCCGCTCGCGGTCTTCTCCTTCGTGAAGTCCCCCGAACCCACCATGATCGCGCGCGGGTTCGGCGCCGCCGCCGTCCTGATGGCCCTGGTCCTGATCCTCTTCGCGGTGGCCCGCGTCCTCGGCGGCCGGGGTCCCGGCCGGCAGACCAGGCGCCAGGCCCGCAGGACCGCCCGCGCCTCCGCCCGGGACGTCCGCCGTTTCGCGGAGGCCGCCCCGGCCCCCGTGCCCGTATCCGATTCCGCCCCGGCCCCCGCTTCCGCACCCGCATCCGCATTCGGAGTGAACGACTGATGCCCAGCCACTTCACCTCCCGCGCCTGGCTCACCCTGACAGCGGTGTTCGGCGTGCTCGTATCGGTCCTGCTGGGGCCCCTGGCACCGGCGGACGCCGCCTCGGAGAGCTACACCCCGATCGCCGGGGCCGGTTCCACCTGGGCCGAGAACGCCGTCGACGAGTGGCGGCGTGACGTCAACCAGTACGGCATGCGGATCAGCTACTCCGGTACGGGCTCCTCCGACGGCCGCCGCCAGTTCCTCAACGGCACGGTCGACTTCGCGGTCTCCGACATCCCCTTCCAGACCCACCCGACGGACGGGTCCGCCGCCGAGAACCCCGCCTCCGGCACGTACGCGTACATGCCGATCGTGGCGGGCGGCACGGTGTTCATGTACCACCTGACCATCGGCGGCAAGCGGGTCACCAACCTGCGGCTGTCCGGCGACGTGGTCACCAAGATCTTCACCCGGGCCATCTCCTACTGGGACGACCCCGTCATCGCCGCCGACAACCCCGGCATGAAACTGCCGCACCGCCAGATCGTCCCCGTCGTACGGTCCGACGGTTCGGGTTCCACCGCCCAGTTCACGCTGTGGATGGCCAACCAGCACGCCGCCCTGTGGAAGGCGTACTGCGCGAAGGTCGGCCGCTCGGGTGCCTGCGGCCAGACCTCGTACTACCCGACCGTCTCCGGCATGATCGCCCAGTCCGGTGACCTCGGGGTCGCGGGATACGTGGCGCAGGGGTACGGCGAGGGCGCGATCGGCTACGTCAACTACTCGTACGCCCTCAACGCGCACTTCCCGGTCGCCAAGGTGCTGAACCACGCCGGGTACTACACCGAGCCGACCGCCCAGAACGTCGCCGTCTCGCTCCTCCAGGCACGCATCAACACCGACAAGAGCTCGCCGGACTACCTCACGCAGAAGCTCGAAGGCGTCTACAACGACAGCGACAAGCGCAACTACCCGCTGTCCAGCTACTCGTACATGGTCCTCCCGCTCAAGGCACAGGGCACGTTCACCGAGGCCAAGGGCAAGACACTCGGCGCGTTCTCGTACTACTTCATGTGCCAGGGGCAGCAACAGGCCGAGCAACTCGGGTACTCACCCCTGCCGATCAACCTGGTGAAGGCCGGCTTCGAGCAGATCCGCAAGATCCCGGGCGTCAAGACGCAGACCGTCGACATCAAGAAGTGCAACAACCCGACGTTCAGCGCCGACGGCACCAACCGCCTCGCGAAGACGGCCCCGTACCCCAGCGCGTGTGACAAGAAGGGCGCCACGGCCTGCACCACCGGCAGCGGTGGCGCGAAGACCGGCTCGGGCGGCGGCAGCGGCTCCGGCGGTACGGGCGGCTCCGCCGCCTCCGGCGGGGCGGCCGGCGGTGGCACGGGTGGT
>NZ_WWJY01000229.1 GCF_009865405.1 Streptomyces sp. SID3212 | reverse complement strand
ACACCGGGAGGTCCGCCCTGACTGCCCGGGCTCCCCTGGACGTTCGGCCCGCCCGGGCCGCCCCGCGCGCCGTCCAGTTGCGTCCGCTGCGGCCCGTCGAGGCCGAGGAGCCGCGCCGAGCGCCGGCCGATCTCGGCGCTGAGGGCGGGCGGCAGCCAGGTGCTCTGCTGCTCGCCGTCGGTCGCGGCGGACGCCGCCGCGGCGATCTCGTCCAGGGACGGCCGCTCCGCCGGATCCTTCGCCAGGCAGCGGCGGATCAGCCCCGCCAGCGCCTCCGGGACCCCTTCGACGTCCGGGGGATCCTCGACGACCCGCATCATGAGGGCGTAGCTGCCGCTGTCGGAGTCCCCGAACGGATGCCGGCCGGTCGCGGCGAACGCGAGGACGGAGCCCAGGCTGAAGATGTCGCTCAGGGCGGTGACGTCCTTGCCCCTGACCTGCTCGGGCGACATGTAGCCGGGGGAACCGATGACGGCTCCGGTACGGGTGGCGACACTGGCGTCGGCCGCCCGCGCGACGCCGAAGTCGATGACCCGGGGGCCTTCGAGGGTGAGCATCACGTTGGAGGGCTTGAGGTCGCGGTGGACGAGCCCGACGGCGTGGATGTTGCGCAGGGCCTCGGCGAGTCCGGCGGCCAGCCACCACACCGTGGTCCCGGGCAGCCGTTGCCCGAGAGGTGCCGCCGCCTCGTGCAGGGTGAGGCCCGGTACGTAACCGGTGGCGAGCCAGGGAGTGGGGGACTCGGTGTCGGACGCGAGGACGGGTGCCGTGAACGCGCCGTCGACCCGCTGGGCCGCCCGTACCTCGGCACGGAAACGGCGCCGGAACTCGGTATCGTGGGACAGCTGCGGATGGATGACCTTCACCGCGGCCATCCGGCCCTGCGTCGAGCGCCCCAGATACACCTGGCCCATCCCGCCGGCACCGAGCCGGCCGAGCAGCCTGTACCCCCCGACCCACGATGGATCTTCGGTCCTGAGTGGTTCCACGATGATGCCCGCCCCCGATCAACCGCCTTGGCAACGGCGCTCATTCTCGCACCGGAGGGTGCGCGAAGGGGCTGGGGCGCCGGACCGGCACGGGTGACGCCGGGATAGCGTGCCGGCATGGGAGATCGCACAGTGGAAACGGGCCCCGGGCTCTGGGAGTACGCGCTCGCCGCGGCGGACGAGCTGGTGCTCTGGCACCTCGGCACCGCCGCCGCACGGCAGGACCGGGCCGAGGAGGTCCAGGAGCGGCACGGCCCCGTGGTGGTGCTGCTCGCGGCGGCCCTCCACGACCGGGCGCTCGCCGCGGACCTGGCGGGCACCGACCTCGACCGGGTGGAGCTGCCGGCCGCGTACCAGGTCCTCGACACACACGCCGTCTCCGCCGTCGAGGCGGCACCGGCCGCCGCCGGGCTCGGCGGCGAACAGCGCGAGCAGCTGCTGGCCGCCCGTGAGACCCCGGCGTTCGACCTCGTCCGTACGGCCGCCCTGCGGGTCCTGGCCGGGCACCTCGCGGACGGCGGCGTTCTGCTCGCCGACCGCGCCGGCGCGCTCGCGGCGGAGG
>NZ_WWJY01000228.1 GCF_009865405.1 Streptomyces sp. SID3212 | reverse complement strand
CTGGGCGCCCTCGGGCGCGCGCTGGTCCTGCACGGCCGGGACGCGGCGCGCGGCGCCTGACGGCGTCGCCTCCCCCTGAACTGCGCCCGCCCTCCTTCTCGTTCCCCCGCGGGGAGGGCGGGCGCATACCACCGCGCGACCGCCGCGTGGCGAGCTGAGACGGATCATGCGGAACCGGTGTCTTTTCATACGGGGTCGTCTAAGGTGATGACATGGACACTCTGACCGGTCTCCTCGAAGGTCCCAAGGCCCGCGGCGCGTTCCTCCTCAAGTCGGTCTTCAACCCGCCGTGGTCGCTCCGGGTCGAGGACCGGGCCCCGATCTCCGTGGTCACTATGGTGCGCGGCGACGCCTGGGTGATCCCCGACAACGGGGACCCGGTGCTGCTGTGTCCCGGGGACGTGGCCGTGATGCGCGGCCCCGACGCGTACACCATCGCCGACGACCTCGACACGCCCCTCCAGATCGTCGTCGGCCCCGAACAGCGCTGCAACACCACCGACGGCGAGGACGTCACGGAGACGATGGCCCTCGGGGTACGGACCTGGGGCGACGACACCAGGGTCGGCTCCTCGGTCATGCTCAGCGGCACGTACCAGGCGCCCAGCGAGATCGGCCGGCGCCTGCTGGCCGCGCTGCCGGTCCTGCTCGTACGGCCCGCCGAGGCGGGACCCAACCCGCTCGTGGCGCTGCTCGCCGACGAGATCGGCAAGGACGAGATCGGCCAGGAGCTGGTCCTGGACCGGCTGCTGGACCTGCTGCTCGTCAGTGTGCTGCGCACCTGGCTCGCGGTTCCCGAGTCCGGCGCGCCCGCGTGGTACCGCGCGCAGAGCGACCCCGTGGTGGGTCCCGCGCTGCGGCTGCTCCACGAACAGCCGGGGAAGGCCTGGACGGTGGCGTCGCTCGCCGACACCGTCGGTGTCTCGCGCGCGGGCCTGGCCCGCCACTTCACCCACCTCGTCGGCGAGCCCCCGATGGCGTACCTGACGGGCTGGCGCCTGACGCTCGCCGCAGACCTGCTGCGGGAGCCGGACGCGACGGTGGCCACGGTGGCGCGCCGGGTGGGATACAGCGGGGCGTTCGCGCTGAGCGCGGCCTTCAAGCGGGTGCGGGGTGTGAGCCCGCAGCAGTTCAGGAAGGGCAGCGGGTCGCCGTCGGCGCACCGGCAGGGCGCTCCGGCCCGTATCGTCGTGCTGGACCGCTGACCGGGGCGGGCGTACCGGCCGGGGGGAGCAAGGGGAGCGGCGAGGGCCGTACGGCCCGCAGGGCCACCGCCGTCAGCAGCAGCTCCCCACGCACCAGCCAGCGCCCCGCGTAGTGCGTGGGAGCGTGTACGGGCGGGTCCGCCGGGTGCAGGCACGCCAGGAACGTACCGTCGGCGGCCGGCTCGACGCGGGCGTCCGCGAAGCCCAGCCAGCGGCCCGTCGCCGGGAACCACGCCTTGTACACGGCTTCCTTCGCCGAGAACAGCAGCCGGTCCCACGGCACGTCCGGCCGCTCGGCGGCCAGTCGCTCCACCGCCGCCCGCTCGCGGTCCGACGCCACCAGGCCGAGCACCCCGTGCGGCAACGGCTCCGCGGGCTCCGCGTCGATGCCGAGTGCCGCGATGTCGGTGGTCCTCGCCACCACCGCGGCCCGGTA
>NZ_WWJY01000227.1 GCF_009865405.1 Streptomyces sp. SID3212 | reverse complement strand
GACAGCCCGAGGCCCGCCGGGTCCACGGACGACGGCCGCCCGGGCCCGGTCGCGTCGTCCGACGCCTCCGCGCCAACCCCCGGCACCTCCGCCGACTGCCCGGCGGGCTCTTCGGCCTCGCCCCGTGTGTCCTCGTCCGGCGCCTCCGGCCTCGACAGCCGGGCCGGGGCCGGCGGGTGCGTCGCCGCCTCCGCCACCACCCTCAGGGCCGTCAGGAGAGGGGACACCGCGGGTTCGTGGCGGAGGGGGACGTCGTCGCCGTCCACGTCCAGGGGGACGCCCGCCGAGGTCAGGGCGCGGCGGATCGAGGGGATCGTGCGGCCGCCCGCGCGGACCAGGACCGCCATGTCCGACCAGGGGACGTCTTCCTCCAGGTGCGCGCGGCGCAGGATGTCCGCGATGTTCTCCAGTTCCGTGGAAGCCGTCGGGTACGTGTACGTCTCGACCCGGCCGCCCTCCCGGACCGCCGCCAGTTCGCGGTGCGCCCGGATCTTCTCGGCGGGGAGCCGGGGCAGCGGCATCCGGCGCGTCAGCAGCCGCGTCGCCTCCAGGAGCCCCTCGCCGGAGCGGCGGGACGTCGTCAGGACCTCCACCCGGGCCGGGCGGCCGTCCTGGCCCGGGAACGTGTACGGGAAGTCCAGGATGCCGTTCACGTCCGCGCCGCGGAACGCGTAGATCGACTGGTCGGGGTCGCCGAAGGCGACCAGCGTGCGCCCCTGCCCCGCCAGCGCCTCCAACAGCCTCACCTGCGCCGGGTCCGTGTCCTGGTACTCGTCCACGAACACCACGTCGTACCGCCCCGCCAACTGCTCCGCCACCTCGGGACGGGACGCCAGCAGCACGGCCCGGTGGACCAGCTCCGCGTAGTCGAGGACCCCCTGCATGTCCAGGACGTCCAAGTACTCCGCGAGGAAGGACGCCGCCGCCGACCAGTCAGGACGGCCGGTACGGCGCGCGAACGCCGCCAGCGCGTCCGGCCCCAGGCCCAGTTCACGGCTGCGGGCCAGCACCGCCCGTACCTCGTCGGCGAAGCCGCGTGTGGTCAGGCACGCCCGCAGCTCGTCGGGCCACTCGACATGCGCCCGCCCTTCCCGTTCCAGGTCGAGCTGACCCGCCAGCAGGTCCCGTACGGCCACGTCCTGCTCCGGCCCGGACAGCAGCCGCAGCGGTTCCGTGAAGAGCTCGGCCTCCTGGTGGGCGCGGATCAGCGCGTAGCAGAAGGAGTGGAACGTGGTCGCCTGCGGCCCGCGTGTGCCGCCGAGTCGCACGGCCGTACGGTCGCGCAGCTCCACCGCCGCCTTGCGGCTGAACGTGAGCACCAGCATCCGCTCCGGATCCCCGCCCCTCTCGACCCGCGCCGCCACCGACTCCACGAGCGTCGTGGTCTTGCCCGTCCCGGGACCCGCCAGCACCAGCAGCGGCCCGGCGCCGTGGTCAACCACCGCGCGCTGCGCCGCGTCCAGCACAGGGGGGTCCACCGGCGCGGGTGCGGTACGGACCAGTCGGTACGCGCCAGGAGTCCGCTGCCGTACCCGACGGTGCGGGGTACGCCCGGTGGAGGGGGAGGAGGAACTCACGTGGATCGCCGGTCCTGGAGAGGGTGCCGCTGGAGCTGGGGATTGAGACGGAGACTGAGTCGGGGGTGGAGTTGGGGGTGGAGTTGGGGAGCGTACGGGAGCCGGGGAGTGCGGCGGGACGCCCGGGCCCCGGTGGGCCGGGCGACGCGCGCGGGGCGCGTGGGCGCCGACGC
>NZ_WWJY01000226.1 GCF_009865405.1 Streptomyces sp. SID3212 | reverse complement strand
GACCCGCGCCGCCCTCGCGCCGTCGCTCGTCGCGGGCCGGGGCGCGGACGTGGACTTCGCCGAGCAGGAGGCGGAGGGCGCGGTCACGAACGGGACGGTGATCGGCCCGGACCGTACCGCCTACACCCTCCCGGCGGAGGCCTCCGGCCGGCAGGCGGTCCGGCTGACCCCGGGCAAGTACGTGGAGTTCACGCTGCCGAGCGCGGCCAACGCGATCAACGTGCGCTACAGCATCCCGGACGCGCCGGGCGGCGGGGGCATCACCGCGCCGCTCGACGTCACGGTCAACGGCAAGAACCGCTCGACCCTGACACTGACGTCGCAGTACGCGTGGCTGTACAACCAGTACCCGTTCTCCAACGACCCCGGCGCTGACCTGCTGCACCCCGACTGGTGGATCACCGAGTGCGCGTGCGTGCCCAGCGCCACCACCCCGGCGCCGGAGATCAGCAAGCCGTTCCGCCCGAACCACTTCTACGACGAGCAGCGGCTGCTGCTCGGGAAGACGTACCGCGCGGGCGACAAGGTACGGCTGACGGTCCCCGCCGGGAGCCGGGCCGCGTGGACCGTGGTCGACCTGCTCGACTCGCAGCTCGTCGGCGCGCCCCACGTACGGCTCAACGCGGCCAACGTCCTGGCGTTCGGGGCCGATCCCACGGGCCGGCGCGACTCCGCGCCCGCGCTCGACCGGGCGATCGCCTTCGCCAAGCGCGCGCACCTCAAGGTGTACGTCCCGCCGGGCACGTACCAGGTGAACCGGCACATCATCGTGGACGACGTGACGATCGAGGGCGCGGGCAGCTGGTACACGATCTTCAAGGGCCGCGAGGTGGCGCTCGGCACCCCGGCCCCCGACGGCTCGGTGCACACCGGCGTCGGCTTCTACGGCAAGGACGCGTCGGCGGGCGGCAGTCGCGACGTCCACCTGTCGGGCTTCGCGATCGAGGGGGACGTGCGCGAGCGCATCGACACCGACCAGGTGAACGGCGTCGGCGGCGCGATGAGCGACTCGACCATCGACGGGCTCTACATCCGCCACACCAAGGTGGGCCTGTGGTTCGACGGCCCGATGGACAACACGCGCGTGACGAACAACGTGATCGTCGACCAGATAGCCGACGGCCTCAACTTCCACACCGGCGTGACAAACTCAACGGTCTCCGACAACTTCGTCCGCAACTCGGGTGACGACGGCCTGGCGATGTGGTCGGAGAAGAAGTCGAACGCGAACAACACCTTCGCCCACAACACCGTCCAGTCCCCGGTCCTCGCCAACGGCATCGCGATCTACGGCGGTACGGACCTCACGGTCTCTGACAACCTCGTCGCCGACCCGGTCAGGGAGGGCAGCGCGATCCACGTCGGCTCCCGCTTCGGCGCGGAGGCGTTCGCGGGGAAGCTGCGGATCACCGACAACACCACGGTCCGCGCGGGCACGTACGAACTGAACTGGAACATCGGCCTGGGCGCCATCTGGTTCTACGCCCTCGACAAGGACATCGACGCGGACGTCCAGGTGACCGGGGACCACTACCTCGACAACACCTACAACGCGATCATGCTGGTCAGCGACTTCCCGGTGAAGGACCTCTACTCCATCAAGAACGTCCGCTTCAAGGACATCCGGGTCGACGGCACCGGCACCTCGGTGGTCAGCGCCCGCGTGGCCGGCTCCGCGTCCTTCGAGAACGTGGACGCCCGCAACGTCGGCGCGGTCGGCATCAACAACTGCGGCTCGTTCAACTTCACCCCGGCGGGCTCGGAGTTCACCCTGACCGACCTGGGCGGCAACGACGGCGGCGGCACCACAGGCCCCTGGCTGGCCCCCTGGGAACTCCCGAACACCATCACCTGCGACGACCGCCCCCCGGTGGTCACACCCCCGGCTCCTACGGCGTGGTGACGATCCGTCAGGGTATGACCTGAGCAACGATGTTCGGCCCGTCGGGCTCGCGGTCAGCGCGCGGCTCGGTCAGCCCTCTGTGAGCTCGCTGAGGAAGTCCGCGCTGCCCGCGGTGTCGTGGTTGAGGATCACGGAGTGGTGGGGGAGCCCCGCGAGACGGCCGGCCACCTCGGCCCTGACGTCCGGGTGACCACCGCCGTCGATGCCGTGGGCGAGGTGGAAGATGTCGGGATAGCGGTCCTCGGTCCTGCCGCTCATGAAGTCGTGCGCGCCGAGCGTCCGGCCTCCTGGGGTGACGCCTGGTACGGCGTCGGCCCGGACCTGGGGGAAGAGCAGTGCGGCCACCCGCCCGCCGGTCGCCAGGGGCACGTCGAACCAGCCCGGGAACTGGTCGGGGAAGACCTGCACCTTCCTCTCCCGCCTCCCGTCCGCCTCCCACAGGGGCGCTCTGCGACCGGCCAGGAGCGCGTCGGTCACCTGCTGGTGCTGGGTGGGGTGCAGGTGATCTCCGGCCTTGAGCCGCTCGCGCGCGATGTCGTACCACCCCAGAGCGTCGAGCAGACCGAGCCCCAGCGCGGCGGCCGAGGGCCAGGGCACCACCTCGATGCCGGTGGACGCGGGCCGGACGAAGACGCGGTCGTTGGCGAGCAGGGACCAGCCGCGGGAGGCAAGGAGGAGCGCCGTGGTCGTCTTGCCGGAACCCTTGTCGCCGAAGGCGAGCACGGTGGCGCCGTCGGCCGGCCGGACGACGGCGGAGGAGTGGAGGACCGCCCAGCCCCCGCGCAGGAGTTGGCCGCGAACACTTTCGCGGGCCAGCCGCGCGGCGGCGAGAGCCACGGGTTCCGCGTGGCGGCCGACGACGGTGATCCGGCCGGTGGCGCGGTCGGAGCGATAGGCGAGTTCCTCCGCCGGGGAAGCCGCGACGATGTCGTCGCCGTCACGCGCGACGCGGGTACGGGCCTTGGCGAAGGTGACGTCCTCGTGGTCACGGCCGTCGTGGACGAGCGCGGTCAGCCGGGCGTACGCGGCGTCGTCGACGTCCGCGAGGACCCTCGGCCCCGCGTCGGCGGAGTCCGGCGCGATACGGGCGGCGTTCCACCAGGGGCCGAAGTAGCGCAGGGCCCAGTCGGTGACTCCGACGCTGTCGCTCAGGACGGTGACGGTCGCGTGGGCGGCCTGGATGTGGGTGGCTGAGACGGGGTTCACGCGGTCCTCTCTTCGGGGCCAGGAGTGGTGCGCAGCACGTGATGTGCGTCGCGCAGGCGCAGGGATGTGGCATCGAGGCGCCGTTGTTCACGGGCGTCGAGGTCCGGCAGGAACGCCATGGGGTGACCCGCGGTGAAGCGCACCCGTTTTCCGAGCCAGGTGTCGCCATGACGTACGGACAGTTCCTCGACGCCGTCGGTGAGGGCCAGGGACTTGCGCAAGGCGGACAGGACGGCACCCGCCGGTCCGGCGCGGGTGCGCCCGATGCCGGTGGCGATGCGCCCCGGCCGCGAGCGCAGTTCCTCGTGGATCCGCCCGAGCGGGACGTCGACCGCCCGGCCGCCGACGGTGGTGGCCGAGGCGCAGATCACCGCCCCGTCGCCGTGTTCGCCGATGACGTGACCCCGGACCGAGCGGGGGTGCACGCCCAGGACCGCCGCCAGGGCGAGCCGGTAGCGGGCGGTGTCGAGGTTCGAGCCGATTCCGAAGACCCGCGTGCAGCCGGAGACCTCGGCGAAGAGCCTGATCATCAGGTCGACGGGATTGGTCACCACCAGCACCGTGCCGGTGTAACCGCTCAGCGTCCCGGCCAAGGCGGTGATGACAGGGGCGTTGGCGGCCGCCCCACCCATCCGTACGTCACCGCTGAGGGCGTTGGTGAATGCCGCGCGCACCGCGATCACCACGGCATCGCACGTGACCAGTTCGGCGACATCGCAGGGCCGTGGCCGTACGGACGAACCGGCCGCCTGCCGCATGTCGTCCAGGTCCGCGGCGAGCGCGGCGGCCTGTTCCCGCGTGCGTGAGGCGACCAGTACACGGTCGGCGATGCCCGAGGTGATGAGGGCGGCGGCGACGCTCTGCCCGACCGCGCCCGCACCCACCACACCGACCCGGACCGTTCTCACCGGCCCACCCCGCCGACGCCGGCCGCCGTGGCCAACGACCGCTCCCACGCCACCATGTCGTTCGTCGCGCCGACCAGGTGAGCGCTGAGCCGGTCGGCAAGCGCGGCGACCGCCGCCGCCCTCCTGGCCAGTGCCTCACCGTGCTCGGGCAACGGCAGGGCGCTCGGTGCGGACAGACAGGTGGTCAGGACGTTGACGGTGTCCATCAGCCACAGTGCCAGAACCTCTCTCACCCAGAAGTGGCGATCCTGCCTGGTCAGCATGCCCATCCGCTGTTCGGCGAACGCGCCGACGCCTTCCATGACGAGCCGCGCCACCTGAGGACCGGGCGCGGTGGCCGCCAGCAGCAGGACGCAGCGGCCGATCAGCTTCGCCGCGTCGGCCTCCGGTCCGGCGGCCCGCCGTAATCCGGGGTCGATGAACACCGGCCGGTGCGCGGGTCCGTGCGGGAAGAAGACATGCTCGGGCTTGAGGTCGCCATGGACCAGGACGGACCGTCTCTCGGCCGGGGCAGGACCGCGTACCCCGCGCAGGCGGAACAGCGCTCGTCACCGAGCCGGTCGAGATAGAAGCTGCCGCCGACGCCCTCGAACTTGCGCCGGAAGGTGGAGGCGATGCCACGCTCGGCGATCGCGTCACCCGGCGTCAGCGTCCTCACGGTCTGTGGCCGGTGCAGGTGGTCCAACTCCGACCACGTGCTCTCGATCAGAGCGGCCGTGTCCTGCGGGCGGTCCCGCAGGAGGGACGCGAGGGTGGGCCCGGCCACGGGCTCGGTGAACAGGACTCCGGACGGGTGCAGTCCGGCGACCGCACAGACCCGCGGCCGATCCAGAGCGGCCAGGAACCGCAGCTGCGCGGCCTCGCGCACCAGCAGCGCGTCGGGCCGGGCGGCGTACGCCCGCTGGGCCCGCCGGACACACGACCAGCCACCACGCGCCCCGCGTGAGAGCGAGACCAACGAGATCCCGAGATACGCGTACTTGGCGTACAGATCACGGCCGCCTACGCGCACCCGGCACACATAGCCGGTCACGCCCGGCACGTGCGCCACGACCTCCACGGCGGCGGTCGGCCAGAGGCCGGCGGCCGCTGTACGGACTTCGTTCTGGGCGAAGGAGAGAACTTCCTCGATGGTGGGCGCGGCAGGGGCGGCGCCCGGCGAGCTGCCTTCGAGCATCATGAACGACTCCTCCTGGACCGGTTGTCGGCGCGGTCCACACAACCAGCCCGCCCCGCGCGGGAGCGACGTCACGACGATGCAAGGACGATGAAAGAAGCCCCCAGGGAGTGATCCCGGCCCTCGCACGGGGCATCACGGAGGTGGGAGCGGTACGGTCGTCGCCCCGTTGTCGCGTGGATGCCCGGAGTCCTCGTATGGCTGAACGCCGCAATCCCCCCAACACACGACTGCGCCACGTGCGCGTACGTGAACTCCAGATGAGCCGCGACGAGTTCGCCAGACGGATCGTCGCCACCGGCCAGGAGATGGGCGAAGGAGAAGTCGGCTGCGGGGCACGGCTGATCGCTGCCTGGGAGGACGGCGATGTCGCGTGTCCGCGCGCGGTGTACCGGCGGATCCTCACCAGGATGACCGGCCGCGGTCCGGCCGAGCTCGGCTTCCGTCTGCCTCTCGCGGCTGCGCCGGCGGTCCGGGCGGAGCAGCAGGCCGGACCCTCCTTACCGCACGAGTGGGAGAACGATCCGGTGGAACGCCGCGCCCTGCTGCGTGACGGCGTCGGCGTAGTCCTGGCCCTGCCCCTCGGCACAGGCCGCCACATGCCGGGCCGGATCGGGGCGGGGGAGGTCCGCTCCGTCACCGCCGCCGTGAGCACCCTCTACGCGCACGATCACGACCACGGATCCGCCCCCCTGCGCCGCGCCGCGGGCGAGGCCTTGTCGATCGCCCATCAGTGGTTGCGGAGCGGGAGTTACACCGAGAGGACCGGGCGGAGGCTCCGCTCCGCCACCGGTGCCCTGGGGATCGCCGCCGGATGGCTGTCCTTCGACTCCGGGCGCCCCGCCGATGCCCACAGCCTGTACGGGGAGGCGCTCGCCGCCGCCAGGATCGCCGACGACCGCGAGCTGGAGGCGCACGCCTTCGGCTGCCTGTCCCTGCTGGCCAAAGCCGGCGGGCGCCCGCGTGAGGCGATCGCCGCCGCCCAGGGCGCGCAGAGCGCCGCCCGTACCTGCGGCTCGCCCCGCCTGTTGTCCCTCATGCACCTGCGCGAGGCCGGAGGCTGGGCCGTGATGGGCGACCGTACGGCGGCCGACCAGGCGATCGTCCGTGCCCACCGCCTGTACGCCCAGGGCCCGGCGGACGCCGACCCCGGCTGGCTGGAGTTCTTCACCCCGGGTGAGCTCGCCGGTCTCGAATCCCTGGCGCGTGCGTCCCTCGGTCAGCACGAGCGGGCCGTCAGCGGCGCCGAACAGGCCGTACTCCTGCACGGCGAGACCTTCGCCAGGAACCGGGCCCTGTACACGGCGGACATCGCGATCCACCAGGCCGTGAGGGACCGGCCCGAGCCGGAGGCAGCCGCCGAGGCAGCCGGCCGCGTCCTCGCCCACTTCCCCGAAGTACGCTCCGACCGGCTGCTCCAGTCCCTGCACGACATCGCAGGCGCGTTCCGGCGGCACACGAACGTCCCCGCGATCGCCGACTGGATCGAGGAGTACCGCAGCACCGTCGCCGCCACCGAAGGAGACCGGGCGTGACCACCCCGACCGACGTCGAGATCCGCACGTACGGCTCCGGACACGTCGAGCCGCTGCTCGACACCCTCGTCGGCATCTGGTCCGACGCCCACCCCGAACTCACGGGCCCCGCCGGTGCCGACACCCCCGGTACCGGCACCAGCGGCCTGTCCGCCGTCACGCTGCGGCGCCAGATCCTCGGTCACGCCGTGCGCGAGGGCTTCACCCTGGTCACCGCCCACCATCACGGGACGACGGTCGGCTTCGGCTACGCGTTCCCCTGCGAACCGTCGTACTGGTTCGGGCCCGAACTGCTCCCCAGAATCACCGGACCCGTCAGGAGCGGCCGGCTCATGGGACTGTGCGAGCTCGCCGTCCTGCCGTCCCGCCAGTCCCGGGGGATCGGTTCACGCCTCCACGCGGAACTCCTGAAGGCGATCGACCCGGAGTGGTCGAGTCTGCTCGTCCGGCCGGACAATCCCCGCGGGCGCGGACTGTACGACCGGCTCGGCTACACCTACGCGGGCCCGTACCGCAACACCGCCGACGGCCCGGAGTACGACCTGCTTCTCCTCGAAGTCGGACGGGACGGCCCCGGATAGGACGGCGTTCGCGGTCCGGCCCGTCGGGGCGTTCACGACACGCAGAACTCGTTGCCCTCCGGGTCCGTCAGGACCGACCAGGAGCCGCCCGGTTCCTTGACGTGGCGGAGGACCGCGGCGCCCAGGGACTCCAGGCGGCGGATCTCCGACGGGCGGTCCGCGGCCGGGTCCGGGTGGAGGTCGATGTGGAGGCGGTTCTTCAGCGTCTTCGGCTCCGGGACGCGTTGGAAGAGGATGCGGCGGCCGAGGCCCAGGCCGTTGTCCTCCTGGTACGGGTCGTCCGGGTGGCGGACGGCGGCCAGGTCGCGCCAGGCGCTGTGGCCGTGGGACTCCACCGTGTCCTTGTCCGAGATCTGGCCCAGCGCGCGCAGCCGTTCGATCAGGGGGCTGTTGTCCTCCACCAGGTAGCCGAGGGCCTCCGCCCAGAAGTCCGCCTGGGCGTGCGGATCGGCGGCGTCGATGACCAGTTTCCAGTGCAGTGTCATGGAGTCATCGAATCAGTTGTGGGGGACTGTCCGCGGGCGTTGGGGGTGATGTCCTCGCGTCGTACGCCTCCCTCGCCGCCGCGATCTCCGGCTGATGCTGCTCGGTCCACGTGACCAGCGCGCTGATCGTCGTGTGCAACGTCCGCCCCAGCGGGGTCAGTTCGTACTCGACCCGGGGCGGGACCACCGCGTACACCGTCCGCTCCACCAGCCCGTCGCGCTCCAGCTGGCGCAGTGTCACCGTCAGCATGCGCTGGCTGATGCCGTCGATCTCCCGGCGCAACTCCGTGAAACGCAGCCTGCGCAGGTCCAGCAGGGCGATGACCAGCAGCGACCACTTGTCGCCCACCCGGTCCAGGATCTGCCGTACCTCGCAGTCCTCCCGCGTGTCCCACTGGAAGGGGTCCGCGTCGCCGTAGTCGAAGGAGGGGTCGGTGCCGGCGCAGTGCGTCGGTGACTTCGAAGTGCCTTCTTCCATGCCTCGTCATGCTGCCGCAGGATCGGGGTGGTTACAAGAAGGAACCGACCCCCGGTCCGGTAACCGACCTTTCTTTCCCCTCCTTCGGTGGCCTCGTGCTGCCTTCTTCCTGGAGTCCGCCATGTCTTCCTCCGCCCCGGCCCTCTCCCGCCGGGACCGGGCTCTCCTCCTGGTCCTCTGCGGCACGATCTTCCTGGAGGGCATCGACATCGCGATGCTCGCGGTGGCCGTCCCCTCCATCCGCGCCGACCTCGGCCTGTCCACCGGCACGGCCGCCTGGGTCGTCAGCGGATACGTCCTCGGCTACGCCGGCTTCACCCTGCTCGGCGGGCGCGCCGCCGATCTGCTCGGGCGGCGCCGGATGTTCCTGGGCTGGCTCACGGTCTTCCTCCTCTTCTCCGGCGTGGGCGGCTTCGCCACCGAGGGCTGGACGCTCATCACCGCCCGCTTCGTCACCGGCGTGGCCGCCGCCTTCATGACCCCCGCCGCGATGTCGATCATCACCACGTCGTACGAGGAGGGCCCGCCGCGCAACAAGGCGCTGCTCGTCTTCGCCGGCACGGCCGCCGGCGGCTTCTCGCTCGGCCTGGTCATCGGCGGGCTGCTCACCCAACTGGGCTGGCGCTGGGTGTTCTTCGCGCCGGTCATCCTGGCGGGCGCGCTGCTGCTCGCGGCCGTACGGGTCCTCCCGCGCTCCGCCGCCGACACGCCTCCGGTACGGGGGCCCGGGGGCTTCGACCCGGCGGGCGCGGCGACGGCGGCCGGGGCGATGCTGCTGCTCGCGTACGGCATCGTCCGGCTGGAGCACGGCGGGTCCGGCTGGGGCCTGACGGCGGGCGCGTTCGCCGCAGGGCTGCTGCTGGTGTGGCTGTTCACGGTCGTCGAGCGGCGGTCGAAGGCCCCGCTGGTGCGCCTGGGCATCCTGCGGCGGGCGGCGACGGTACGGGCCGACCTGGGCGCGCTGCTGTTCGTGGGGTCGTTCTTCGGCTTCCAGTTCGTCCTCACGCTCTACCTCCAGGAGTTGCGCGGCTGGTCCGCCCTGGAGACCGCGTTCGCCCTGGTGATCATCGGTATCGACGCGGTCCTCGCCCCGACGCTCACCCCGCGCCTGGTCGACCGGTTCGGCACCACGCGGGTCATCCTCGGCGGGTTCGTCCTGGCGACCGTGTCGTACGGGATGTTCCTGCCCGTCGGCCTGGACTGGTCGTACGCGGCGATGTTCCCGACCCTGATTCTCACCGGTACGGCGTTCGCGCTGGCGTACGGTCCGCTGACCATCGCCGCGACGGACGGGGTGGCCCCGGAGGAACAGGGGCTCGCGGGCGGTCTCCTGGCGACCGCCACCCAGTTCGGCTCGGCGGTGGGCATCTCGGCGGTGACGGCGGTGTACGGCATCGCCGCGGCCGGCGGCGACGGCTCCCCGGCGGACACGCTGGCCGCGTTCCGTACGGCCCTGGTCGTCCCGGTGGTGATGGTGGTGCTGGGGGCCGTGATCACGGCGACGGGCCTGCGGGGCGGGCGCCCGGCCGCGCCCCCCGCATCCCCCGCGTCCCCGGCGCGTCAGGGGGTGGAGTCGATCGCTCCCTGAGCCGGGGTCGCGGCCGGTGCGGTGGACGGCGTACGAGCCTCCGCACCGGCCCCCGGACCCGCCCCCGCCGGCCGCTCGGCCTCAGCCGACCGCTCCCGCTCGGCCTCAGCCGACCGCTCCGCCCCCGCCACCCGTACCGCCTCCGCCACCCGTACCGCCTCCGTCAGCCGCGCCTTCTCCGCCCGCGCCCTGCGCCCCGTCCGCAGCGCCTCCCACGTCAGGATCGTCAGCGCCAGCCAGACCAGCGAGAAGCCGGCCCACCGTTCCGCCGGCATCTCCTCGTGGAAGTACGCGACACCCAGGGCGAACTGGAAGAGCGGCGCGAGATACTGCAACAGCCCCAGCGTCGACAGCGGCACCCGTATCGCCGCCGCCCCGAAGCACACCAGCGGCACCGCGGTGACCAGGCCCGTCGACGCCAGCAGCAGCGCGTTCCCCGCCCCCTCGGCGCCGAAGGTCGCGGTACCCCGGGCCTGGAGCCACACCAGATACCCCAGCGCGGGCAGGAAGAGGATCACGGTCTCCGCCGCCAGCGACTCCAGGCCGCCCAGGTTGACCTTCTTCTTGACCAGGCCGTAGGTGGCGAACGAGAACGCCAGCGTCAACGAGATCCACGGCGGCTGTCCGTACCCGATCGTCAGCACCAGCACCGCCAGCACCCCGATGCCCACCGCCGCCCACTGCGCGGGCCGCAGCCGCTCCTTGAGCAGCAGCACGCCGATCGCGATCGTCACCAGCGGGTTGATGAAGTAGCCGAGCGACGCCTCCACCACATGGCCGGAGTTGACGGACCAGATGTAGAGGCCCCAGTTGACGCTGATCACGATCGCCGCGACCGCGACGAGCGCCAGCTTCTTCGGCTGCCGTACGAGATCCCCGATCCAGGCCCAGCGGCGCAGCGCCACCAGCGCGACCGCGACGAACAGCAGGGACCACACCATCCGGTGGGCGAGGATCTCCAGCGCCGCGGACGGCTTGAGCAGTGGCCAGAAGAGCGGGACCAGCCCCCACATCCCGTACGCGCCGAACCCGTACAGCAGTCCTGTCCGCTGTTCGCCCTGCGCCGTCGACTCCGACCTCACCTGCGACTTCATCGGTGATTTCACCGGCCCGGCCCCTCCCCACCCCACACGCGACATCCCGATGAAGGTAGCGCCGAGAAGGGGTGGGTGTCATGTCCGTGTCGCCATACGGTCATGACACCCGCGCGCGGCCGTGACGCGTCAGGCCGGGTGGGACGCCAGCGCCTGGGCCACGCTCTCCGCGAGCGGCGTGGTCGGGCGCCCGATGAGCGCGGCCAGTTCTCCGGTGACGTGCGCGATCTGCCCCCGCCCGATCCCGGCGTCGAGGTCGACGAGGACCGGGACGAACGGCGCCGGCACCCCCGCGCCGGTGAGGATCTCGCCGTACACCTCGGCGGGCACGTTGTCGTACGTGATCGTGCGGCCGGTCTGCCGGGACAGCTCGGCGGCGTACTCCGCGAAGGACCAGGCGGTGTCGCCGCTCAGCTCGTACGCCCGGTTCAGGTGCCCCTCGCCGGTGAGAACGGTGGCCGCGGCTGCCGCGAAGTCCGCGCGGCTCGCGGAGGCGATCCGGCCGTCGCCCGCGCTGTGGACCACCTTGCCGTGCTCCAGGACCGGCGCGAGGCCCTCGGTGTAGACCTCGGTGTAGAAGCCGTTGCGCAGGAGGGTGTAGGGCAGGCCCGAGTCGAGGATCAGCCGCTCGGTGACCTGGTGCTCGGCCGCCAGCTGGAGTTCGGAGTCGGGGCCGCCCAGGATGCTGGTGTACGCGAACCGCTCCACCCCCGCCGCCCGCGCGGCGTCGATCACGGCGGAGTGCTGCGGCACCCGCCGTCCGACCTCGCTGCCCGAGACCAGCAGCACCCGGTCGCCGGCCCGGAACGCGTCCGCGAGCGTCTCGGGCCGGTCGTAGTCCGCGACCCGCAGCTCGACGCCACGCGCCGCGAGCCCCGCCGCCTTTTCCTTGTCGCGTACGACGGCGGCGATGTCGCCGGGCGCCGTGCCGGAGGCCAGCAGGGACTCGATGACAAGGCGGCCGAGGTGGCCGGTGGCTCCCGTGACAACAATGCTCATGGGGGGTCTGCTCGCTTTCGGGGGGTTGTGTGCGCTCTGCTGTGGTCTGCACACTCACCCTAGGGGTGGTACTTTCCGTGGGAAAGTACTCACTTTGAAGTAAGGTACTGGCATGACAGTAAGCGGAGTGGATCTGGACGCCCGGCCGCCCCGGGCGAACGTCAACGAGCCCATGTGCGGCTCCCGGCTGGTGCTGGAGCACGTCACCTCCCGCTGGGGCGTGCTCGTCCTCGCCAACCTGCTGGAGCGCTCGTACCGCTTCAGCGAACTGCGGCGGGCGGTCGGCGGCGTCAGCGAGAAGATGCTCGCCCAGACCCTCCAGACCCTGGAGCGGGACGGCTTCGTCCACCGCGACGCCAAGCCCGTGATCCCGCCGCGCGTGGACTACAGCCTCACCGATCTGGGGCGCGAGGCCGCCGAGCAGGTGTGGGGGCTGGCGCGCTGGACGGAACGGCGGCTGGGCGACGTGGAGGCGGCGCGGGAGATGTACGACGAGGCCCGGACCTCCTAGAGCGTACGTACGAGAGGTGGAGCGTACGTACGAAAGGGCCCGGACCTCCTGAGAGATCCGGGCCCCTGGTGAGGCTTTCGAAAAGCGGGCTCAGCCCGCGACCGTCCAGGTGTCGCCCCCGGCCAGCATCGCCGCCAGGTCACCCTTGCCCTGCCGCTCCACCGCCTGGTCGAGCTGGTCCGACATCAGCGTGTCGTACACCGGCCGCCGCGCGCTGCGCAGCACCCCGATCGGCGTGTGGTGCAGCGTGTCCGCGTCCGCGAGCCGCGACAGCGCGAACGCGGTCGTCGGACTCGCCGCGTGCGCGTCGTGGACCAGCACCCGCGACTCGTTCTCGGCGGTGACGGTCACCACCTCCAGGTCCCCGGACGCCATGTCCCGTACGACCCCCTTGGACCCCAGCCCGTTCTCCAGCGGCGCGCCGAAGCGGATCGGCTGCCCGTGCTCCAGCCGGATCACGGCCTCCTGCGCCTGGTCGCGGTCCTTGAGGACCTCGAAGGCGCCGTCGTTGAAGATGTTGCAGTTCTGGTAGATCTCCACCAGCGCGGTGCCCGGGTGGTCGGCGGCCTGGCGCAGCACCTCGGTGAGGTGCTTGCGGTCGGAGTCGACCGTACGGGCCACGAAGGACGCCTCGGCGCCGAGCGCCAGCGACACCGGGTTGAAGGGCGCGTCGAGCGAGCCCATCGGGGTCGACTTCGTGATCTTCCCGACCTCGGAGGTGGGGGAGTACTGGCCCTTCGTCAGGCCGTAGATCCGGTTGTTGAACAGCAGGATCTTCAGATTGACGTTCCGCCGCAGCGCGTGGATGAGGTGGTTGCCGCCGATGGACAGCGCGTCGCCGTCCCCGGTGACGACCCACACCGACAGGTCGCGCCGCGAGGTGGCCAGGCCGGTGGCGATGGCCGGGGCGCGGCCGTGGATGGAGTGCATCCCGTAGGTGTTCATGTAGTACGGGAAGCGGGAGGAGCAGCCGATGCCGGAGACGAAGACGATGTTCTCCTTGGCCAGGCCCAGTTCGGGCATGAAGCCCTGGACCGCGGCCAGGACCGCGTAGTCACCGCAGCCGGGGCACCAGCGGACCTCCTGGTCCGACTTGAAGTCCTTCATGGACTGCTTGCCCTGGGCCGGCGGGACCAGCGTCAGCAGCTCGTTCGCCTGGGCCTGGGCCCCGGGCACCGCGTGAGCCTGAGCCGCCTCAGACATTGTTGGCCTCCTTGAGAGCCGTGGCCAGCTGCTCCGCCTTGAACGGCATGCCGTTGACCTGGTTGTACGAGTGGGCGTCGACCAGGTACTTCGCCCGGAGCAGGGCGGCGAGCTGGCCGAGGTTCATCTCGGGGACGACGACCTTGTCGTACCGCGCCAGGATCTCGCCGAGGTTGCGCGGGAACGGGTTGATGTGGCGCAGGTGGGCCTGCGCGATCGCCTCGCCGTCCTTGCGCAGCCGGCGCACGGCGGCGGTGATCGGCCCGTACGTGGACCCCCAGCCCAGCACCAGCGTGCGGGCGCCGTCCGGGTCGTCCACCACCAGGTCCGGCACCTCGATGCCGTCGATCTTCGCCTGGCGCGTACGGACCATGAAGTCGTGGTTGGCGGGGTCGTACGAGATGTTGCCCGTGCCGTCCTGCTTCTCGATGCCGCCGATGCGGTGTTCGAGACCGGGGGTGCCGGGCACCGCCCAGGGGCGGGCGAGCGTCTTCGGGTCGCGCTTGTACGGCCAGAACACCTCGGTGCCGTCGGCCAGTTCGTGGTTCGGCCCGGACGCGAACTCCACGCGCAGGTCGGGCAGTTCCTCGATCTCCGGGATCCGCCACGGCTCGGAGCCGTTGGCCAGGTAGCCGTCGGAGAGCAGGAAGACGGGCGTGCGGTACGTGACGGCGATCCGGGCGGCGTCCATGGCCGCGTCGAAGCAGTCCGCCGGGGTCTGCGGCGCGACGATCGGGACCGGCGCCTCGCCGTTGCGCCCGTACATCGCCTGGAGGAGGTCGGCCTGCTCGGTCTTGGTGGGCAGCCCGGTCGACGGGCCGCCGCGCTGGATGGCCACCACGAGCAGCGGCAGCTCCAGGGAGACCGCGAGGCCGATGGTCTCCGACTTGAGCGCCACCCCGGGCCCCGAGGTGGTCGTCACGGCCAGCGAACCGCCGAAGGCGGCCCCCAGCGCGGCGCCGACGGCCGCGATCTCGTCCTCGGCCTGGAAGGTCCGTACACCGAAGTTCTTGTGCCGGGACAGCTCGTGCAGGATGTCCGAGGCCGGGGTGATCGGGTACGAGCCCAGGTAGAGCGGCAGCTCCGCCTGGTGCGCGGCGGCGATCAGGCCGTAGGACAGGGCCAGGTTCCCGGAGATGTTGCGGTACGTGCCGGTCGGGAACGCGGTCGAGGCCGGGGCGACCTCGTAGCTGACCGCGAAGTCCTCGGTGGTCTCGCCGAAGTTCCAGCCCGCCCGGAAGGCGGCCACGTTCGCCTCGGCGATCTGCGGCTTCTTCGCGAACTTGGCCCGCAGGAATCTCTCGGTGCCCTCGGTCGGCCGGTGGTACATCCACGACAGCAGCCCGAGCGCGAACATGTTCTTCGAGCGCTCGGCCTCCTTGCGGGAGAGCCCGAAGTCCTTGAGCGCCTCGATCGTGAGGGTGGTCAGCGGCACCGGGTGGACCTGGTACCCGTCCAGGGACCCGTCCTCCAGCGGGGAGACCGCGTAGCCGACCTTGGCCATCGGGCGCTTGGTGAACTCGTCTGTGTTCACGATGACTTCGGCGCCGCGCGGGACGTCGCCGATGTTCGCCTTGAGGGCGGCCGGGTTCATCGCGACCAGCACGTTCGGGGCGTCGCCCGGGGTCAGGATGTCGTGGTCGGCGAAGTGCAGCTGGAAGGACGAGACACCCGGCAGGGTCCCGGCGGGTGCCCGGATCTCGGCGGGGAAGTTCGGCAGCGTCGACAGGTCGTTCCCGAACGACGCCGTCTCCGACGTGAAGCGGTCACCCGTCAGCTGCATGCCGTCGCCCGAGTCACCCGCGAAGCGGATGATCACCCGGTCCAGACGGCGGACTTCCTTCGTGCCTTCACCCTCGGGCGCGGGGAACACGGCTCCCTGTTCCCCCACGGCGCCTTCACTGACGTCGTCGGCCTCATCGGCACGCTCGGCTGGGCTACTGACCTGGCTGGTCACTGAACTGGACCTCCCTCGAGGCGGCGGCTCGCGACCACCGGCTGACCGGCAGTCCCGGAGACCACCCTACGTCGGTAAGGGTCACCTACCCTGGACCGATCGTAGGACAGACGTGGTTTTCGGACCCTGCGATGTCAGCGTATGGACTATTTTGTCCGTACGATCACGGCTCGCGCGCCGCGTGCCGCTCTGGTCCTTTGGTTCTAGGTCCAATGTCCCAGGGGCAGTTGCCCCGGTGTCCCGCGCTCAGTTCCTGAGGTACGTGAGGACGGCCAGGACCCGCCGGTGATCCCCGTCACTCGGGGAGAGCCCGAGCTTCTGGAAGATGTTGCTCACGTGCTTCTCCACCGCGCCGTCGCTGACGACCAGCTGCTTGGCGACCGCGGAGTTCGTCCGCCCCTCGGCCATCAGGCCGAGGACCTCGCGCTCCCGGGGGGTCAGCCCGGCCAGTACGTCCTGCTTCCGGCTGCGGCCGAGCAGCTGGGCCACCACCTCCGGGTCCAGGGCCGTGCCGCCCCTGGCCACCCGTACCACCGCGTCCACGAACTCCCGGACCTCGGCGACCCGGTCCTTGAGCAGGTAGCCCACGCCGCGTGAGCTGCCGGCCAGCAGTTCGGTGGCGTACTGCTCCTCCACGTACTGCGAGAGCACCAGCACCCCGATGCCGGGGTGGTCCTTGCGGAGCCGTACGGCCGCCCGTACGCCCTCGTCGGTGTGGGTCGGCGGCATCCGTACGTCCGCGACCACCACGTCCGGCAGGGCCCCCTGGGCCGCCAGGTCACCCACGGTCTTGATCAGCGCCTCGCCGTCGCCGACCCCGGCGACCACGTCGTGTCCGCGGTCGGTGAGCAACCGCGTCAGGCCCTCCCTGAGCAGTACCGAGTCCTCGGCGATGACGACCCGCACCCTGTCCTCCACCACGACGATGTTGCTCCCCCGGTTGATGCCGATGTCTGCCCCCGCGACTCCAGCATCCCAGTATCCGAACGGCTCCGCGCGCACCCGGGCGAATCCGTCACGCACCCTGGGGATCGGCCCTCATGTGCCCGTGGGGTCAGCCCCGCCAGGGCAGCTCCGCCGTCACCGTCGTCGGGCCGCCCGCCGGGGACTCCACGGCGAGGATCCCGTCCACCGCGTCCAGCCGCTCTGCCAGCCCCGCGAGGCCGCTGCCTGCGGAGGCGTCCGCACCGCCCCTGCCGTCGTCCGCGACCTGGAGCATCAGCCGGTCCCGCGAGCGCCACACGTCCACCGAGGCCGTACGGGCCGCGCTGTGCTTGCTGACGTTCTGGAGCAGCTCGGAGACCGTGAAGTACGCGATCCCCTCGATCGCCGCCGCGGGCCTGGCGGGCAGGTCCACCTCCACCCGTACGGGCACGGTGCAGCGCGACGCGACGGCCGAGAGCGCCGCGTCCAGACCGCGGTCCGTCAGCACCGCCGGGTGGATGCCGCGCGCCAGGTCACGCAGCTCCTGGAGGGCGGTCTTCACCTCGCCGTGCGCCTCGTCCACCATCCGCGCCGCCGCCTGCGGGTCCTCCGCCAGCTTCTCCTTCGCCAGCCCCAGGTCCATGGCCAGCGCCACCAGCCGGGCCTGCGCGCCGTCGTGGAGGTCGCGCTCGATGCGGCGCAGGTCGGCCGCCGCCGTATCCACGACAACTCCGCGGTCCGACTCCAGCTCCGTCACTCGGGCGGCCATCCTGGACGGCCCCAGCAGGCCGGCGACCAGCAGCCGGTCCACGCTCGTCAGGCCGCGGATCAGCCAGGGGGTGGCCAGCACGAGCACCAGGCCCACCGCACAGGTGGCGCCGATCTCGAAGGGGGTGTCGAGGTAGAAGTTCCGGCCGTCGATCTCACCGGTGAAGCTGATCCCGGGCTGGTCCAGGTAGCGGGGGAACACCCACTGCCACAGCGGGTACAGGAACAGCGACCACGCCGTCGACCAGAACGCCAGCGCCACCGTGAAGGCGAACGCCGCCCACGGGAAGTGCACCAGCCCGTAGGCCAGGTGCCGCCACGACACCCCGCTCTTGAGGACCGCGCCGACCCATCCCATGAGGCCCGGCTTCGTACCCCGTACGGGCTCCGGGTCCCGGATGTCCATGTCCAGCAGCCCCCGGGCCCGCGCCCGCTCCATGGCGCCGAGGGCGCGACCGCCGGCCAGGCCGGCCGCCAGCACGGGCACCCCGAGGAAGGTGACGAGCAGGCCCACACCGGCGACGAACATGGTCAGCGCGTAGGAGAAGAACACCAGGCTGATCGGCAGGCTGAGCATCAGGTACCCGAACTCGCGCCAGGTCCGGCCCCCGACCGGCGCGCGCAGCACCTGCGGGACGAAGGGGCGCCGGGTGGGCGATCCGTAGTCGAGAGCCATGGCGGGGTTCCGATCTGCGAGCGGGGCGGGTGCGGGAGCGGGCGGGGGTGCGGGTGGGGTCTGTACGGGCATGTCTCCATGCTCCGGGCCCGCCGCGCTCGTCACCATGAGGCCGGTAGCCCTCTTCACCCTGGGGTTTTCCCTACCTCGGGCCGGCATCCTCAGGCCTCAGGCCTCAGGCCTCAGGGTGCCCGGGCCCGGTACAGGCGGACGGGCGGAGCGCCCCGCACGCCCCGCCCGTCGCCCGCCCCCGTCGTCCGCGCGCCCC
>NZ_WWJY01000225.1 GCF_009865405.1 Streptomyces sp. SID3212 | reverse complement strand
GGCGGGCGCGACCGCGCCGGTGGTACGTCCGGGCGGCCCGACCCCGGGCTCGGCGGCCCGCGCCGGGGGCGGCGGCGACTACCTGTCCAACGAGATCGCCTACCGGGCGACGCTGCTGCGCGACCGGCTGGGCCGGGACATCCCCGGCGGCCATGTGCACACGCCGGTGCTGGAGTTCGGTCCCGGGAACACCGACCCGGCGACCGGGACGGTGACCGACCCGCAGTTCGTCCGGAACAGGCTGGACATCGTCGCGCAGATCAGGTCGATCATCGTCGTGGCGGCGGGAGCGTAGACCGGGTCACGTGGACCGGGTCAGAACCGGGGCGGGGCCTGCGGCTCCTGTCCCGGGGCCGGGGGCCAGGCGGTCGTGGGTCCCGGGGCGGTTCCCGGGGTGGTTCCCAGGACGAGCGTCGCGTCGGGGGCGGGCACGGCCCCGCCCCCGGGCGCCGGCTCCCGCTCCGGTCCGGTGAGCTCCGGTCCGGTGAGCTCCGGCTCGGTGAGATCGCGCGCCATCAGCGTCGCGCCCGCCACCGCCCCGGGCATCAGGAAGATCGCCACGACCGGGACCAGGAAGGCCAGGGTCAGCGGCACACCGAAGCCGAGGGTGAGCATCCGGCGGCCACGGAGCAGCGCGAGGCGTCCCTTGAGGTCGATCCGCCGCCGCTGGAGGGCCACCGCGACCAGTTCCTCCGTCAGGAAGAACCCGGAGACGCAGAAGCCGATCGCGGGCACGACGGTCTGCCCGACGACGGGGATGAACCCGGCGGCGAAGAGCAGCACCCCGTAGAGCGCCACCCGTAGCAGGATCCGCACGCTGTCGCGCGCGGAGATCCACAGCTCGCGCCAGAGCGGCAGGCCCGACTCGGGGACCTCGCCGCCCTCCGCCCGGTCGACGGCCTCGGACAGCGACTCGTAGAAGGGCTGGCCGACCAGGAGGGTCACCGCCGTGAAGGCGATCACCGCGAGGAAGAGGACCAGTGCGAAGAGGAGCACGACCAGGAAGCCGCGGAAGAGACCCTGCCACGGCGACGACCAGTCGTCGGCGAAGGGGGTCGCCCAGGCCGTCAGGTCGTCCGCGCCGTAGCTGAGGCCGACGAGGACCGCCGCGTACAGCAGAAGGGTGACCAGACCGGGCAGGAGCCCGAATCCGAACCACCGGCCGTGGCCCGCGACCCACCGCTGGCCCTTCATCAAGTAGCCGAAGCCCACACCCAGATCACCCATGAGAACCACCCTACCGGCGCCTACGAGACCCTCTTGTTGTCCGGGGGCCACAACCGGTAGACCCTGCGTCACCGATCACTTCCGTCCACGCGCGCACGCCCCCGGAGGCCCTCGCATGCGAATACCCAGACCGGCCCTGATCACCACCGCCGCCCTGACCGGTGCCCTGCTGCTCGCACCGCCCGCCGCGTCCGCCGTCCCGGGCGGCGGCGGAGCGGCGAACAGCTCCAAAGGCCCGCACCACGTCAGGGAGAGCGGGCGGGAGACCGCCCCGGGCGCCGCTCCCGCCATCCGGACCTCGGGCCTGCCTTCCGCGCTCACCGGCCCTGCGGCCTCGCGCCCGGAGGCCGGTTATCCGCGGCGTACGGTCCTCGACGCGCCGCCCGTGGACCCGGCCGACAAGTCGGTCAAGCTCGGCCTGGCGCCGTACCACTCGCTCGCCCCGCGCCTCAACGCCCTCCAGAAGCTGGGCGATCGGGTCAGTGTGGAGGTCGCGGGGCGGTCGGCGGGCGGCCACGAGCTGTATCTCGTCACCGTCACCGCTCCCGAGAGCGCGGGCGAGGCCCGCGAGCAGGAGCGGATGCGCGAGCTGATCGAGAACTCCCCGGCGCGGGCCGCCCAGGACCGCCGTATCAAGTCCTCGTACAAGACACCGCTGTTCATCAACAACAACATCCACGGCAACGAGTGGGAGGGCACGGACGCGGCCCTGAAGCTGATCGAGGAGCTGGCGACGGCGCGGGACGCCCGTACCCGCGCTCTGCTCGCCACGAACCGCGTTCACATCAATGTCACCGCCAACCCGGACGGCAGGATCGCCGGGACCCGGGCCAACGCCGACGGCTTCGACCTCAACCGGGACATGATCACGGCGTCGCAGCCCGAGACCCGCGCGATCCGGCGGATCGCCATCGACAAGCAGCCCGCCGTCATGCTCGACCTGCACGGGTACGTCAACGGCACCCTGATCGAGCCGACCACCCCGCCGCACGGCGAGAACTACGAGTACGACCTCTTCCTCAAGAACGCGTACGCCAACGCCCTCGGCATGGAGAAGGCGGTGAACGACCTCGGCTACACGTCCGCGAAGGACGGCGTGGAGCCGCCCGTCATCCCCTTCCGGGACCAGGAGGAGGGCTGGGACGACTGGCCGCCGGTCTTCACCCCGCAGTACATGCCGTTCCAGGGCGCGGTCGCCTCGCACACGGTCGAGTTCCCGATGACCGTCAACAACCGGTCGTACGACACCCTGCCGGTCGAGGAGCTGCGCCGCCGGGCCGCCATCAACACGGACATCGCGGGCGCCGTGATGCGCGCGACCCTCAACTACACGCTGGACCACCGGACTTCGGTGATCGCGGACCAGATCGAGACGTTCCGGCGGGGCGCGGCGGGCGAGGCGCAGCGGCCGGTGTCGGAGGAGACCGTACCGGGCGTGCCGGGCATCGGGCCCGAGGACGTGTACACGACCGACTTCCCCCGGGCCTACGTGATCCCGGCCGGGAGCGGCCAGCGCTCGGCGACCGCCGCCGCCCGGCTGGTGGACCACCTGACCGCCAACGACGTACGGGTCGAGCGGGCCACGGCCGGCTTCCGGATCGACGGCCGGGCGTACCAGGCCGGTTCGTACGTCGTCGACCTGCACCAGCCCAAGCGCGGCATCGCGAACGTGATCCTCGGCGAAGGCCGGGACATCAGCGCGGACGTCTCCGCGATGTACGACATCTCGGGGTGGAGCCTCGGGCTGCTGTGGGGCGCGAGCGTGGACACCGTACGGACGGTGTCGGGCGGACTGCGTGTCCCGGGGCGCCCTGTCGTGGCCGCCTCCCCCACCGGTTCGGTGGCGCGCCACGGCGATCTGCGGCTGCGCCTGGACGACCCGAAGGAGCTGCTCGCCCTCAACTCCCTTCTGGCGCAGGGGGTGAAGGTGCGGCGCGCGGCCGACGGGGCGGCGATCGTGCCGTCGTCGGCCCGCCGCCTCGCGACCGTCCTCGCGGAGCGCCACGGGGTGGTCTTCGCGGCGACGAAGGAGCGGGGGACGACGGCGCTCCACCGCACGCGGGTCGCCGCCTCGGTGACGGCCGGGGAGCAGGCAGCCCTGCGGGAGATGGGCTTCGAGGTGGTGCCGGTGTCGACCGCGATCCTGAACGCGGGCTTCGACTGGTCGTCGGCGGACGTGCTGTACGTCTCCACGGGGCTCCAGTACGGCACGCTCACCCCGGCCGCGCGCGCGGCGCTGGACGGCTTCCTCGCCGGGGGCGGCGGGGTGGTCGGCCTCGGTTCCGGGGGTACGGCCCTGAACTCCGCGGCGGCGCTGCTGCCCGTGACGGCGGTGGCCGGGAACGGGGACGCCAACGGGGTGGTGCGGGTGGCGAACGCGGGAGGCGCGATCACCGGCGGCGCCCCGGCGCACACCTTCGCCTACGGGCCGCGCTGGTTCACGGCCCTCGGGTCCGGGGTGCGGACGGAACAGTCGTACGGGACCGGGAAGTTGCTGGTCTCGGGCCACTGGCGGGCGAACGAGAGCGGCGCGGGCGGCCCCGCCGACGCGGCGGGCCGGGCGTCGGTCGTGAGCGGTACGTCGGC
>NZ_WWJY01000224.1 GCF_009865405.1 Streptomyces sp. SID3212 | reverse complement strand
CTCGGCTGGCCCGAGGGGCTGCCCGACGGCGGCCGGCACGGCTTCACCCCCGCGCACCGCGCCCGGCTGGAGACCGCCCTGCCCGGCATGGCGGCCACCCTCGCCGCCGAGCTGGACGGCGCCGGGAACGTGCTCGTCCTGGGCTTCGAGGAGCTGATGTACGCGCCGCTGCGGCTGGCCGAGGAGCTGGAGCGGACCCTGCCCGCCCCCGCCGAGGTGCGGTACTCGACCACCACCCGCTCGCCCGTCCTGGCCGTGGACGACCCCGGGTACGCGATACGGACCCGGCTGGTCTTCCCGGCGCACGACACCGCCGCCTTCCCGGCCGCCGAGACCGGCGAGGGCGCCGAGACCGGCGAGGGCGGCGGCCACGGCGACGGACGCGGCGACCGGTACGCGTACAACGTCGCGGGCGGCGGCTTCGACGCCGTCGTCACGGTGGTCGACTCGCTCGCCGACTCCGCCGAACTGCACGCCCCCGGCGGCCTGTTGGCCCGGCTCGTGGCGCACGTCCCGCGGGTGGTGCTGGCCGTGGTCCCCACCTACCTCCCCGCGTCCGCGGACCCGCCCGCGAGCCACCTCCCCCCACCCACGAACCACCCCGAACGGCAGGAACACCCCATGCTGCCCGAGCCCCTGCGCGGCCCCGCCTTCTCCTCGTACGCGGCCGACGAGGTCGGCTGGCTCCTCCAGGACCTGTCCGACGTCGAGTTGGAGGCTCCCACGGAGGAGCGGGAAGAGGCGATACAGAGCGGTGGCGCGCATTACGCCGAGTCCCTCCCCGTCGAGTACCAGCCCAGCGAGCAGTACCAGGAGCTGTTCAAGGCGGCCCTGGAGACCTCGGCCGCCCGGATCGCCCGCGCCGTCGGCACGGTGACGGAGACCGTCCTCGCCGAGCGCTCGCCGCGCCCCGTCCTGGTCTCCCTGGCCCGCGCGGGCACCCCCGTCGGTGTCCTGATGCGCCGCTGGGCCCAGCAACGGCACGGCCTGGACCTGCCGCACTACGCGGTGTCCATCGTGCGCGGCCGGGGCATCGACGCCAACGCCGTCCGCTGGCTGGCCGCCCATCACGACCCGGCCGACGTCGTGTTCGTCGACGGCTGGACCGGCAAGGGCGCCATCACGCGCGAACTGGCCGACGCGCTGGGCGCGTTCGAGGGCTTCGACCCCGAGATCGCCGTCCTCGCGGACCCGGGCCGCTGCGTACGGACGTACGGCACCCGGGAGGACTTCCTCATCCCCTCCGCGTGCCTCAACTCGACGGTCTCCGGCCTGATCTCCCGTACGGTCCTCCGCTCCGACCTGGTCGGCCCCGACGACTTCCACGGCGCGAAGTACTACCGCGAACTCGCCGGCGCCGACGTCTCCGGGTTCTTCCTGGACAGCGTCGCGGCGCGCTTCGACGAGGTCGTGCCGGCCGTGGACGCGGAGGTCAAGGAACTGCTCTCGGCGGACCGCGCCCCCACCTGGGAGGGCTGGGCGGCCGTCGAACGCATCAGCGAGGAGTACGGCATCCACGACGTGAACCTGGTGAAGCCGGGCGTCGGCGAGACAACCCGGGTGCTGCTGCGCCGCGTTCCCTGGAAGATCCTGGCCAGGACCGGCGCCGGGGCGGACCTCCACCATGTCCGGCTCCTGGCCGAGCAGCGCGGGGTGCCGGTCGAGGAGGTCGAGGTGCTGCCGTACACCTGTGTCGGTCTGATCCACCCGCACTTCACGCGGGGCGCGACGGGCGCGGACGGCAAGGCGGTGGCGGCCCGATGAACGCCTCGGTGACGTCCTCCGTGGTGAACTCGCCCGGAAACGCGGCCACGTTGGTCGCCAGCGACCTCGACAGGACCCTGATCTACTCGACCGGGGCCCTCCAGCTCACGATGCCCGACGCGCTGGCTCCCCGGCTGCTCTGCGTCGAGGTCTACGGGAGCAAGCCGCTGTCGTACATGACGGAGACGGCCGCCGGGCTGCTGGACCGGCTGGCCCGTACCACCGTGTTCGTACCGACCACGACCCGTACCCGTGAACAGTACGGCCGGGTCCAACTGCCCGGCCCCGCACCGAAGTTCGCCATCTGCGCCAACGGGGGGCATCTGCTGGTCGACGGGGTGTCCGACCCGGACTGGCAGGCGCGGGTGGCGGAGCGGCTGGCCGACGAGTGCGCGTCCCTCGCCGAGGTGCGCGCGCATCTGCTCGCCGTGTCCGACCCCGCCTGGCTCCTCAAGGAGCGGGTCGCGGAAGACCTGTTCGCGTATCTCGTCGTGGACCGGACGCTGTTGCCGGAGGGCTGGGTGAAGGCGCTGGCGGAGTGGGGCGGGCCGCGCGGGTGGTCGGTGTCCCTCCAGGGCCGCAAGATCTACGCCGTACCGCGGCCGCTCACCAAGAGCGCGGCGATGCGCGAGGTGGCGCGCCGTACCGGGGCCGAACTGGCCCTGGCGGCAGGGGACTCGCTGCTCGACGCGGACCTGCTGCTGGCGGCCGACCACGGCTGGCGCCCGGGCCACGGCGAACTGGCCGACTCCGGCTGGACGGCCCCGCACGTCGAGAACCTCCCGCAGGCGGGGGTGGCGGCGGGCGAGGAGATCCTCCGCCGCCTGCTGGCGGCGGCGGAGGCGGGGCCCCGGCCGGTGCTGGAGCGCCGGGCGGGCTGAGCTACCCGGGGCCGACCCAGGGCCGGTGTCAGGGGCGATCCGCCGACTCAGGGCCCGTCGGGCGGATCGGACCTAGCCGCAGCAGCCGCCACCGCAGCAGCCGCCCCCGCCGCCCGCCGAGGGCGCCGGGGCGTCGCTGCCCTTGGCGGCTCCACCGACGGCCACCGTGGAGAGCAGCTTCACGGTGTCCTCGTGCCCCGCGGGGCACATCGCGGGGGCGGCGGACTGGGACATCGGCCGGCGGAGTTCGAAGGTGGTCCCACAGGCGCGGCAGCGGTACTCGTAGCGAGGCATGCGCCCAGGGTATCGGTGTCAGCCCACGCCCACCCGGTTCCGGCCGCCCCTCGCCCGCCGGCGCTGTTCACGCTCGGCCTGTTCCGGGTGGCGGGCCCGCCAGTACGGGTTGTCGTGGGGGAGGCCGCCGCTGACTCTCCCGTACATCCCGAAGAACATCAGCAAGATGCCGACCACAAAGCTGAACAGCACGTTCTGCATGCGGAACGCGAGGAAGTTGTGGCCGCTGTCGAGCAGGGCGAGATTGACGAAGCCGCTGCCGATGAAGACCACGCCGAAGAACGCGTTCAGCGTCGAGGCGGCGTTCCCGCCGATCACCATGCCCGCGAAGAGGATCACGCCCACGCAGATGGAGATGACGCTGAGCGTGCCGTTGGTGTTCAGGCCCGCGACCGTGTCGCTGCCCGTGGTGAAGAAGCCGATCCGGTCGATCAGGCCGAGGATCCCGAAGACCAGCAGCGCCAGGCCGATCAGTCCGGCGCCGATGCGGTAGACCTGGTTGAGCTTGTGATCCAGGGGGAGGGCTTCGTCGATCCGTACGCGCCGCCGCGGCCGGGACCGGAGCGGGAGCGTCCTGGGCCGCCGGGATCCGGGTGGCCCGGAGCTCGGCTGCTGTGGTTCGGGCGGCCCGGAGGCCGGCTGCCGGGACCTCGGCGGCGCGTGCGGATGCAGGGACCGGAGCGAGGAGAGAGTCATGGGAGATCTCCTTCAGGCCGTACGTACCCCCGGAGGATGGGTCTCTTCCTCCTCCACGATCCGCCCGCCCCACCCGCCCCACAAGTCGGGCGGCGTCGGGTGCGCGACATCCGTCAGGCACCCGCCACCCGTCAGGCGCCCGCCCCGCGCTCCTCGCGGATGTCGGACACCACATGCGCCACCGACTGCCGTACCGCCTCGGTCTCCGTAAGAAAGTGCCAGTAGTCGGGATGCCGGCCCTCCAGGCCCGCCACCGCCCGGTCCAGCCGGGCCACGGATTCGTCCAGCGGCCGGGCGTGGCGCGGCTCCGGCACGCTGCGGCCGGCCATCGCAAGCCGCTGCGCGTCACGGATCGCGAACCGGGTGCGGTCGATCTCGTGCTGCGGATCCTTCGATACGGCGTTCAGCCGCTGCAACCGGTCACCGGCGGCCGACACCGCCTCGTCCGTACTGTTCAGCAGCGCCCTGACCGTACCGAGCAGGGCCGTCGCGTCCGGCCACCGCTGGTCCTCGCGCGCCTTGCCCGCCTCCTTGAGCTTCTCCTCGGCCCGGCGGACGGTGGTGGCCGCGTGCTCGGGCACGTGCTGGAGGTCCTGCCAGCACTCGGCGGTGAAACGGCGGCGCAGCTCGCTCAGGACCGGCTCCACGGCGCCCGAGCGGGTGGTGAGGGCCTGGGCGCGGGTACGGAGCGACACGAGCCGGCGGTCTATCTCGCGGGCCCGCTCGGGGAGGCGGTCCGCCTCGGCCCGTACCGCCTCGGCGTCCCGGAGCACCTGGTCCGCGCGCTGGAGCGTCTCCGTGACGCCGTGCTGCCCGGCGCCCTGGTTCAGCTTGGTCAGCTCGGGGCCGAGCTGGGCGAGCCGGGCGGCGAGGTCGTCCGCCCGCAGGCCCGAGGCCCGTACGGCGTCGAGCGCGTTGCTGGCGGCGAGGAGTCCCTGCCGGGCCCGCTCCACGGCGGGGGCGAGGCGGGCGAGCTGGGTCTCTGCCTTGTCCAGCAGCGGGCCGAGCCCCTGCTCGAAGCGGTCGAGGTCGCCCTTGACCCGGTCCAGCTCGTCCTTGGCCTTCGTCAGTTCCGTACGCGCCTTGGCGACGCTCGACGGGTCCAGGTCGTCCCGGTCCAGGTCGTGGGCGTCGACGGCGCTGATGTAGCCGCTGCTGACCTCGTCGATGCGGTGCCCGAGGGCGGTGAAGTCGCTCACGGCGCGCTGGGCACCGGGCGAGCTGTCCACGGCCGTGATCGTCTCGATCGAGATCCGCAGGTCGCGCTGGGCGGTGTCCAGCTCGTAGAAGGCGGCCGCGGCGGCGTCCTTCGCCGCCTGCGCGTCGGCCCGCTGGCTCTCGCCGCGGC
>NZ_WWJY01000025.1 GCF_009865405.1 Streptomyces sp. SID3212 | reverse complement strand
GGCCGGTCCGGCCGCCCCGGCCGGCCCCTCCGACCCGGCCGCCCCGTCCGACCACTCCGACCCGCTCGACCCGGTCGACGGCGGGATCCTCCGTACCTTCTACACGGATCCCCGCTGGTGGGCGGTGAGCCGGGAGTACGAGAAGGCCCTCGGCGAGGTGCTCGCCCACGAGCCCGCCGTGGTGGACGCGGCCCGGACGGCCGTCCGCCTCCTCTTCACCCATCTGTCGCACCACCTCGGCGCCCCGACGGCCGCGCGCGCCTTCTTCCCCGACCTGTCGGAGACGGACGACCCGCGGGCCGAGATGGACCTCCTGCTCGACGAGGACACGGCGGTGAGCGTACGGACGTTCGTGCTCGCGCTCCTCGACGCCGGCTACGCGTCCACGACCCGGGGGGCGGGGCCCTCGCTCAGCCGGCTGTGGGCGGACCGCCCCGAGCTGAACGTCCGGCGTCAGCTCACCCTGATCGAGGACGCGACCCCGCACCGGCGTTCCGGCCCCTGGTACCGGGACCGGCACGACCGGCTGGGCCACCCCGTCGGCAAGGGCCGCGCGACAGGTGTCGCCTGGCTGCTCCGGGCGTTCGCGGACCTGCCGGGCACCGACCCCGCCCTGCTGCTGGGACTGCGGAACGCCCTGCTGGCGGACCGGCTGATGTCCGGCGACCACTCGCTGGCCGAGGTGCTGGAGGCCGCGCAGTCGGCCGGGGTACGCGACGAGGCCGAGCCCGAGCCCAAGGACGTCGAGGCGGCCCGGCTGTACGCCTGGGCCGACGCCGTCTTCGCGCCCGGACGGCGCATCGACTCCGAGCCCGAACTGCGCATGGCGTACGCCGACGACAGCACCCTGCGCGAGCACCTGCGCCTGCCCCACCGGCGGATGTACCAGCGGCGCACCACCTGGCTCGCGCCCTGGATCACCGGCAACGCGGCCGAGCCCGCCGCCATCACCCAGCTCGCCGGTCTGGAGGGGAGCACCTGGACCGCCGACGATCTGCGGACGCTGCCGTGGCCCACCGGCGCGGGGGCGCGGGAGCGGCGTTCCGCGCTGCGTGACTGGCTGCTGCGGCACGAGAGCCAGGCGCTCCTGCGCAACGTCACGGCGGCACACGTACCGGCGCTCTATCTGCTCAGCGGCCAGGACGCCGCGCTGACCGACCCCCGGCTGACCACGGGTCCCGAGTCGCCGGACCGGCTGCGCCGGGCCGCGGGCGCGCTGGTCGGCAGGCGCGTCG
>NZ_WWJY01000223.1 GCF_009865405.1 Streptomyces sp. SID3212 | reverse complement strand
GTGAAGATCTCCGGCGAGTACTGGTAACCGAGGACCGCGTCGTGGCCCAGTATCTTGTCGGCGTAGTCCATCACCAACTGGGTTCCGCCCACGGCGATTTGCTTGACCTGCTCCTTCGTACCGCGGAAGACGACGCGGCGGAAGGTGGGCGCGGTGGCGTTGTAGAGATGCACGGTGGCCCGCCGAGCACCTCTCAACGATTCCACCGTCCGCTCGATCAACTCCTCACGCCCCTGCGTCAGTACGGAGATCGTCACGTCGTCCGGGATCGCGCCCTCTTCGATGATCGACCGTACGAACGCGAAGTCGGTCTCACCGGACGACGGAAAGCCGACCTCGATCTCCTTGTAACCCAACCCCACCAGCAGGTCGAACATCTCACGCTTGCGCTCGGGCGACATGGGGTCGATGAGCGCCTGATTGCCGTCCCGCAGATCGGTCGACAGCCAGCGCGGAGCCTGGGTGACACGGGCGTCCGGCCAGGCGCGGTCGGCGAGGTCGACGGCTTCGTACGGCCGGTACTTGTGGACCGGCATCGCGCTCGGACGCTGGGGGAGGGCGGCGGCGGTCAGGGGCGTGGGGCGGCGCACAGAGGGGTCGGACATGGGGGGAGATCTCCTGGGGTGCTGTTCGCCGGCCCGGACGGCCCGGTGCGGAAGGGAAGGGTGGCCGCCCGCCGGTTCGCCGGCCGACCAACACCGCACCGGGACGCCGACTGCGCGACGGGATCGCCGACACGCTCCGAACGGCCCGGTTCGTGGCCGCGCTGCCACGGAGAATCCATGCGGTACGGATGGGGCGCCGCGAGATCACACGTGACCCGTCCCCTCATCCTCAACCACACCCCCACCCACAACCCCCGCCCCGCACGGACGTTGCCCCCCGGTACAACCCCCAATGCCCGCCCGTCCCCTCACGCCCGGCCGCGCACGATCTCCTTGCCGCGCCCGGCGGCACGTAGAAGGGACCGAGCCACCCGTTCCGCTTCGTCGGGGTGTCGCTTTCCGGCGCAAGCCCTCGTCCGGCGACGGTGCACGCCAGGCGACGACGAACTTTGCGGTCGAATCACGCCGAGTCCGGAGGCAGTTGTCGGTGCTCGGTTCTAGGGTGCCGCCCATGGCGACCACATTCCGATCCAGCTACACACTCCGGCTCATGGTCGAAGAAGCACGAAAGCTCACCGAGCACGCGAGCGTGCGGGAGCGCATTGACGTGGTGCTGCGCATCATGGGAACGCGCTTCGGCGGGAGGACGCACGGCAAGGGCAGACCACTGGTGGACGCCTTGGAGGATGTCGCTCAAGAGTCGCTCCTGCACGAGGACATCGCGTTCGCCCGGCGCTTCCAGCGGTTTGCCGGCTACGCCCGCGGCGAACTCTTCCTCGAAACCGTCGAGAACTACTACGACGACGAGGCGCGGCAGCGCAGCGAGAAATACATGCGGCGCATGGCCGCCATGGGTGCCGAGCGGGCGGTCGCCGCCTTGGACGTGCTGTGCGACCAGAATCCCGAGGCGACCGCCGCCGACGCCCGTGCCCTCTTCCACGGCATCGCCCGGTCCACCGACCACCTCGGGATCGGGCCCGGCGAGGGCGGGATCCAGCTGTCCACCAAGTACCTGAGGCGGCTCCAGGAGTACGGGCACATGGAGCTGGTTCTCCGGAACCTGCCCCGGCCCGCTTCCGCAGAGGCCGCCCGGATGATGAGCGATCTCCTGGCAGACGCCGACGCGGGGCTGCTGGCCCAACTGCTCGAACTGAAGGCCCGGCAAGCCGGCCTCACGGCCCTGCGTGCGGCGGTGGACGAGCCGGGCAGCTCCGAGAGCGCATTGCACGCCTGCCTCAAGAACCAGGAGTGGATCTTCGGTGGCGCCTACGTGGCCGAGCTGGCCCGCCGCCAGTACACCCCGGACACCATTCTCGACATACCGCTGCTGCGCGGCGACGGCTCCCTGCATGTGGTGGAACTCAAGCGTGCCAACATCGAGAACCTGGTCATCCGGCTCAACGGCCACCTCATGCTGGGTGGCCCCGCACACCACGCGGTGTCGCAGGCGCAGAACTACCTCCGGGTCATGGACGAGAACCGCCGGCCCATCCTCAACCAGTACGGAGTCGACACCCGTAGGGCCTCGGCTACGGTCGTGATCGGGCACACGCAGTACGCGAAGGGGAGCGTCACCGCCCAGGAGATCGCGGAGACGCTGCGGACCTACAACACGCATACGGCCCGCATAGAAGTGATCACATACGAGACCCTCCTCGATTCGGCAGCCCGGATGCTGGCTCTGTCGTCGGCGGCGCAGGACCCGGAACCGAGCGAGGAGCCCACGGCATGAGCGACAGCGACACGCCTCCGGGGATTGAGCCGCTCCTGGCCCGCCTGTGTGGAGGTGCGATCACTACCAAGGACTACGTCGGCTACTTCATGAACGAGTTCGGCGAGGAACTCGTCTTCGCCCAGCGTCGGGGCGAGAAGACCGCCAGGTTCTGGCACAGCGACGCGGACTGGGAGATGTTCCGCGTCGGCGACCACTCGATACGTGTGGACGGCGAACTGGAAGGAATGATCACTGTCGGCGACCTGATCATCAATCGTCCAGAGGCGACATGGCTGTCCTCTTGTTTGGCAGCCTCCCGCCACTTGCGCCCGGGACGTACCAGATGACAGCCACAACACGGGACGCGGGCATCCGCAGTGTCCGAAGGCGGGATGGTGGTTCGGAACGGGACCGACCACCACCACGGGCCGGAGCCGGTGGTGGTGGTCGGGTGGGGGTGGGGATGGGGGCGGGGATGGGGGTCGGCGGGCGTCACCACATGATGGCGTCGTCCATCGACTGCTGCCAGTACGTGACCTTGAGCGAGTCGTCGATGTGGACGCCCTTCGCGGGGAGCTTGGGGTTGGCGGCCTTGCCGGTGGTCCCGTTGATGGAGCGGCCCTGGAAGTAGACGGTCAGGGACTTCGCGGTGTAGCCGTTGCCGCCGCTGCCGTCTGCGGCGGAGAGGCTTACGGAGGCGTAGCCGGACTGGCCCGGTTCGAGGGTGACGACGGCCTGCGGCTGGGAGGCCTCGATGACCGGGGGTACGGACTGGGCCTGGCTGAAGCGCACGATCGGGTAGGTGTACAGGTAGCAGGTCTTGCTGCCGGTGTTGGTGACGGTGAGGAGCATGTGGTTGATGGGGCGGTTCAGCGGGGCCGCGACCGTCTTGGTGTTGGAGCCCTCACAGGTCACCGCCTTGGCTGCGGCGGCCGGTGCCTTCGCGGGGGAGGCCTGTGCGGCCGATCCCTTCGAGGGCTTCGAGGCCTTCGAGGCCGTCGAGAGGGTTTCCACCGGCTTTGAGGTGGTGTCGGCCGGCTTCGCGTCGGTTGAGGTGGACGCGGCTGCGGTCGCGGCTGCCGGTGCGTTGTTCGCCGGGGCCGACGACGCGCCCTCGTCCCTCGTCCCCGTCCCGTCGCTGCACGCGGTCAGGGAGAACGCGGCCAGCGCCACGGTCGCGGCGGCGGTCAGAAGGCGGGTGCGGGAGTTCCGGATGCTGGACATGTGCTGAGCCCCTTGGGTGTTCGGGAGGGTGTGGTGCTTGGATGACTGGAGCTTGTGGGGTGACCCGTCCCAACCGCCACGGCCAGCGGACAGTACGGGACACTGGGACACTGGAACAGGCTTTGAGCTGGGGAAACGTCGTCCCCCTGGAACGCCGGAATGGGACGTCGGAGACACGGGGGATGGTGGATGGTGGGACGAGTGCCGGAAGCGACCGGGGCCGGTAGGGCGGACGCGTTCGCGGAGCTGCTGCTGGAGCTGAAGGAACGCTCGGGGCTGAGTTACGGGGCGCTGGCCAAGCGGCTGCACATGAGTACGTCCACGCTCCACCGCTATTGCAGCGGCGCCGCGGTGCCCAACGAGTACGCACCGGTGGAGCGCCTCGCGCGGGCATGCCGGGCGACGCCGCAGGAGTTGATGGAGCTGCATCGGCGGTGGATTCTGGCGGATGCGGTACGAGGGGGGAGGGCGGAGTCGCAGGCTGAGGCGGGGACGGAGGCCGGAACCGAGGCCGCTGCCGGGTTGGGGGCGGGGGCGGGTGCGGGTGATGGGCCGGTTTCGGTTTCGGGATCTGATCCCGGTTCCGGTTCGGGTGCGGCCAGCAGTTCCGTACCGGCGAGTGGCTCCGTACCGGCGGACCCTTCCGTACCGGCCGACGACCGTACGGACAGCGCGCCGCCAGTACCCGACCCCGTCGTCACCGACGCGCCGCCCGACCCCAACCCCGCCTCGCCCGCCCGCCGTCGCCGCACCACCCTCATCGCCGCCGTCGCCGTGGCCGCCGTACTGGGAGCCGGGGCGCTCGCCGCCCAGGGCCCCTTCGGTGGCGGCAAGGACGACACCGGAGCCGGGGGCGCCGCCGGCGCCACGTCCGTGACCACCGGCAAGGCGCAGCCACCACACCCGTCGGCGACGGACTCCCGTACACCTTCCCCGAGCCGTGAGAGTGGCGAGAGCGGCGGGAGCCACAAGCCGTCCGCCCCCACCTCCGCCTCCCCACCCCGCACCACCGACCCCGGCGCCTCGAACGACGGTGCCGGACCAGGCGCAGCCAACCCCGCCGACCCCGCCGACGCCGTACCCCTGAACGTCGCCACCCGCCCGTACATCTACGACAACCCGTGCAGCCAGCACTTCCTCGTCGACAGCGAACCCGAGCAGGTCGGCCCGCCCGCGACCGAGCAGGACGCGCCGCGCTGGGCCGCCGCCTACGGCGCGGTCTCCTCGGAGGAGCAGCGCGTCGCCCTGACCGTCCAGGGCACCGGCCAGGACACGGTGGTTCTGGAGGCGCTGCACGTACGCGTGCTCACCAAGGGCGCGCCCCTCGCCTGGAACGACTACGCGATGGGCGTGGGTTGCGGTGGTGGCGTCGAAACCAAGTCGTTCGACATCGACCTCGACAACGGCAGCCCGACGGTCAACGTCAAGAACGGCCAGCGCGACTTCCCGTACAAGGTCAGCGAATCCGATCCGGAGATCTTCTACATCACCGCGCACGCCGCCGCTCATGACGTCCGCTGGGACCTCAGCCTGGAGTGGTCCAGCGGCAGCCGCCGCGGCACGGTCCACATCGACAACGACGGGACCCCGTTCCGTACGAGCGCCGGCGCCGCCCGGCCCGGCTACGACTACCCGCTCGGCGGCGGCGAGTGGATCAAGCGAGAAGGCGGCTGACAGATCCTGGTGGCGGTGCTTATGATGCGCGGGATGAAGACCAACTCCTCGTTCGGATCGGGGGAATCGTTCTCGCAAGGTGAGTGCTGATGGCACCTCGCTCCGAGAACTCGATTCCGTCCCACCTGTTGATGTGGCAGCGCGTACGCGAGTACGCCGTACCACCGTCCATGATCGAGAACGCGACCGCACGGCGTGCGGTCGGTGACTGGGCCGGGGCGTGCGCCGCCGCCCGAGTCGACGTCGATCTCGATCTGCGCGCCGTGCGCGATCGCCACGGCACCGAACTCGCCACCCACCTGCGTGCGGATCTGCGCCGCCTGGCGCCGGATCTGCTCCGCTGGCACATGCCCAGGAGCGCGCCCGACGGGCGGCTTCGGGCCGGCCTCACCATCTCCCTTGCGCGGTACGGGAGTTCATGCGGCATCTCGCCGCAACTCGTCGTACGGACTCCGCCGGCCCGGGCGGACGCGGGACAGCGGATGTCCCTGGCGTTGTGGGAGGGGTCCGGAAGTGACGCCACCTCCACGACCTCCACCTTCACCTCCACCTCGGACCACGCCCAGCATCCATATCCGCACCCCCACCCCCACCCGCATCCGCATCCGCATCCTCATCCCCACCGGCGTTTCCGGCTCGACCTGCACCGGCACCTCTGGGACTCCGACCGGAGCGGCGAACTGGCGTGGCGGTGCGGTGCGGGCGCGGCGCCGGACTACCGCTGGGCGTCGTCCAGTTGGGCCGCCGAGGCAGAGGCGCTGTTGCGGGCCGAGGGGCGCCCTCGCGGGCCCTTCACCGTACGTCTCGGTACGCGCAGCCGCGCCGTACTCGACCTTGTCGCCCCCGACGACAGCCACGCCCCGACGTTCCGGCCGCTGCGGGAGGCGCTGCCGCCGCAGGAGGTCGCGGCGCTTCCCGTACTGCCGGAGGCGGCGGCCCGGGCCCTTCCGGATCTGGAGCTGCTACGGAACGGGCTGATCGCGGCCGACCGGCTGCACCCGCTCGTCGCCCAGGCGCTGGCGGCGCGGACGAAGCAGATGATCCGGACGGTTCGGACGATACCGACGGCATCGACGGCACTCGCTCCCCCCGTCAACCCACCCGATGATCCCCACCAGGTGGAGTGCCGGGGCGAGGTTCACCGGATAGCACTGCGGGACGGCACACTGACAGCGATCGACCACGATCCGGCCCAACTGCGCCGGGAAGAACTGCTGGTGGCGTTCGGCGGGCCCCCGCTGCCCTGCCTGCGGGCCATCGAGCGGGTGCATCGTGACCCGGAGGCGCTGCCCGCCGTACGGGAACGGCTGGGCCACGGCGACATCGCCGGGGCGCTGGCCGTGGTCGAGGGGTTGCTCGGTCCCGGCGCGGTCCTGCGCGACGGGCCGTTGCGGGAGGAACTGGAGTCGGCCGCCGCCCGCCGTATCGACCACGGGCTCTTCCGCTCGGGGCTGGTCGCCGCACACCCCGGTGCCGGTGCGGCGGCGGGCGGCAAAGCCCCGGACCTCAGGTACGCGGAGGCGGCCCACCGCCCCCGCCTCGACCGCCGTACGCCTTTCTCCGTGCGGCTCAGGCAGAGCAGGCGGAACCGGCCCCGTAGCGCCCTGACCTGACCTGCCTGACATGACTTGATGACCTGACCGGCCCTCCCCCCCAACTCACCAGCCGAGACACCTCAGTTCCCGCCGCGCCCACATCACACCTGGTGCGCCGCACACCCCTGCCCAGCCCTCGGGGACAGACCCGAACATGTCTGCCCCTATCCCTCTCAACAACCCAAGGTGATGCCCATGACCTCCAGCACGCTCCTGCCCACTCCCACCCCTGCCTCCACCCCCGCCT
>NZ_WWJY01000222.1 GCF_009865405.1 Streptomyces sp. SID3212 | reverse complement strand
CCCGACCGCCCCCACCGCCCCCACCACCACGCCTGGACGCCCCCGCCCCTGCCTGAATCGCCCGAATCGCCCAGCGGGACGACCACCCGTCCGTGGCCCGTACCGTCCCGTCCGCCCGTCAGGGCAGCCGCCGCCGTCGCCTGCGTGGTGCTCGGCCTCGGGCTCATCGGCGGGGCCGTCACCGGCAGTTGGCTGACCGGGGACTCCGCCGCCGAACCCGTCGTACCGGACGCCTACACCACGGCGCGCACCCTCTGGCACAGCGTCCCCGTCGACACCCTCTTCCCCCGGACCCTCAAGGGCGACGGCGCCGGGCCCGGCCGCGCGGACCGCCGCTGGACGCGTGTCGCCGTCGCACCCGACAGCGCCTGCGCCGACGCGCTGCCCCCACCCCTCGTCAGGACGCTGCGCCCGGTGGGCTGCACGCGCGTGCTGCGGGCCACGTACACCGACGCCACCGCCAGCAGCCTCACCACCGTCGGACTGGTCTTCACCGAGGGCGACCGCGCCGCCATGACCGCCCTGAAAACCCGCCTCATCACCAGGCGGCTCGCCGAACGGACCGATCACATCCCGCACACCTTCTCCGTCGAAGGCACGCCCACCGCCGGGTTCGGCGAGAGGCAGCGCGCCTCCTGGACGCTGGAGGTCGTGGACGGGGTGCCCGTCGTCGGCTACGCCGTCTCCGGCTTCGCCGACGGCCGTACGGTCACCGACCCGCAGCCGGCCGCCGCGGCGACGGTCACCGGCGCGAAGACCGCTGCCGCGGAGGCGGGCCTGGGATTCGAGGCGAAGGGGATCGCGACCCGTATCGAAGAGGGCCTGCGCACCGCGGCCACCACCACCGCGACGGCGGCCCCCCGATGAGCCGCCCCACGGACCGGGACGCGCCCCGGCCGACATCCCGTACAGGCATACCGCACACGGCCCGCCCGCTCCCGGACCCGGCCACAACGCTCCACGCCGACGACTCCCGCACCGTCCCGGCACACCCGGTTATGTCCCCGACGACGCCCCTCACGGGCGGGCCGCGCATGCCCCGTACGGACCCGATACCGGCCGCCCCGGCGGCGCCTGGCGCGGACGTATCGCCCCCGCTCCCGGTCGCCGCGGACCGGAACACCGCTCCGGCGTCCCGCGCTCCCTCAGGGCGCCGCCCCGCGTCCCCCCGCCGCCACCGGCTCCTCGTCCTCCTCGCCGCCGCCTCCTTCGCCGTCCTTCCCGCCACACCGGCCCACGCCGACTCGCTCCGGGAGCAGCAGTGGGCCCTCGAGGCGCTGCACACCGATCAGGCCTGGCGTACCTCTCAGGGCAACGGCGTCACCGTCGCCGTGCTCGACACCGGGGTCGACGGCAGTCATCCCGACCTGTCCGGACAGGTACTTCCCGGACGTGACCTCGTCGGCTTCGGCGCGGCCCAGGGCGACCCGTCCTGGGCCCGGCACGGCACCGCCATGGCGGGGATCATCGCCGGTCACGGTCACGGCCCCGACGGTTCCGAGGGCGTCCTCGGTATCGCGCCGCAGGCCAGGATCCTGCCCGTCCGCGTCATTCTCGAAGGCAGCGACCCGGCCCGCGAGAAGGCCCGTAAGTCCAAGGGCGGCGCCCTCGCCGAGGGCATCCGCTGGGCCGCCGACAACGGGGCCGACGTCATCAACCTCTCCCTCGGCGACGACAGCAAGTCCGCCCACCCCGAAGCGGCGGAGGACGCGGCTGTCCAGTACGCGCTCAGCAAGGGCGCGGTTGTCGTCGCCTCGGCCGGCAACGGGGGCGAGAAGGGCGACCACATCTCGTACCCGGCGGCCTACCCCGGCGTCATCGCCGTCGCCGCCGTCGACCGCTTCGGCACCCACGCGGCCTTCTCCACCCGCCGCTGGTACGCCACCGTCAGCGCCCCCGGCGTCGACATCGTCATCGCGGACCCCGACCGCAAGTACTACGAAGGCTGGGGCACCAGCGCCGCCGCCGCGTTCGTCTCCGGCGCCGTCGCTCTCGTACGCTCCGCACACCCCGACCTCACCCCCGCGCAGATCAAGAAGCTCCTCGCCGACACCGCCCGCGACGCCCCCGAGAACGGCCGCGACGACGCGAAGGGGTACGGCTTCGTCGATCCCGCCGCCGCGATCGAGGCCGGCGCGAAGCTGTCCGGTACGGAGACGAGGAGCGGCACGGCCGACGGCTACCGGAAGCAGTACTTCGGCACCGGCCCGGACGCCCCCCACGAGGACGCGGGCCAGGGCGTGGGCCTGGCCCCGGTCGCCGGGGGAGTGGGCGCGCTGCTGCTGGCGGCCGCGGTGGTCCTGTGGCGAGGCGCCGGCACGAGACGCCCCGGCCACCCCCGCTGACCGCGCCCGGGAGGTGGCCGCCCGACCCGCCCACCGCGCCGAGCGGAGTCGTACGACCCCCGCCCGTTGAGCACGGTCGTGTCACCCGCTCTGTCGCATCGCTGCTGGCGCTGGCACGCAGCCCCGCCGCTCCCTCTTGCCCCGCTGCTCCGGAGCCAGAGGGCCAGGCGCCGTCCACGTCCCCCCGAGCCGCCCTCAGGCCACCCTCCCCACCCCCCTCACCGCCGCCTCCTCCACCGACGCGATCCCCGCCTCCAGCGTGGGATGGCCGTCCGACAGGACCGCCACCAGGCAGTCGCCCGCGCGGCCCACCGAGTGGACGACCCACAGGCCCGAGTCCGTTCTCGGTAGCCAGCCGTTCTTCAGGGCGTGGTCACCGCCGGCGCCGGCCGCCGCCGACACCCCCCAGTCCTGGCCCGATATCACCCGCCCCATCAGGGCCGCCACATACCGCCGGGATCTCGCGTCCAGCGGTGACGCGGTTCCGGTGTCGAACACCGTCCTCAGCAGCGTCAGCTGATCGCGCGCGGTCGTGCGGGTCAGGCCCCACGCCGCCGCCCCCTCCGTCCGCGTCAGACCCAGCCGCGCGTGCGCCTCGTCCAGGGCCGCCACTCCTCCGGCCGCCGCGCGCAGCGCCGTCGCCGCGTCGTTGTCGCTGCGTTCGATCATCGCGGCGGCCAGCCCCTCCTCCTCCGGCGTCAGCCAACGGTCCGCGTCCTGTGCCCGCAGCAGCAGCGCCGCCAGCACGCCCACCTTCACGACGCTGGCGCTGACATACGCGCGGTCCGCGTCGGTCGTCGCCTCGCGGCCGTTCGCCATGTCGTACACCGCCACCGAGAGATTCATCCGACGACCGTACGTTCCGACCGGTGCAGCCCGGGCACTACCCTCGACCCGTGGCGCTCAAGAACATCCCCGACCCCGGCTTCTCCGACGACGACGGCACCGCCGACCCCGCGCTGGCCTCCGCCCTCGCCGCCTGGTCGGCGGACCGGTCCGCCGAAAGGGGCGTGCTGGCGGCGCTCAGGACCGCCCGGCTGCTCGTCCCCATCGTCGCCGTCCTCGGCGAGACCGAGGAGGACGAGAACGGGCTGCGCCGCGAGAAGACCAGCGACATGGCCGTGCCGACGCTCCGGGCGGGCGACCGCCGCGCGCTGCCGGCCTTCACCTCCGTCGCGGCGCTGGCCCGCTGGGACCCGGCGGCGCGCCCCGTCGCCGTACCCCTCCACCAGGCACTCCGGGCAGCCGCCCACGAGCAGGCCGACACCGTTGTGCTCGACCTCGCCGGGCCCGTGCCGTACCAGCTCACCGGGGCCGCGCTCCTCGCCGCCGCCGAGGGCCGTACCAGCACCGACCCCCTCGACGACCCCGCCGTCACGGCGGCGGTACGAGGCGTGGTCGCCGCCGAGCCCGCCGTGCTCCGGGCCCACCTCGGGCCGGGGACGGCGGACGGCACGCTGGCCCTCGTCCTGGAACCGGCCACCCCGTCCCCCGCCGACACCGCCCGCCGCGTCGCCGGGGCGCTCGCCGCCGACGACGTACTGAGGGCCCGCCTGGTACGCGGACTCGACCTGGCACTGCTGCCGGCCGAGGCCACGCCACCGGGCGAGCCCCTGTTCGTACGCGACACGTCGGCGCACGGCGATGCGATCGCCGGTGAGCCGGGGGACCCTCAGCCGTAGACCGGGCCCGTGTACTTCTCCCCGGGGCCCTGCCCCGGCTCGTCCCGTACCACCGACGCCTCGCGGAACGCCAGCTGGAGCGACTTGAGCCCGTCCCGCAGCGGCGCCGCGTGGAACGAGCTGATCTCCGTCGTGCTCGCGTCCAGCAGCCCGGCCAGCGCGTGGACCAGCTTGCGCGCCTCGTCCAGGTCCTTGTGGTCGTCGCCGTCCTCGGTCAGGCCGAGCTTCACGGCCGCCGCGCTCATCAGGTTCACCGCGACCGTGACGATCACCTCGACGGCGGGGACTTCCGCGATGTCGCGGGTCATGGCGTCGAAGTCGGGGGACTCCTGCGGGGACACCTCGGACTGCGGGGACTGCGCGGACTCCGAGAAGGCCGGGGACTGCTGGGGGGAGGGGGCGTCGCTCATGCCCCACACGATAGGCCCCGCCCGCCCCCGCCCCCACGGTTGGCTCCCCGCAGCGGGAAGGTGCTAACCTGATGTGACGACCGGCTGGACATTCACATGCCCGGCCCACAAGTGGAGGCTCCGATCTCCCACCTGGCTGCCCCTCTCGGGCGGCGGGTCACCGGTCAGGTGGTGCCCATCGTTCCGTACGGACGATGGAGCCGCCCGATGCGCGCCCCGCGGTAGACGCGGCGGTGCTCCGGTAGTGCGAGGAGCTCCCGCCTGTGTCCCGTCCGGGGCATTTTTCGCGTTCCCCCACGGTTGGTCTCACGTAAGAGTCAACAGACCTTACGCGGCTGTCTGCCAGACAGTCGTGTGGTGCTACCGAGGAGGATCCATCAGCGCCGAGCCCCGCATTAACGACCGGATTCGCGTTCCCGAGGTCCGACTTGTCGGCCCCAGCGGCGAGCAGGTGGGCATTGTGCCGCTTGCCAAGGCCCTGGAGTTGGCGCAGGAGTACGACCTCGACCTGGTTGAGGTCGCGGCGACCGCACGTCCGCCCGTGTGCAAGCTCATGGACTACGGGAAGTTCAAGTACGAGTCGGCCATGAAGGCCCGTGAGGCGCGCAAGAACCAGGCGCACACGGTCATCAAGGAGATGAAGCTCCGCCCGAAGATCGACCCGCATGACTATGACACCAAAAAGGGTCACGTCGTCAGGTTCCTGAAGCAGGGCGACAAGGTCAAGATCACGATCATGTTCCGTGGTCGTGAGCAGTCCCGCCCCGAACTGGGCTTCCGACTGCTCCAGCGGCTCGCGTCGGACGTGGAGGAGCTCGGCTTCATCGAGTCGAACCCGAAGCAGGACGGCCGGAACATGATCATGGTTCTCGGCCCGCACAAGAAGAAGACCGAGGCCATGGCCGAGGCGCGCGAGGCCCAGGCCGCCCGCAAGGCGGAGCGCGCGGGTTACGCACCCGACGAGCACGTCGACGAGTCCCCGGACGCCGCCGACGCTCGCGCCGAAGCAGCTGCCGCCGAAGCCGAAGCCCCGGCCCAGGCATCTTCCGAGGCGTGATCCACGGGCTGCCATCCAGGCGGCCCACGGCTCCGTTCAGGAACCACACACCAGAGATCTGACGCTCCCGTGCGCCGACTGAGAATCCAGCCGGCAGGGAGCGCCACTGACGAGGAGAGAACGGCGCCATGCCGAAGAACAAGACGCACAGCGGTGCCAGCAAGCGCTTCAAGATCACCGGCTCCGGCAAGGTCATGCGCGAGCGCGCCGGCAAGCGCCACCTGCTCGAGCACAAGTCCTCGCGGGTGACGCGGCGCCTCACCGGCATCGTCGAGCTGGCCCCGGGCGACGCCAAGAAGATCAAGAAGCTTCTCGGCAAGTGACGTCGCGACCCCCGGTGACCGGGGGTGCGACCTCAGGACCGGGACCCATTCGTTTCCGGGCCGTGTGACACCGAACCACGGCCCCGCTACAAGGAGTTAACACGTGGCACGCGTCAAGCGGGCAGTCAACGCCCACAAGAAGCGCCGGGCAATCCTCGAGGCGGCCAGCGGTTACCGCGGCCAGCGCTCGCGCCTGTACCGCAAGGCCAAGGAGCAGGTCACCCACTCCCTCGTCTACAACTACAACGACCGCAAGAAGCGCAAGGGTGACTTCCGCCAGCTGTGGATCCAGCGGATCAACGCCGCGGCCCGCGCCAACGGCATCACGTACAACCGCTTCATCCAGGGTCTGAAGGCCGCCAACGTCGAGGTGGACCGCAAGATCCTCGCCGAGCTCGCGGTCAACGACGCCAACGCGTTCGCCACGCTCGTCGAGGTCGCCCAGAAGGCCCTCCCGAGCGACGTCAACGCCCCGAAGGCCGCCGCCTGATCTCCCTCAGGCCGCATGTACTTCCCACCGGACCCGCAGGCAGCGCGCCTGCGGGTCCGGTGTGTTCTCCCCTCCCCTCCCCTTCCCTTCCCCGCCCCGCCCCGCCCCGGTCCGGTACGTGACCGGCACGCCGGGTCCCAGCGGTCCGGTACGACACGTCCCGGGCCCCACACGTGAGTGAGCCGCCGCCCATGGGCACCCCCGAGCTGATCTCCCCGCGATCCCCGCGCGTCCTGGCCGCCAAGCGGCTCGCCCGGCGCGCCTTCCGGATCAAGGAGCGCCGGTTCATCGCCGAGGGGCCGCAGGCCGTACGGGAAGCGGTCGCCCACCAGGGCCCCGCCGGCGAGCCGACGCTCCTGGAGCTGTTCACCACCGTGGAGGCCGCCGAACGGTACGCGGACATCGTCGACGCGGCCAGGGAGACCGGCGCCCGCGTGCACCTCGCGCCCGACACCGTGCTCGCCGAGGTGTCGCAGACCGTCACCCCCCAGGGGCTGCTCGGCGTCTGCCGCTTCCTCGACTCGCCGTTCGAGGACGTCCTGCGCTCCCGGCCCCGCCTCGTCGCCGTGCTCGCGCACGTCCGCGACCCCGGGAACGCCGGTACGGTGCTGCGCTGCGCGGACGCCGCGGGCGCCGACGCCGTGGTCCTCACCGACGCCTCCGTCGACCTGTACAACCCCAAGTCCGTCCGCGCGTCCGCCGGCTCGCTGTTCCATCTGCCGGTCGCCGTCGGTGTTCCGGTCGAGGAGGCCGTACGGGGGCTCAAGGAGGCCGGGGTACGGATCCTCGCCGCCGACGGCGCGGGCGACGACGACCTGGACGACGAGCTGGACGCGGGCACCATGGGCGGGCCCACGGCCTGGGTCTTCGGCAACGAGGCGTGGGGCCTGCCGGCGGAGACGCGCGCCCTCGCGGACGCCGTCGTACGGGTCCCGATCCACGGAAAGGCCGAGAGCCTGAACCTCGCGACCGCCGCGGCCGTATGCCTGTACGCGTCGGCGCGTGCGCAACGGTCCGGGAACAGCGCCGGCAACAGGCGCTGAGGGGGTCCGCTCCGTCACGTATGGCTAGTACTGTTGCGCCTTCTCAGACCCACTGGGCTATGTGGAAGAGGCGGGATTACGGGGATGACGGCCGGGACCAGCAGACCTGTCACGGTCCAGGGACCTGTCCTGAGCGGCCCGGACCCGGGAGCTGTCGGCGGGGCGCAGCCCATCGACGCCGACGACCTCCCCGACGGGCTCGTCGTCGCCGACGAGCACGGCCGCGTGACCTGCTTCAACGCCGCCGCCGCGCGGATCACCGCCGTACCGCTCGCCGAAGCCCTCGGGCAGCCGCTGGAGCGCGCGCTGCCGCTGGAGGACCTGGAGGGCCGCCGCTGGTGGACGCTGACCGATCCGTACGGCGGGCTGGCCACCCGGGTCGGGCAGCCCGAGCGGAATTTACTGCTCCCGGGCGGGCGGGAGGTCCTGGTCTCCGCGCGGTACGTACGCGTCCGCCCGCTCGGCCCGGTCCAGAAGCTCGTCATCTGCGTCCGGGGCACCGAGGCCCGCCGCCGTACCGAACGCAGCCACGCGGAGCTGATCGCCACCGTCGCCCATGAACTGCGCTCGCCCCTCACCTCCGTCAAAGGCTTCACGGCGACGCTGCTCGCCAAGTGGGAGCGCTTCACCGACGACCAGAAGCGCCTGATGCTGGAGACGGTCGACGCCGACGCCAACCGGGTCACCCGGCTCATCGCCGAACTCCTCGACATCTCCCGTATCGACTCGGGGCGCCTGGAGGTCCGCCGCCAGCCGGTCGACATCGGCGCCGCCATCGGCCGCCACGTCCAGTCGCACACCGCCGCGGGCCAGTCCCCGGACCGGTTCCTCGTACGGATACAGCGGCCCCTGCCCGATCTGTGGGCCGACCCCGACAAGATCGACCAGATCCTCGGCAACCTGCTGGAAAACGCCGTGCGCCACGGCGAGGGAACCGTCACCATCGAGGTGGCAGCCGCGGAGATCGGGCACATCGAGGACGGGAGGGGCACCGTGAAGGGCACCGCCGTCACCGTGTGCGACGAGGGCCCCGGTATCCCCGAGGAGTCGATGGGCCGTGTCTTCACCCGCTTCTGGCGGGGGAGCAAACGCGGCGGTACGGGCCTCGGCCTCTACATCGTCAAGGGCATCGTCGAGGCGCACGGCGGGACGATCACCGTCGGCCGCGGCCCCGGCGGCGGCGCCCAGTTCCGATTCGTCCTGCCCGTCGCCGCTCCGGCCTACCTGACCTGAGCGGACGGACGGGCCCCACCTGAGCGGACACACGGGCCCCGGGGAGCGCACGGACGGGCCTGAGGGATCCGCGACCTCCACACGCCCTTTAGACTCGACCACTGGCACCTTCGGCGCCTACAGCGATCGAGCAGGGTCGTTTCGCCAGCCAAACGGAAGTACGGGAAGAGATGTCGGCACCCAACAAGTCGTACGACCCAGTCGAGGTCGAGGCGCTGAAACCGGAACAGATCGAGCGCATGCGGGACGAGGCGCTCGCCGCCTTCGCCGCCGCGGCCGACCTGGACGCGCTCGCTCACGCGAAGACCGCGCACACCTCCGGGACCTCGCCGCTCGCCCTCGCCAACCGCGAGATCGGCGCGCTGCCGCCGCAGGCCAAGGCCGAG
>NZ_WWJY01000221.1 GCF_009865405.1 Streptomyces sp. SID3212 | reverse complement strand
GGCAGCGGGAGTTGGCAGCCCAGCGGGGCGCGCGACGCCCTGCGGGCCGACGCCCAGCGGCACTCCCCGCACCTCCCCGCCGTCACGGGCCAGGCCGCCGCGGGGCGGTGGGACGACGTCGTGGCGAGCGGTTCCGTACCGGCGTACCGAGGCCCCGCCACCCCCCTTGCCGCCGAGCGGGCCCGCCAGGCGCGGATCGCGATCGTCGGCGCCGTCACCGAGCGGTGGGCCCCCGAGCAGGCCGGGCCCGTACACGAGAACTGGCAACTCGCCCCGCCCATCGGCCCGTCCACCGACCTCTGGGCGCTCGGCGCGCTCCTCTACCGCGCGGTGCAGGGCCACGCCCCGTACCCGGAGGAGAGTGCCGTCGAGCTGGTCCAGCTCGTCGTCGCCGAGCCGCCCGCCTTCGCCGAGGAGTGCGGCCCGCTGCGGCCCGTCGTGGAGTCGCTACTGCGCCAGGACCCCACGGAGCGGCCGGACTTCGAGGAGCTGCGCGGCTGGCTGCGCTCGCTCGTACGGTCCGCGCCCGAGCCGGAAGCGGGGCTCGACGTCGTCCAGGTGCCGTCCGTGGACGCCAAGCTGCCCATCAAGCGGCGCCGGGGCGAGCTGGTGCGCAGGCGTCGCGGCGGGCTGACCGGCGGGCGCCACCGGCACAAGAAGGGCAAGGAGCGCGCGGCGAAGGACGGCGGCAGGGCCGCCGTCGCGCCCGAACAGCGTGAGGACTCCCGGCAGGAGCAGCCGGAGAGCCGGTACGAGAGCGACGGCTACCGGAACCAGCGCCGGAGCGAGCGCCGGCACGAGCACCCCGACAACGAACGCCCGCAGTTCGTCCGGCAGCAGTTCGACCGCGAGGAGTACGAGACCGAGGAGCTGTACGACAGGTCGTCGCGCTCCTCGCGCGGACCCCGGAACCGCACGCCCCGGTCCCTCGGCCGCACCCTGCTCCTCCTGATACTGCTCCTGCTCGTCGGCGCCATCGCCTTCGCCGTGATGTTCATGCCCAAGGCCGACCCGCAGCAGGGACAACAGGGACAGAGCGTCGGCGAGGCGAGCACCGACCCCTCCGCCGGAGCGCCCTCGGCGGACCCGCAGCCGTCCGACAACGACAACTCCGGTACGGAGAAGGCGGATCCGCCCCCGAAGAAGACGACGCCGCCCCCCGCCTCGGGCCCCGCGGTCGACCTCGCCAAGGGGTACGCGCTGCGCAAGGACCCCGAGGGCTTCCAGATCGCCGTCGGGCAGAACTGGCAGCGCCGCCCCATCAACGACAGCGGTCAAGTCCGTTACGTCGGCGGAGACTTCACGCTGATCGTCGTCCCCGGCCGGGACTCCGTCGCGGAGAACGGCGCCGACCCGATGGTCTACCAGCGCGAGAAGGAACAGGAACTCCAGCCGTTCCGCGACTCCTCCTGGTCCAGCGCCTCCGGGCTGCGGCGGATCGACGTCGGCCGACAGGCCATGGCGGAGGGGCAGTTCACGTGGACGGACAACAACGGCCGTGAGGTGTACGTACGCAATCTCGCGGTGGTCATCGCGGGCCGCTACCACGTCATCCAGGTCATCGGCCCGGACAGCCAGCGGGACCGGGTCAGCGAGATGTACCAGCAGGCCACGTCCGCGTACCAGGTGACCGACTGAGCGCTCCGGGGGCCCGGAGAGGTGCCGTGAGGAGGAGGCCGGACCGGCCGGCACGGCACCCCTCGGGGCCCGCGCACCCGCCGACACGGCGCCCCTCAGGGCCTGTTGCCCCCACCCGGCCCGTCGGCCCCGGGCGTCACAGTGTCGTCTCCGTCGGCCACCCGAGGTTCCCCGCGCGCACCTCCTCTCCGTAACCTGTGGGCAAGGAACTGGGCGGGGGACGTGGAACACTCACAGGGAACGGGCGCGGAGACCGGCGCCGGACTGATGCTCGCCGGGCGGTACCGACTGGGCGAGTGCATCGGCAGCGGCGGCATGGGCAAGGTGTGGCGCGCGCACGACGAGGTGCTGCACCGCACGGTCGCGGTCAAGGAACTGACCGCCGGACGGTACGTCAACGAGGCCGACCGGGCCGTACTGCACCAGCGCACCCAGAAGGAGGCCCGGGCCGCCGCCCGGATCACCCACCCCGGCGTGGTGACCGTGCACGACGTCCTCGACCACGACGGCCGGCCCTGGATCGTCATGCAGTACGTGGACGGCCCCTCGCTCGCCGACGCCGCCAAGGACGCCGGGCGCATCGACTGGCGCGAGGCGGCCAGGATCGGCCTCCAGGTGCTGAACGCGCTGCGCGCCGCGCACGGCGCCGGGGTGCTGCACCGCGACGTCAAGCCCGGCAACGTGCTGCTCGCGCGGGACGGCCGGGTCCTGCTCACCGACTTCGGCATCGCCGCGATCGAGGGCGACGCCACGATCACCAGGACCGGCGAACTGGTCGGCTCCATCGACTACTTGGCACCCGAGCGGGTCCGGGGCGCCGACCCGGGACCGGCGTCCGACCTCTGGTCGCTGGGGGTCACGCTCTACACCGCCGTGCAGGGTGTCTCGCCGTTCCGCCGCACCTCACCGCTGTCGACCATGCAGGCCGTGGTCACGGAGGAGCCGCCCCGCGCCGACCGGGCCGGGGAGCTGGAGCCGGTGATCGCGGCGCTGCTCGCCAAGGATCCGGCGGTACGGCCCGGCGCGGCCGAGACCGAGATGATGCTGCGGGAGGTGGCGGCGGGGCGGACGTCGGCGGGGGAGCAGGTGTACGTACCGACGCGGACGGCGGTCCAAGTGCCGCGCCCCGCACCGGAGTCGGGCGGCCCCGCGCCTGCCGCCGCACCGGCGGGGCCGACCGGGCCCACCGCGTACTCCTTCGGGCCGCCGCTCCCCGCCGGGGCCACCCCGCCGAACGGGTCCGGGACGCCTCCCGGACCGCGCACCCCGCACACCCCCTACAACCCGCCCGCCCCCGCCCGCCGGCCGGGTCGGCACCGTACCGTGGTCATCGCGATCGTGGCCGCCGTCGTCCTCGGCGTCGGCGGTGGTTTCGCGGCGCTCAAGTTCGGTGGGGGCACGGACGGTTCGGCGGATCCGGGGACCAGCGCCTCCGGCGGTTCCGGCGGGACCGCACCCGGCCGGACCCTCAACGGCGACAAGACGGACGGGAACGCGCAGGACACGGCGGACCCGGGGAAGCCGCGGAAGGACCCGACCGTCCCGGACGGCTGGCACCGCGTCGAGGACCCCGAGGGGTTCAGCCTCAACGTCCCCGACGGCTGGGAACGCCGGACGGACGGCGCCCAGATCGACTACACGCCCGACGACGGCGACCACTTCATCCGGATCAGCGTCGACACCCCGCAGTTCCGGGACCCGTACGCGCATCTGCTGGACCTGGAGGACCAGTTCAAGAAGCGCGCCACGTACGAGAAGGTCAGGCTGGAGCGGAACACGTTCCGGGACCAGACGCTGTCCGCCGTCTGGGAGTTCACCTGGAACGAGGAGCAGGGGCACCCGGGGCCCCGGCACGCCATCGACCAGATGTACTACTCGGACAGCGGCGAGACGGAGTACGCGCTCTACATGTCGGGTCCCGAGGAGGACTGGGACACCACCCGACGCCAGTTCGACGCCGTCCTGCGCAGCTGGGAACCCCCGGCCGAGGCCGCCCCGTGACCACCCCTGGCTCCCGCGGCGCCGTGCTGACCACCCTGGTCGCCCTTGCCGCCACCCTTTCCCTGACGGCCTGCGAAACCGGAGGCCCGGATGGTGGCACCGGCAGGGGCGGCGCGGTGGGCGCCGACGGCGTCTCGACCGTCCCGAAGGGGCAGCGGGTCCTCCCCGGCGAGCTCAAGGGCGAGACGCTCGACGAGAAGCGGCTCGACATCGCCGACAGCAGGGGACAGATCGTCGTGATCAACGTCTGGGGCTCCTGGTGCCCGCCCTGCATCGCCGAGGCCCCGCACTTCGTGGAGGTCGCGAAGGAGACCGAGGGCAAGGGCGTCGCGTTCATCGGCATCGACACCCGCGAGTCCGGCCGGATCGCCCCCCTCGCCTTCCAGAAGGACCTCGGCCTCCCGTACCCGAGCCTGTACGACCCGACGGGCAGGCTGATACTCAACGGGTTCCCCAAGGGCACCCTCAACCCCCAGACACTTCCCTCCACGATCTTCCTCGACCGCGACGGAAAGATCGCGGCCCGCGCCCTGCGGGCAATCAGCGCCGACACCCTCCGCAAGGTGATCGAGCCACTGCTCGCGGAGAAGCGATCCGGCCCGGACAGCCAGTAGGGTGCTCGGGGTGACTACATCCCCCGTACTCCCACGTTCGTTCCGGCTGCTCGTGACGGGCGGAGGAACCGGCGGTCACACCTACCCGGCCCTGACGGCGATCCGTACCCTGCAAGCCCGGCTCGCGGATGCGGGCGGCACGCTGGACGTCTTGTGGATCGGTACGGCGGACGGCCTTGAAGCGCGCGTCGCTCCGGCGGAGGGGATCGCGTTCAGGACCGTGGCGACGGGGAAGATCCGCCGCTCTTCCCATCCGCTCAAGATGCTGTCCGCCGCGAACGTGAAGGACATGGCGCGGGTACCGCTCGGCGTAGCTCAGGCCCGGTCGATCGTGTCGTACTTCCGACCGGATGTCGTTCTGGCGACGGGCGGGTACGTCGCGGTCCCGGCCGGGCTCGCCGCGCGGCTGTGCCGCGTACCGCTGGTGCTGCACGAGCAGACCGTGCGGCTCGGGCTGGCCAACCGCAAGCTCGCCGGTTCGGCGACGCGGATCGCGGTGTCCTCCGAGTCCTCGCTGCCGCTTCTGCCGGCCGAGGTGCGTGAGCGCGCCGTGGTCACCGGGAACCCGGTGCGGCCGGAAGTACTGGGCGGCCACGCGGACAAGGCGGTCGGGGCGCTGGCACTGCACGGCTTCGACCGGCGTCTGCCGACGGTCTACGTCACCGGCGGCGCGCAGGGCGCCCAGCAGATCAACGGTGTTGTACGTGAAGTGCTGCCCTGGCTCCTGGCACACGCGAACGTGATCCACCAGTGCGGCCCGGCCAACGTGGACGACCTCCGGTCCGCGGCCGCCGGGCTGGACCCGCTCCTCGCCGGCCGTTACCACCTGACCGGGTTCCTCGGGCCGGAGCTGCCGGACGTCCTGGCGCTGGCCGACGTTGTGGTGTCGCGGAGTGGTGCCGGGACCCTGGCGGAGCTGACCGCGCTCGGCAAACCGGCGGTATTCGTCCCGCTCGCCACGTCGGCCGGGAACGAGCAGGCCCACAACGCCCGGCACCTGGCCGACGCGGGGGCGGCGCTCGCTCTGCTCACCGAGGTCACCGGCCCCTCTCTGCGGAGCGCGGTCGGCCCGCTCCTGACCGACCCGGTCCTTCGGGCGACGATGTCGGAGCGGGCCCTGACGCACGGGCGACCGGATGCGGCGGACAGGCTCGTGGACGTGGTGCTGTCCGCCGCGTCCGGCTGATCAGCCGAGCCGCGGGCGCCGGTGTCCGAATGATCCACCCACGGACTTGAGGGCCTGTTCGAGTGAGGTTGTCACGAAGTCGCTGTCCGCCTCGGTGAGGTGCTGATGGAACGGCAGGCTGAGGATCTCCTCGCCCACCCGCTCGGTGGCCGGCAGGTGACGCTGCCAGGCGGTGAAGGCGGGCTGGGTGTGGTTGGGCGGGTAGTGGACGCCCACGCCGATGTTCCGGCCCCGGAGGGTGGCGAACACCGTGTCACGGTGAGGAACGCGGACCTGGCACAGGTGCGGCACGGCGTGTTCCACATCGACGTCGATGAGCGCCACGCCGTCCAACGGGGCGAGGGCGTCCCGGTAGGTCTGCCACGAGCGGCGGCGCGTGTCCTCGGCAGCCTGGAAGCCGTCGAGCTGGACCAGGCCGATGGCCGCGTTGATGGCGGAGAGCTGGTAGCGCAGGCCGAAGCCCTCCACGCGATAGCTGGTGGTGTTCGCGCGCCCACCCGGGGGCTGGACGACGCCCAGGAGCCGGAGGCGGCGGATCGTGTCGGCCTCCTCGGGGGTGCGCGGGATGACCATGCCGCCCTGGCCGCAGGTGAGGTTCTTGATCGGCCCGAACGAGAAGCAGGTCAGCGCCCCATTGGCCCCCACACGCCGTAAGCCGTGGCGGGAGCCGAACGCGTGCGCCGCGTCCTCGATGACGACGACGCCCCGTTGGTCGAGTTCCTCCTGGATGACGGAGAGGTCGACGGGCCGACCGCCGAACAGGACCGGCAGGACGGCGGCCGTCCGGTCCGTGACGGCGTCCATGACAAGTTCGTCGCTGACGCACAGGGTGGTGGGATCGACGTCGACGAAGCGCGGGTCGGCGCCGACGGCCAGGACGGCCTGTACGGTCGCGCAGAACGTCATGGACGGCACGATCACCTCACAGCCGGGCCCGACCCCGGCGGCGAGCAGGGCGGTGTGCAGGGCCGCGGTGCCGGAGGCGACGGCAACAGCGTCGGGGACGCCGAGGAAGCCGGCGATCCGCCGCTCGAACTCCTCGGTGACTTCGGTGTGTCCGTAGTGGCCACCCTCAAGGACCTGGGCGACCGCCTCGTTCTCCCGCCCGTACAAGTACGGGGCGGCGTTGCGCCGGGCATCGGGCCTGGTTGACGCACTCACGATGTTTCTCCCTTCGCCGGGGCGGTACGTTCGAACTCGGCGGCGTCTCCAACGGCCAGGGTTTCGGTGCAGCTGGTCAGGAACACGCCGGTCCGGTAGGTGAGGCGGCTGTGATCGACCGGCAGGCCGAACAGGCCCTTGACCATCTGGCCGACGAGGTCCGCTCCGGCAGCCTCGGCGAGAGGGAAGCCACCGGCGATCCGCGGGTTCAGCTCGGTGATGGTGATCGTGCCGTCGGCGGAGACGAATCCCTGCACGCAGCAGAGACCGCGTGCGCCGACAGCGCCCAGTGTCCGCACGACGAGGTCACGCACGTTCTGGTCGTCGAACGTGGTGGACACCACGGCCAGGCCCGCCTTGACCAGATTCCGGCGGCGCAGAATGACGGAGGCGCGTCCGGCACGGTCCACCAGGCAGTCCGCCGTGAATTCCGAGCCGTGGATCCGCTCCTGCACGAGGGGCTCCGGGACGAGCTCGCACAGCAAGCGCGCGTGCTCCCGGCGACGAACGAAGTGGACGTTCCGCGCGCCGTGGCCGCGTCGAGGCTTGACGACGAGCTCGCCGTCGTCGGGAACCCGGTCCATCTCCCACGGCTGCCAGGTGCGCGGTGTCGCGATGCCGTGCTCGGTCAGTACCTCGTGGAAGAGGGCCTTGTCGGTGCATGCACGCACCGACAGCGCCTCGGGGAGCCACAGGCGCACGCCTGCGGCTCCGAGCTGGGACACCATCCGCGTCAAGGGTTCCAGGTCCGGCTCGATGCCGGCCACCACGGCCTCCACCGCCAGATCCCTGCACAGGCCGGCCATGACGCCCGGAAAGTCTGGGTCGTCGGCGAAGGGGATGACGACGGGGATCACGGAGGGAATGAGGAATCCGGGGGCGAGGCGGTTGGCGTCGGCCGCGACGACCGTGTGGCCCAGGCGGATCAGGCTGCGGGTCAGTGCGAAGCCCGGGTTGCCGCCGACACCGGTCACCAGGATCCTGCGCGCGGTGCGCTGGTCAGTGGGCACGGGCTTCCTCTCCAGCGGCGGGAGTGGTCGCGTCCGTGGTGCGGGCCACGTACGGGGTACGCGTCAGCGGAGCCCAGCGGTCGGGGTTGCGCCGGTACCAGGCGACGGTTTCGGCCAGGCCCTCGTCGAGGTCGCGGATCGGCCGGAAGCCGAGAGCGGAGATCTTGTCCCAGAGCATCGAGTACCGCAGGTCGTTGGCCTGTCGGTCGGGAACGTAGGTCACCGAGTCCCAGTCCTTGCCACACAGGTCCAGAAGTTTGGCGGTCAGGTTCCGGCAGGTGAGGTCGGTGCCGCCGCCGACGTTGTAGATCTCGCCGGGCTTCCCCTCGTACAGCCCGAGTTCGACGCCGGCGCAGTTGTCCTCGACGTGCAGCCAGTTCCGCACGTGCTGCCCCTGGCCGTGCAGAGTCACCTTTTCGCCCCGCAGCAGGCTGGTGATGAAAAGGGGGACCACCTTCTCGGGGAACTGGTGGGGGCCGTAGTTGTTCGAGCTGCGCGTCACGCAGAGGGGCAGGCCGTAGGTCTGGAAGTGGCTCAGGGCCACGAGGTCGCCGGCGGCCTTCGACGCGGCGTACGGAACGCCGGGCCGTAAGGGGTCGTCCTCGCTCGCCGAGCCTTCGGACAGGGATCCGTACACCTCGTCCGTCGAGACGTGCACGAATTTCTCGATGCCGTGGCGTCCCGCGGAGGCGGCGAGGGTCTGGGTCCCCAGGACGTTCGTGGTGAGGAAGGTGCCGGCACGGGTGAGGGAGCGGTCGACGTGGGACTCGGCGGCGAAGTGGACGACGGCGGTGTGCCGGGCCATGAGCTCGTCCACGAGCGGGGCGTCGAGGATGTTGCCGTGGACGAACGTCAGCCTCGGGTCGAGCAGGGACTTCCCCAGGTTCTCGGTGTGGCCCGCGTAGGTCAGGGCGTCCAGCACGGTCACCCGGGACACGTCGTCCCGGCGCAGAAGCCGCCGGACGAAGTGCGAACCGATGAAGCCGGCACCGCCGGTGACGAGGATTCTGTACATCTGACACCTCACTTGGTCGTGGACCGGAGCAGGGACGGCGGACCCCCGGAACTCCGGGGCGAGGGCCTTGCGGCGCGTTGCCGCCCGCATCCAGAGAACCGTCGGAGCCGGTGTGCGCGGGAGGCGAACCAGGGGGGCGAACAACGCACATCCGGTTCCCGGCGTCACCCTCGCGTCCTACGCTCGGATTTCGCACCCGCGGCATCCATGTCGCGGGAGGCCGGCTGGCAGGAGGGGGCTCGGTGGCATCCACGAAAAGACACCGGGGCGATCCCAACGAGGATCTGGCCCGGCTCGTCAAACAGGCCGGCGCGAGCCACAAATCCCTGGCTGCGCAGATCAACAAGATCGGGGCCGCGGCCGGGGTGCCGCTCAGGTATGAGCACACCAGTGTCGCCAGATGGGTGAATCTCGGAATGATCCCGCGCGGCCGGGCGCCCGAGTTCCTGGCCGCTGCGCTGGGCAACCGCCTCGGCAGAGCGGTGAGCGTGGACGAGATCGGTATGTACAGCAGGTCGGGCGGAAACCCTGACGTGGGGTTGGATTTCGCCCGCGACCCCGTCGACGCGATCCGCGTCGCCGCGACCTACTGGAGAACCGTGGACCGCTCACGCCGCCGGCTCGTCAACAACGGCTTCGCCCTCGCCGCCTTCGCCACCCCGGTCACCCGTTGGCTGGCCAAGCCGAGCGACGCCCCGATCGCGCATGAAGGGGGCCGTCAGGTCGGCCGCAGCGACCTCGACGAGCTGTGGAAGGCCGCTGACGAAGCACGCCTGTGGGACTCCCGTTTCGGCGGTGGGAACTGGAAGGCCGGCTCCGTCACCGAATGCCTGCGCCTGAGCGCCGCACCGTTGCTGACCGGCACCTACACCGAGACCATCGGGCGCGAGCTGTTCGCGGCGACCGCTGAGTTGTCCCGGGTCGTCGGCTGGTCGGCGGTCGACACCGGTCACCACGACGTCGCCCAGCGCCACTTGGTCCAGGCTCTGCGCCTGGCGCGGGCAGCCGGCAGCGTGGAGAGCGGCTGCTACGTGCTGGCCACCATGGCACTCCAAGCCTTCCTGCGCGGCTGTCCCGAACAAGCCGTCGACATGGCCGAAGGCGCCTACGAACGCGGTCTTGGACACGCCGCACCCCGGGTGCTGGCCTTCGCCAAGCTGGCCGAAGCCCGCGCCCACGGGCGTACCGGAAACGCCGAAGCGGCGAAAGCCGCGCTCGGCCGTACCGAGGAGCTGCTCGACTCCGTCCGGCCGGGCAGTCACGATCCGGAACGGCTCGCTTACATGACCCACGCCCGGCTCGCCACCGACGCCACCGAAGTACACCGCGACCTCGCCGACCCCAAGGGCGCCTTCGCCTGGAACGAGCTGGCCGAGCCCATGCCGGCGGATCGCTATACCCGGGCCACCGGGATCCGTATGGCCGTTCTGGCCGCCAGCCACCTCCAGAACCGCGAACTCGAACGCGGCGTCACCGCCGCGAACACCTCGCTGCGCATCCTCAGCAACGTCCACTCCGCCCGTGCCCACGGCTACCTTCACGACGTCACCCGCGCCCTCACACCCTGGAAAAAGCATCCCGAGGTTGCCGACCTCATCCGGCGCACGCGCACCGAGCTGCCTGCCGCAGCCTGATTCCCGCGGACGACCGCGGTCATTCCTTCGCCGTCTCCCGGCCGACGCTCAGGTGGTCCGCCGGGCCCCTGGCCGGGCCCGTCCGGTGTGGCGGAAATTGGTTACCGTCGGGTATCCAAAGCGCGTGAGCGCGGCATACGCTCGGCCTCATGACCGACTCGCAGGCCGCCGCCGCTCTCGGGACCAACCCCGTCGCCCCCGCCCCGGCCGGTGCGCGTACCGTCGCCGACGTGGTGACGCCCGAGGTGATCGCCCAGTTGACGCACGGCGTGGTCGGGTCCGGGCGGACGGCGGGGCACACTCCCTTCACCGGGGAGAAGCTGGCCGACCTGCCCGCGTCCACGCCCGAGGACGTCGCGACCGCCTTCGCGCGGGCCCGGGCCGCGCAGCCGCTCTGGGCCGCGCTTCCCGTACGGCAGCGGGCCGCCGTGCTGCTCCGGTTCCACGATCTGGTGCTGGAGCGGCAGGCCGAGGTGCTCGACCTGATCCAGCTGGAGACCGGCAAGGCCCGGTTGCACGCACACGAGGAAGTCCAGGGGCTGGCGGTGGAGGCCCGGCACTACGGGCGCAACGCCGGGTCCTACCTGCGGCCCCGGCGCCACACCGGAGTCGTACCGACCCTGACGAAGGTCACCGAACTGCGCCAGCCCCGGGGGGTCGTGGGGCAGATCGCGCCCTGGAACTACCCGCTGGAGCTGTCGGCCGGGGACGCGCTGCCCGCGTTCGCCGCCGGGAACGCCGTGGTGATGAAGCCCGACACCGAGACCGCGCTCACCGCCCTGTGGGCCCGCGACCTGCTGATCGAGGCCGGGCTGCCGGCCGGTGTCTTCCAAGTGGTGCTCGGTGAGGGCCCGGTGGTCGGACCCGAGATCGTCAAGCACGCGGACTACGTCTCCTTCACCGGCTCGACCCGTACCGGCCGCGAGGTCGCCAGGGGCGCCGCCGACCGGCTGATCGGCGCCTCGTTGGAGCTGGGCGGCAAGAACGCCATGCTGGTCCTGCGGGACGCCGACGTCGAGAAGGCCGCGGCGGGCGCGATCCGCGCCTGCTTCTCCTCCGCCGGCCAACTCTGCGTCTCCATCGAGCGGTTGTACGTGCACGAGTCGGTCGCCGACGACTTCCTGGAGCGGTTCGCCGCCCGCACGAAGGCCATGCGGCTCGGCAACTCCCTCGCGTACGGCGCCGACATGGGCTCGCTCGCCGGGGAGAGCCAGCTCCGCACGGTCACCCGGCACGTCGAGGAGGCCGTCGCCAAGGGCGCCAGGCTCGTCGCGGGCGGGGTGGCCAGGCCCGACGTCGGACCGTACTTCTACGAGCCCACCATCCTCGACGGTGTCGAGGCGCCCATGACGGTGTGCGCGGAGGAGACGTTCGGGCCGGTGGTCTCCGTCTACCGCTTCGGCGACGAGGACGAGGTGATCGGACTGGCCAACTCCACGGCGTACGGCCTCAACGCGAGCGTGTGGACGAAGGACGCCCGCCGCGGCCACGAGATCGCGGCGCGGCTGCGGTCGGGCACGGTCAACATCAACGAGGGGTACGCGTCGGCGTACGGGAGCGTCCGGGCGCCCATGGGCGGCATGAAGGACTCGGGGCTCGGCCGGCGGCACGGCTCGGAGGGCATCCTCAAGTTCACCGAGGCGCAGACGATCGCGCAGCAGCGACTCCTGCCGCTGGGACCGGCGTTCGGGATGGACGACGAGAAGTACGCGGCGCTCATGACCCGGAGCCTGCGGCTGATGAAGGCGTTCCGCCTGCGCTGAGAGGACGATCACGTGGCTGAGTCCGTGGACGACGAGGTGGACAGTGGGTTCGACTACGACGTGATCGTCGTCGGGTCCGGCTTCGGCGGGGCCGTCTCCGCCCTGCGGCTCACGGAGAAGGGCTACCGCGTCGGCGTCCTGGAGGCCGGCCGCCGCTTCACCCGCGCCACCCTCCCCAAGAACTCCTGGGACGTCAGGAACTACCTCTGGGCGCCGGCCCTCGGCCTCTACGGTATTCAGCGCGTCCACCTCCTCGGCCACGTGATGGTCCTGGCGGGCGCGGGCGTCGGCGGCGGTTCGCTCAACTACGCCAACACCCTCTATGTGCCTCCCGCCGCGTTCTTCGAGGACCCCCAGTGGGCCTCGATCACCGACTGGGAGGGCGAGTTGAGGCCGTACTACGACCAGGCGCGCCGCATGCTCGGCGTCCGGCTCAACCCGACCGTGACCCCCTCCGACGTCCACCTGAAGGCGGCGGCGGAGGCGATGGGCGTCGGCGACACCTTCCATCTCGCCCCCGTCGGCGTCTACTTCGGGGACGGCGAGGACGCGGACGGTACGGTCACGGCGCGGCCCGGAGCCACCGTCGACGACCCGTACTTCGGCGGCGCCGGCCCCTCGCGCCGGGCCTGTGTCGAGTGCGGCGAGTGCATGACGGGCTGCCGGCACGGCGCGAAGAACACCCTCGACGAGAACTACCTCCACCTGGCCGAGGGGGCCGGGGCCGTCATCCACCCCCTGACGACGGTCGTCGCCGTCACGGAGGACGGGGCGGGCGGCCACCGGGTCACCACCGTCCCGACCGACGCCCGGGGCCGGCGCGGGCGGCGCGCGCGTACCGTCCTGCGCGCCCGGCAGGTCGTGATCGCGGCGGGCACGTACGGCACGCAGACCCTGCTCCACACGATGCGGGACGAAGGACTCCTGCCCCGGATCTCGGCGCGGCTCGGGGAGCTGACCCGTACCAACTCCGAGGCCCTGGTGGGCGCGCAGACCGACAACCGGCGCTACCGCGCGCGGCACGGCGCGCCCCGGGCCGACTTCACCCGGGGGGTCGCCATCACCTCCTCGATCCATCCGGACGCCGACACCCATGTGGAGCCGGTCCGTTACGGCCGGGGCTCCAACGCGATGGGTGTGCTGTCCGTCCTCCATGTCCCGTACAGCGAACGGCGGGTGCGCGCGTGGCTCGGCCACGCGGCCACGCACCCGGTCCAGTTGCTCCGCTCGCTCTCCAACCGCCGCTGGTCGGAGCGGACGATCATCGGGCTGGTCATGCAGTCGCTGGACAACTCCCTGACGACCTACCGCAGGCCGGGCGGCGTGGGGAAGGGACTGCTGACGGCCCGTCAGGGGCATGGGGCGCCCAACCCGAAGCAGATACCGGAGGCGGCGCGGGCCGCCCGCCTCCTCGCCGAGGAGATCAACGGCTTCGCGGGCAGCAACGTCGGTGAGCTGATGGGCACCCCGCTCACCGCGCACTTCCTGGGCGGCTGCCCGATCGGCGCCACGCCGGACGCGGGGGTCGTCGACCCGTACCACCGGCTGTACGGACACCCGGGCGTCTCGGTGGTCGACGGCTCGGCGGTCTCGGCGAACCTGGGCGTCAACCCGTCGCTGACGATCACCGCCCAGGCGGAGCGGGCGATGGCGCTCTGGCCCAACAAGGGCGAGCCCGACCCGCGTCCGGAGCAGGGCGCGGCGTACGTCCGGCAGGCGGCGGTCGCGCCCCGGTCCCCGGTGGTCCCGGCGGAGGCGTTCGGCGCGCTGAGGCTGCCGTTCCTGGCGATGCCCGAGGTGCCGCCGAAGAAGACCTGAGGCGGGCGCGCTCACACGTAAGTGGTCGGACGTAAAAGGCGCTGCACCCCCCTCCGAGTGCAGCGCCTCTTGTGTCAACGCATGCATGACCTGTGACACGACGGAATGGTTGTCGTCACGTTCACAGAAACTTCAAGTGGCGTACGTCACATCGCTGTGCCCCGGCGAGGACCCGTACCGCAGAAGGGAGGATCCGTACCGCAGAGGGGGAGGAGGCGAGGGGCGCGGAACGTACCGGACGCGAATCCGGGAGGCCGGCCGGCGCCGGGCGTCCCCGGGCCGGCCGGCCTTCGGCGACCGGGCTGCTGTCCCCTGCCTACCGGTCACGTGCGCCGGGGCGCGGTCCCACGACGTGCCGCACGGCACGCCACACGCCCCAGCAGAGCCACGCGTGGAGTCAACTCTTTCCTGCTCGGCCCGCCCCTGGGTGGCACGGACGCACGGTCCAACGAAGTCCCGTACGGCCCGGTCACGCGCCGTACGGGTGAGGATGTGCCCGAACGCGTATACGACGGGCGGACACGACCACCTTCAGACCTCAGGCACGTCAGACCTCAGACCCGGCCCCGGCCCAGTTCCAGCAACGTCATCGCCAGCGCCGTACCCGGCCTGCCCAACGCGTCCCGGTAGCGGCCGAGGATCTCGTTCTCGCGGGACAGGTGGATCCGCCGGCCGCCCGAGGCCGTCCGCGCCCGCTGGACGGCGGCGGAGACCGCCATCCGTTCCTGGACGAGACCGATGATCCGGTCGTCCAGCGCGTCGATGCGCTCCCGCGCGCCGCCGATGACCTCCGCCGCCTCGGGGGTGCGGGCGCCGGTGGTGTCCGTGTCCCCCGGGGAAGGGGTGGTGGGGTTCGTGATCGTCATGGGGTCCTCGTTCGGGTCCTGCCCCGCCCGTACGGCCCCGAACGCGACAGACGCCCCGGAGCCTGCCGGCCCGGGGCGCCTGGGAAGTCGCTTGTCAGTTCAAGCAGCACGACCATGGCAGCCGGACGGGCCGGTGCCATAGGTAAACGTGGAGGTCGACTGCTTGCGCATACGCGCATTCTAACGGCGTCCCGGGACCCCGTTAGAATCGAGGGGCAATCGAGGGGAACCAGACCCCGCGCTCGTCACCGCCGGAAGGCCGCCCGTGCCCGCAGCACCCCCCGCCGCCCCCGACGTCGTTCTCGTCGTCGACTTCGGCGCGCAGTACGCCCAGCTCATCGCCCGCCGTGTCCGCGAGGCCCGGGTGTACAGCGAGATCGTCCCGTCCACCATGCCGGTGGCCGAGATGCTGGCCAAGAAGCCCAAGGCGATCATCCTCTCCGGCGGCCCGTCCTCCGTGTACGCGGACGGCGCGCCGCGCCTGGACCGCGAGATCTTCGACGCGGGCGTGCCCGTCTTCGGCATGTGCTACGGCTTCCAGCTGATGGCGACGGCCCTCGGCGGGACCGTCGACAACACGGGGGCGCGGGAGTACGGCCGTACCCCCCTACACGTCTCCCAGACCGGGTCCACGCTCTTCGAGGGCACCCCCGCCGAACAGCCGGTCTGGATGTCGCACGGCGACGCCTGCTCCGCCGCCCCCGAGGGCTTCACCGTCACCGCGTCCACGGACGTCGTGCCGGTCGCCGCCTTCGAGAACGACGAGAAGAAGCTCTACGGCGTCCAGCACCACCCCGAGGTGATGCACTCGACGTACGGCCAGCAGGTCCTGGAGCACTTCCTCTACCGGGGCGCCGGCATCGAGCCGACCTGGACCACGACCAACGTCGTGGACGAGCAGGTCGCCCTCGTCCGCGAGCAGGTCGGCACCAAGCGCGCCATCTGCGGGCTGTCCGGCGGCGTGGACTCCGCCGTCGCCGCCGCCCTCGTACAGAAGGCCATCGGTTCCCAGCTGACCTGCGTGTACGTCGACCACGGCCTGATGCGCCAGGGCGAGACGGAGCAGGTCGAGAAGGACTTCGTCGCCGCGACCGGCGTCCAGCTCAAGGTGGTCGACGCCCAGGAGCGCTTCCTCACCGCGCTCGCCGGGGTCTCGGACCCCGAGCAGAAGCGGAAGATCATCGGCCGCGAGTTCATCCGGGTCTTCGAGCAGGCCCAGGCGGAGATCGTCGCCGAGGCGGGCGCCGAGGGCGAGGACGTCGCGTTCCTCGTCCAGGGCACCCTCTACCCGGACGTCGTGGAGTCCGGCGGCGGCAGCGGCACCGCCAACATCAAGTCGCACCACAACGTCGGCGGGCTGCCCGACGACATCGAGTTCCAGCTGATCGAGCCGCTGCGCAAGCTGTTCAAGGACGAGGTACGGATGGTCGGCCAGGAGCTGGGCCTGCCGGACGAGATCGTCCAGCGCCAGCCCTTCCCCGGCCCCGGGCTCGGCATCCGGATCGTCGGCGAGGTCACCAGGGAGCGGCTCGACCTGCTGCGCGCGGCGGACGCCATCGCGCGCGAGGAGCTGACCCTGGCCGGACTCGACCGGGAGATCTGGCAGTGCCCGGTGGTCCTGCTCGCGGACGTGCGCTCGGTGGGCGTGCAGGGCGACGGCCGGACGTACGGACACCCGATCGTGCTGCGGCCCGTCTCGTCCGAGGACGCGATGACCGCCGACTGGACGCGGATGCCGTACGACGTGCTCGCGAAGATCTCCACCCGCATCACCAACGAGGTCGCCGACGTCAACCGGGTGGTCCTCGACGTGACGAGCAAGCCGCCGGGCACCATCGAGTGGGAGTGAACCGGAAGTGAGGACGGTACGGGAGTGGCGCCCGCCCGGCGCCGCTCCCGTACGGTCCGTTTGCGGCCCTTCGTCCCGGTGGGGACGATGGGGGCATGAGTGATGCCAACGCACCGGTCATCGAGGAGTTCCGTACGCACCACGGAGTGATGGGCGGTCGCTTCGAGGGCAAGCACCTGCTCCTGCTGCACACGATCGGCAGGAAGAGCGGCACCGAGCGGGTGATGCCCCTGGTGTACGCCACCCACCACGGCAGCATTCTGATCTGCGGCACCCAGGGCGGCGCGCCGGAGGACCCGCAGTGGGTGGCCAACGTCGCCGCCGCGGACGAGGTGACGATCGAGATCGGCGAGCGGACGCTCCGCGCGAGGCGCACGGTCGTACGGCCCTCGGATCCGGAGTGGCCCGAGCTGTTCGGCGTATGGGCGGACTACTGGCCGGAGGCGCACGACTACCAGAAGAAGACTTCGCGCCGGTTCCCGATCGTGTCCCTGGACCCGATCCACGACTGAGCGGCTTCCCGGCGGATCGGCTTACCGCTCGATCAGCCGGTCGATCGGTCCGCCGACGGCGGCAGGTCCGCCGGATCCATCGTGAAGTCCGCGAAGTCGAAGCCCGGCGCGACCACACACGTCACCAGCACGGGCTCGTCCCCGGCCGGTTCCGCCGACTGCCACGCCCCGGCCGGTACCAGCAGCTGAGGTCGCTCGCCCTTCTCCACGTCCGGTCCGAGCAGGTGCTCCTCGGCGCCCGACGGATCGTCCTGCGTCCCGCCGATGTAGAGCCGCAGCGGCCCGCCCCGGTGCCACAGCCACACCTCGTCCGAGCGCACCCGGTGGCGGCGCGACCGCTCGCCGGGGTGCAGCAGGAAGTAGATCCCGGTCGCGTGGGCGCGCGGCCCCGGATAGCCGTCGGGGGTGGCCGACCCGGCGGTCCGCCAGGTCTCCTTGAACCAGCCGCCCTCCACGTGCTTCTCCAGACCGAGCAGGGCGACCAGCGGTGAGTTGTCAGTCATGACGCCCATTGTGTCCCGCCGCCCCGGCCGCACCGCGAACAACGTGACCGTCTCGTCACCCGTACCGACCGGCCCGGGGCCCATCCGCACCCCTTTGTGCGGGACAATTCCCAGGCGTTGCAGGGAAGTTCACCGCAAGGGATTCCCCTGCACGGAATGTTCACTCCCGGGGAAGGGCGGCGTTCGGCGTGGCGGTGCATGAGGCGAGACAGGGCGCGCACGGCGGAGGCTGTACGTGCGGTGACTGCCCGCACGGCGCGCGCGAGGGCCACCGGCGGGCCGTGGCCGCGTTCCTGGCGAAGCGCGACGAACTGGCCGCCGGGCAGGGGCTGCCCGCCGCCGTCGCGCACTCCGCCGGGGCCTCCAGGCAGTGGGTCTCCGACGAACTCACCCAGTCCGCCCGCGCGGTGGCCGACCGCAGCCGCGAGGCGGGCGACGCCTGGCTGCACTCGGTCTGGCTGCGCACGCTCCAGGTGGTCTGGGGCGCGGTGGTGGTCCTCGCCCTGGCGCAGACCGCGACCGCGATAGGCGCCGGCTGGACCGGTGCCCGTACGGCCGGGCTGCTCGCGGCCCTCGTGGCCGCCGGGCTCCTGACCGTCGCCGCCCGGCTGCACCGCGCCCGGGGCG
>NZ_WWJY01000220.1 GCF_009865405.1 Streptomyces sp. SID3212 | reverse complement strand
GTCGGCCCCGTCGCGCTGCTCGTCGCAGTCGGGCCCGTCACCGCCACAGCCGCCGGAGGTCCCCCCGCCGGGGCACCCGCCGCGCCGCCCCCACCGTCCGCGCCGACGGCGGACGAGCCGCCGAGTACGGCGGCCAGCGCGCAGGCCAGCGCGGGGACAACAGCCCGGGATCGGTACGTGGAGTACATGATCCTCCTGGTGGGACGCCGGCGAGAGCCGCTTACGTGCGTTTCATCAAATGTCCGACTCCGGCGCCGCGCCGTCAACCCGGGGCCCGCCCCGGACCACGGGAGAGCGTCCCGCGAACTCCGAGGACAGCCACGCAATATTCCGGACAGTTCGTCCCACGCGTGAACACGGAGGCGGGTTTGTCCGTACTTTCCAGTGATCGGCCGACGCACCGGCGGCCAGGAGAGAGGTACGCAGCATGACGGGAACGCAGGGCACCGCACGGACCGTGACACGCCGGACCATCGTCGCCGCGGCGGGCGCCGCGGGACTGGGCGCGGCACTCGTGGCGTGCGGGGACGACACGTCGGGGACCGCCGACCAGAAGCCCGCCGACACCGGAGCAGGTAACTCCGGAGCAGGTGACGTCCTCGCGAAGACCACCGACATCCCCGAGGGCGGCGGAAAGATCTTCGACGGCCAGGGCGTGGTGGTCACCCAGCCCGAGGCCGGGGAGTTCAAGGCCTTCTCGTCCAAGTGCACCCACCAGGGCTGCGCGGTGACGACCGTGAAGGACGGTGTCATCAACTGCCCCTGCCACGGCAGTCAGTTCAGTGTCACGGACGGCAGTGTGAAGCAGGGACCCGCGACCCAGCCCCTGCCCGCCGCGTCGATCAAGGTCACCGGAGACTCGATCACCCTCGCGTGACGTTACGCGTACAAAGACGCGCGCACGTACACGGCCCCCTCACTCCTCGACCGTCCGCGCCGCCGCCCCCAGCGCCTCCACGGCCGCCCTGATCGAGGGGCGGCGGCCCGCGTCCGTGCGCCAGACCACGTGGATGTGCCGCCACATCTTCTGCCGTACGGGGACCACCGCCACGCCCTCGGGCACCGGCCCGCGCCCCAGCCGAGGCGCAACGCAGACGCCGAGGCCCGCCGCGATCAGGGCGAGCTGGGTGTGGTGTTCCCCCGCGAGATGGCCGATCCGTGGCTCCATCCCCTTCGAGCGGAGTGTGAACATCAGCCAGTCGTAACAGAATTCGCCCTCCGGCCAGGACACCCAGGAGTCGTCGGCGAACTCCTCCAGGTCCACCTCCGACCGGCCCGCGAGCCGGTGGTCGGCGGGCATCGCCACGTCGGCGGCGTCGTCCAGAAGGTGCGCGAGGGCGAGACCGCCCGGCACGGGCAGCCGTTTGTTGCTCCAGTCCAGCACCACGGCGAGGTCGAGATCGCCCCTGAGCACTCCCCTGATACCGGCTTCCGGCTCCAGCTCCCGCGCCATCACACGCAGTTCCGGATGGGTGTCGCGCAGGGCACGGATCGCCACGGGGAACAGCCCGCGCGCCGCCGTCGGGAACGCCGAGATCCGCACGTCGCCCACCACCCGGCCGCGCTGCGCCTCGATGTCCGACTGGGCGACCTCGACCTGCGAGATGATCCGCGCGGCATGGTCGGCGAGCAGCCGGCCCGCGTCCGTGAGCCTGACCCCCCGCCCGTTCTTGGCGAGCAGCTGCTGACCCACCTCACGCTCCAGCTTGGCCAGCTGCTGGGAGACGGCGGACGTCGTGACGTGCAGGCCCTCGGCGGCGCCGCTCACCGAGCCGTGCCGGGCCAGTGCGTCCAGGGTCCGCAGTCGCTCCAGATTCAACATATAAGCGATGCTAAGACATCGGACGCACAAAATCTCGCTTGTCCTACGAGATGGTTCAGGTCATGGTGATGACCATGAGCACCGCCACCCCGCCTCGCCCCGGCCCCGCCTCCCTCCCGCACTCCCCCGCACCGGCCCCGGGCAGCGCCCCGGTCGGGCCCGGCGGATCCCCGGACACCCCGCGCGTGCGCCGCGTGATCGGCTGGCGCGTCCGGTTCGCGGCGCTCTCCCTCATCTGGGGTTTCAGCTTCCTGTTCATCAAGGTGGGTACCGACAGCTTCGCGCCCTTCCAAGTCACCTTCGGCCGCCTCCTGTTCGGTACGGCGGTCATCGCGATCGCCCTGGTGTGGAAGCGTGAGCGGCTGCCCCGGGGCCTGCGCACCTGGGGGCATCTCGCCGTCGCGGCCTTCCTCCTGAACGCGCTGCCGTTCTCGCTGTTCGCCTACTCCGAGCTGACGATCCCCTCGACGCTCGCGGGCATCTGCAACGCGACCTCGCCCCTGTGGGGCATGCTGCTGTCGTTCGTCGCCCTGTCCGAGGACCGCCCCACCCGCCGCCGGGTGGCCGGGGTCGGCATCGGATTCCTCGGGGTCCTGACCGTCCTCGGTGCCTGGCAGGGCTTCTCGGGCCTCGACGTCACCGGTACGGCCATGGCCCTGCTCGCCTCGCTGAGCTACCCGGTCGGCTGGATCTACGTACGCCGGACCCTGGCGGGCGGCAGCCACTCGCATCTCTCGCTCACCGGCACGCAGTTGCTCCTGGCCACCGTGCAACTCGCCGTGGTGACGCCCCTGTTCACCTCCATGCCGACCTCGTTCCCGCTGTGGCCGCTGCTGGCGGTGGTGGTGCTCGGGGCGCTGGGGACCGGCTTGGCGATCCTGCTCCAGTACGGAGTGGTCGCCGAGGTCGGCCCGACGATCGGCGCGATGGTGACGTACTTCATCCCGGTCATCGCCACGGCCGCGGGGGTCACCCTCCTCGGCGAGCCGCTGAGCTGGAACACCCCCGTCGGCGCGGTGGTCATCCTGGCCGGCGCCGCCCTGACGCAGAGCAAGCCGTGGAAGTCCCGGAAGCGGGGAGGGAGCGGAGGCCGGAAGGCCGAGGCGGACACGACGGACCCGGCGACCGCACCACAGCCGACACCCGTACCCACACCGGCACCGGCACCCGCTCAGCCGTAGCTGCGGGCAGGCGCCGGTCCCGCCGCCGCGGCCAGCGCGTCCGCGAGCGACACCAGGTCGCCGTCCGGGAGCGCCGACACCGTGACCCGTACCGCCGCCGGCGAAGCCACCCGGAAGCGGGCGCCCGGCGCGACCGCCCACCCCGCGCGCACCAGGCCCGTCACCGCACTCGTCTCGTCGGCGACCGGCACCCAGACGTTCATGCCACTGCGGCCACGGGCCTCGACACCCCGTTCCGCCAGGGCCCGTACGAGCGCGTCGCGTCGTTCCCCGTACGCGCGCGACACCGCCGGGACGTCCACCGCGCCCGAGGTCCACAGCTCCACGACGGCCCGCTGGAGGAGGCGGCTGACCCAGCCGGGACCGAGCCGCTGACGGCCCGTCACCCGGTCGATCGTCATGGCGTCCCCGGTCAGGACCGCGAGGCGCAGATCCGGCCCGTACGCCTTGGCGGTGGACCGCACCAGCGCCCAGCTGTCGGTGGCCCCGGCGAGCGGGTGCAGGGGCAGGTCCACGAAGTGGTGGCCGTGGTCGTCCTCGATCAGCAGCACCCCGGGGCGGCCGGCGAGCACCGCGCGCAGCCGCGCCGCCCGGGACGCGCTCACCGCCGC
>NZ_WWJY01000219.1 GCF_009865405.1 Streptomyces sp. SID3212 | reverse complement strand
GCCAGACCCCACTTCGCGGACACGCCCTAGGGTGTGTCCGCGAGGTCACCGGCCGGCGGGCAGCCACTCGATCAGGAGGATCGTCGCGTCGTCGCGCAGCTGGTTCTGCTGCCGGTCCAGGATCGAGTGGATCAGCACGCGCAGGGCCTCCGGCGCCAGTTTCCCCGAGGCGGTCGCGCGGATGATCGAGTCGGTGAAGCGTTCGAGGCCGAGCTGCGCGCCGCTGTCGACACGTGCCTCCGTCACCCCGTCCGTGTAGAACAGCACCCGGTCGCCCGCCTCCAGCGCCACCTCGTTGACCTCGTGCGGCGCGTCGGAGAACTGGGCCGCCAGGCCCATCGGCGGCTGCGGGGTGCGTTCCAGGGCCTGACCGAGCACCCGGCGGTCGCGGATCAGCAGCGGCGGCGGATGCCCGCAGTTGATCCACCGGAACACGCCGTTGTTCAGGTCGAGTTGGCTGAGGATGCCGGTGCAGTACTGATCGGGAAGCCACTGCGCGAGTGCCTGGTCGACCGTGTCGACGAGCTGCGGCAGATCGGCGCCGGCCCGGCGGGCGTTGCGGCAGCCCGCCATGGCGACCGCGGTGGTCAGCCCCGAGGCCAGGTTGTGGCCCATGGAGTCGAGGATCGCCGCGTGCAGGGTCGACTGGGTCAGCGAGTGGTCGAACGCGTCACCGCCGATGCGGTACGCGGGCTCCAGCACGCCCGTCGAGATGACCTTGGTGTTGCCGATGGTCCGCGGCGGCAGGAACGCGCGCAGCATCTCCGCGGGCAGCCGCATCGGCTCGGAACGGGCCCGCCGCGCGAAGCTGTCGCTGTACGCCCGCTTCGAGGTGATCACCATGGCGAGCACGGTGGCCAGCATGCGGCAGCGGCGCAGGCGGGTGGCGTCGAACACCGCCGTACGGATGCCGAGCACACCGAGCCGCTCCGCGCCGTCGACCAGCGGCAGCCACGCGGTCAGCTCGTCGGCCCGGTGGCTCTCCTCCATCTGGAGGGAGAGCGTCTGGTACGCCTCACCCGCTGTCGAGGAGTCCACGTCGAGGGACGGCAGTCCGTCGGTGAGCGGCACGAGATGACGCTGCTGGAGGTCGATGACGTACACGGCGAGCTGCTGGAGACCGATCGCCGCGGCACACCGGTCCACCAGGTCCGGCAGATCCATCGGCGCCGCGCCCTGCGCCTCCCCGAGGAGCCTGTCGAGCAGCGCCTCGCCCGGCCCGGGACCCGGTCCCAGTTCGGGGCGGGAGCCGGGGCCCGTCGCGGAAGATTCGGCGACCACCGGTATTACCTCCTCACCGGCAGTCTCACACCATCGGGGAGGTTCCGCGCGGCCGGAGGGAGGCCCCCGCCGCCCGGCGGCCACGGGGTGGCGGACCGTACGGCGGGCTCCCCGGTCAGACGGTCGTGATCAGCCCGCCGTCGATGCCGAAGTCGGACCCGGTGATGTTGGACGCCCGGCCGCCGGCCAGCCAGACGACCAGGTCGGCGACCTCCTCGGGGCGGGTGAAACGCCCGGTGATCGAGTCGCCCGCGGCGTGTTCGGCGACGGCGGCCGGGTCCTGCCCGGACGCCCGCGCCACGGTGGCGGCGACGCCGCCGTCCCCGAGCCAGAGCGCCGTGGAGACGGGCCCCGGACTGATCGTGTTGCTCCGGATCCCGCGCGGTCCGTACTCCTTCGACACGGCCTTGCAGACGTTGGTCAGCGCGGCCTTGGCGGCGCCGTAGTCCACGACCAGCGGATCGGGGAGCGCGGCGTTCACCGAGCTGATGGTCACGATGTTCCCGGCGCCCCGGTCGAGGAAGTGCGGGACGACGGCCCGGATCGTCCGTACCGCCGTCATCAGGTTGACCAGCAGCGCGTGGTCCCAGTCCTCGTCCGTGACCGACAGGAACCCCTCGGTGCGGGGGCGCACCCCGCCGACGTTGTTGACGAGGATGTCGACCCCGCCGGTGAGTTCGACCGCCCGCGCGATCAGGTCGGCGGGCCCCGAGGGGGCCGCGAGATCCACCGCCACCGGATGGACGGCGTGCGTCCCGGCCAGCTTCTCCAGTTCGTCGGTGACCGAACGGGAGCCGGCGACGACCTGGGCACCCTCGGCGGCCAGCGCCCGGGTCACGGCCAGTCCGATGCCCCGGCCCGCGCCCGTCACGACCGCTGTTCTGCCGCTCAGTTCCATGTCCATGGCGCTACGTGCCCTTCTGCCGGTGGGATCAGCCCCGAGAGTATGCGATCCCCGTGGTCCCGAGAGCCCCAGGTGCACGACCAGGAACGCGACCGGGAATGCGACCGGGAACGCGGTCAAGAAGTGGTAATGATTTTCATATCTGAGCCACGACCCATGGTGTTGAAAGTCGTTTCCATCTAGCGTCGGGCCCGTCCGGAACGCCGGTGTCCCACCGATACAGACCGGCTTGCCTGAGGAGATCCCGTTTCATGAACGCAGTTCCGCCCCGTTCCGCCGTGCGCCGGCCGACCCGGTTCGCCCTCGGCGGCGTCGCCGTCCTGGCCGCGGTCGCCGCCGCCGCCTGTTCCACCTCGTCCACCTCCGGCGGCGGATCGTCCGCCGACCCGTCCCCGGCCGCCGGCGGCGCCCACGGCGGCAGGACCATCCAGGTCGTCGCGGCGGAGAACTTCTGGGGCAGTGTCGCCGCCCAACTGGGCGGTTCGCACGTGAAGGTCACGAGCATCATCAACAGCCCCGACGCCGACCCGCACGACTACGAACCCACCGCCGCCGACGCCCGTACCGTCGCCGGGGCGCAGTACACGATCGTCAACGGCATCGGCTACGACGCCTGGGCCGACAAGCTCCTCGCGGGCAGCCCCTCCACCGGCCGCACCGACCTCGAGGTCGGCGACCTGGTCGGGATCCGGCCCGGCGGCAACCCCCACCGCTGGTACTCGCCGGACAACGTCCACCAGGTCATCGACCGGATCACCGCCGACTACAAGAAGATCGACCCGGCCGACGCCGCCGACTTCGACCGGCTCAGGAACACGTACGACAGCACCACCCTCGCCCCGTACGACCAGCTGATATCCGATATCAAGCGCACCTACGCGGGCACCCCGATCGGCGCCTCCGAGTCGATCGTCAGCCCCCTCGCCGACGGCCTCGGGCTCACGATGCTCACCCCCGACTCGTTCCTGAGCGCGATCAGCGAGGGCACCGACCCGACCGCCAAGGACAAGGCCGCCATCGACCGGCAGATCGCGGACAAGAAGATCAAGATCTACGTCTACAACAGCCAGAACGCCACCCCCGACGTACAGGCGCAGGTGAAGGCAGCCAAGGCCGAGGGCATCCCGGTGGCCACCGTCACCGAGACCCTCACCCCCGCCGGAGCGTCGTTCCAGGACTGGCAGGTACGCCAGCTCCAGGGCATCCAGCAGGCACTGGCCAAGGCCACCGGAAAGTGACCGCCCCACCCGTCCGCGCCGGGACCGAACCCCCCGGACCGGAACCCTCCGCCGTGTCGCTCCGGGGCGCGGCGGTACGGGTCGGCGGACGCACCCTCTGGTCCGGTGTCGACCTGGAGGTCGGCGCGGGGGAGTTCACCGCCGTGCTCGGGCCGAACGGGGTGGGCAAGTCCACGCTCGTCAAGGTCCTCCTCGGGGTGCTGCCGGCCGCCGCGGGCGAGGTACGCGTCCTCGGCGCACGGCCCGGGGGAGCCGGCGAGCGGGTCGGCTATCTGCCGCAGCGCCGCAGCTTCGACACCTCCCTGCGCCTGCGCGGCACCGACATCGTGCGCCTGGGCTGGGACGGCGACCGCTGGGGCGTTCCTCTCCCGGGACGCCTCGGCGCGCGCGGCCGGGCCGCCGCCCGGCGGATCGCCGAGGTGATC
>NZ_WWJY01000218.1 GCF_009865405.1 Streptomyces sp. SID3212 | reverse complement strand
CGCGCGAAGCGTTCGCGGAGGGGGTTCACCGGCCCCTCCCCGGCGTCCCTGGCGGCTCGCCGCGCCTCCCGGCGCGCGGCCCGGGCCTCCCGGACGAGCCGCCCCTGGGCGGCCCGGCGCAGCAGCTCGTCGGTGTGGATCTTCTGGAGTTCGTACTCGAACATGGTGTTCCCCCTGGGGCGAAGGTTCCGGCGTCGGCGTCCGGTGATGCCTCCACCTTCGCCGCCCAGGGGGTCCGCCCACATCGGGAGAGTGCCGCATTTCCGGACCGCGGGGGCCTTAGGCACGGGGCCGGGCGCGGGGGTGCGGACGTACGGACATAGGTACGGCCTAAGGCTCCGGCGGTGAAGCGCGCGGGGGCCTTAGGCCGAGAGGAAAGCCGAGAGGAAGCCGGGCGGAGAGCCCGGAGGGAAAGCGGTCGTCCGCCGCGTGCTTACGGAGCCGCCGGGGCGGCCGGCGGCGCGGGCGGCACCGGGATCGACGCGAAGATGTCGAAGTACATGCCCAGCGCGACCAGGATGCCCACGAAGCCGAGGACGGCGCCCGCGACGGCGACCGGGCGCACCCAGCCGGTCCGCTGCGGCAGGGCCACCACGATGGCGCCGACGAGCAGCGCGAGCAGCGCGACCACCCCGTTGGCGGCGGCGGAGGCGTGCCACGCGTCCGCGTACCCCTCGGAGATCTGCTTGGCGGCCGTGGCGCTCTGGTCCAGCTTGACCTGGCCGGAGAGCGCCTCGCGCTCGGAGAGGACCTTGCCGAACCAGGTGCCGGTCAGGCCGACGATGCCGAGGGCCAGGGCGAGGAAGGCACCGGCCATGGAGCCCAGGCCGGAGTGGCCGCGCCCGGCGGCGAGCTCGTCCGCGAAGTCGTCGTCGCCGTCGTCGTCGGTGGACTCGTCGTCGAACTCGACCACGAGCGCGCCGTCCGCCGCGCCGGTCCCCTCGGCGGGGTCCGCCGTGCGGGCCGCGGGCACCGCCTCGTCACGCACGTCGCTCTCCCCGGCCTTGGGCTCGGTGGCCGCGGCGTTCTCAGGCGTGGGGTCCTGGGACGACTCCGGCTCGGGGGTCTGGGTCTTGGAGGTGGGGTTCATACGGCGCACGCTAGGGGCGAAGTCTGAGAACTTCCTGAGAACGCCGGAACTGACCGGAAGTGGCTCAACCCCCGGCGGGTCCCCCGCGCCCGGTCACGGCCGCCACTCGGGGGCGAGAACCGACCAGACCTCGGTGTCCTGCCGCTTCCCCCGGTGCGGATAGTTGTCCCGCAGCACGCCTTCCCGGGTCATTCCCAGCCGCTGGGCGACCCGGATGCTCGGACCGTTCTCGGAGGACACCAGCCACTCCACGCGGTGGATCCCGCGCTCCCGTACGGCCCAGTCGATGATCGTCCGGGCGGCCCGGGTGACCAGTCCGCGTCCCGTACCGGCCGGTTCGAGCCAGCACCCGACCTCGCAGGTCCCGGCCTCCGCGTCGAACGCGGGGAAGAGCACCCCGCCGACCAGCGTGGAGTCCAGCCAGATCCCGAGGATCCGCCCGCCGTCGGCCGCCTGCTTCTCGGCGTACGAGGTGAGCACCGCGTGTGCGGACGGCAGGTCGGTGACCAGCTGGGCGAAGCGGATGTGCTCGTTCACCAGGGTCCTGGCCCGGTCCATGTGCGCGAGGAACTCCCCGGCCTGCCAGGGCTCCAGGGGACGCAGCTCCGCCCCGTCACCCAGCGATGTCGCGAACATCCGACTCCCTCTTCACCGCGGTCACCCGGTGCCGTGCCTCGTGGACCGTCCCGGCCGGACGGTACTCGGGCGCCTCGACGCTGATCCGTGGCAGCCACCGGTCCAGCCGCTTCGGCAGCCACCAGTTGGCGCCGCCGAGCAGGTGCATGAGCGCGGGCACCAGCAGTGTACGGAGGACGAACGCGTCCAGCGCGACCGCGGCGGCCAGGGCGATGCCGAACATCGCGATGACGCGTTCGCCGCTGAGGACGAAGGCCAGGAACACCGAAATCATGATGACGGCCGCCGAGTTGATCACCCGTCCGGTCTCGGCGAGCCCGACCCGTACGGCCCGTCTGTTGTCGCCGGTCTCCAGCCACTCCTCGTACATCCGGCTGACCAGGAAGACCTGGTAGTCCATGGAGAGACCGAAGAGGACGGACACCATGATCACGGGGAGGAACGGTTCGATCGGCCCGCCGCCGCCGAGCCCCAGCAGCTCGCTCCCCCACCCCCACTGGAAGATCGCGACCACCACCCCGAAGGACGAGGCGACGGCGGCCACGTTCATCACCGCCGCCTTGAGCGGGATCCCCAGGGAGCGGAAGGCGAGCAGGAGGAGCAGACAGCCGAGGCTGATCACCACCCCGACGAAGAGCGGCAGTTTGCCGACGATCGTGGCGGCGAAGTCGTCGTAGCTGGCGGTGACCCCGCCGACGTACACCTCCAAGGAGGTGTCGGTCTCGGCGCGCGGGACCACGTCCGTACGCAACCGGTCGACCAGCTCGCTGGTCCGGCGGGACTGCGGGGCCGACGTCGGTACGACGGTGAGCGACGCGGTGTCGCCACTGCCGTTGAACATGATCGGGCCGACGGACGCCACCCCCTCGGTCGTACGGAGCAGGTCGGGCAGCTGGTCCATGGCGAGCCGGTCGTCCGCGCCGTCGAGGTGCGCGACCAGCGCGAGCGGCCCGTTGACGCCGGGGCCGAACCCGTCGGCGAGCCGGTCGTACGCCTGCCGGGTGGTGGTCGTGGCGGGGTCGTTGCCCTGGTCGGAGGTGCCGAGGTGGAGGGAGAACGTGGGCAGGGCCAGCAGCAGCATCACCCCGGCGGCGACCGCGCCCAGCAGCTTGGGGTGGCGTTCCACGAACAGCGACCAGCGGACGGCGAAGCCGCCGGGGACCTCGGGCTCGGGGCCGCGGGCGGCGAGCCGCGCGCGTTCGCGCCGGCTCAGGGCGCGCGTCCCCACGAACGACAGCAGGGACGGCAGGAGGGTGACGGACGCGGCGACCGTCAGCACGACGGTGAGGGACGCGGCGATCGCGACGCCGTTGAGGAAGCCGAGCCGAAGGACCAGCATGCCGAGCAGGGCGATGCAGACGGTGGCCCCGGCGAAGACGACGGCTCTGCCGGTGGTCGCGACCGCGTTGGTGGCGGCCTCGGTGACGGTGAGCCCGCGTTTGAGGCCCTTGCGGTGGCGGGTGACGATGAACAGCGCGTAGTCGATCCCGACACCGAGGCCGATCAGGAGGCCGAGCATGGGCGCGAAGTCGGCGACGGTCATCACATGGCCGAGGAGCACGATGCCCGCGTACGCCGTGCCGACCGAGACGAGCGCGGTGGCGAGGGGCAGCGCGCTGGCGGCGAGCGAGCCGAAGGCCAGGAAGAGGACGACGGCGGCGACGGCCACCCCCACGATCTCGGTGAGGTGGGCGCCCGTCGAGCCCTGGGTGAGGGCGACGGCGTCACCGCCCAGGTCCACGTCGAGGGTGTCCGTGGCGGCGGCCTTCGCGGTGTCGACCACCGCCCGGGCCCGCGCCTCGGGCAGGTCGTCGGCCTGCTGGTCGAAGGTGACGGTCGCGTAGGCGGTACGGCCGTCCGCGCTGATCCGGCCGTCGCCGTCGGGGGCGTACGGGCTGACGACGGACGAGACCCCGGGCAGCTCGGCGATCGTGGCGAGCGTCCTGCTCATGTCCTGGCGGACCTCGCCCGTACGGACCGAGCCCCGGTCCGTGTGCCAGACGACGGAGTCGCTGTCACCGCCGAGCCCCTGGAACTTCTCGGTGAGGAGCCGGGCCGCGAGACCGGACTCGCTGCCGGAGGTGTCGGAGCTGGTGGAGCTCGAGTACGCGGACCCCATCACCTGGGCCGCCACCGTGACGCCGCCGAGTGTGGTCAGCCACAGGAGGACAGCGAGCAGGCGATGCCTGACGCACCATCGCGCGAGGGCTGCCAAGAGGGTGCTCCCAGGGGTTCGTGGCTCGGCACCGTGAACACCCGTCGTGGGGCGGGGGAATCAGCGGTGAAGAGCGCGTGACCTACGGAGAGCCACTCTCGCAGCCGATAATGATCATTTGTCCGCTTCGTGGGGTTACTCACAGTGCGCGTCGGCCGGGAACTTCCGCAGGAGGGCCGCCGGCGGGAGGCGCGTCGGCGGGCCCCGCGCCGTACGGCCGGGTCAGGCGCCCGACCGCGAC
>NZ_WWJY01000217.1 GCF_009865405.1 Streptomyces sp. SID3212 | reverse complement strand
GCGCCCTGCTCGCCTTCGCCGAGGGGCGGCGGCGCTCCTCCGCCGACGACGGTGACATCGACCTGGTCCTGCGGCGCTCCTTCGACGGCGGATGCACCTGGGGGCCGCTCCAGGTAGTGGCCGACGCGGGCGCCGACACGGCGGGCAACCCGGTACCGGTGATCGATCCGGCGAGCGGCGACGTGGTGCTGCTCAGCTGCCGGACGATCAGCGGGGCGAGCCGCCGCCAGGTCATGACGGGCGCGGCGCCCGCGTCGACCCGCCGGGTGTACGTCCAGCGCAGCGCCGACAGCGGCGCGACGTGGACGCCGCAGCGCGACCTCACCGACACGGTCAAGCCCGCGGACTGGCGCTGGTACGCGGTCGGCCCCGGGCACGCGGTGTCCTTGCGCCGGGGCGCGCACCGGGGCCGGCTGCTGGTCCCCGCGAACCACACGTCGGGCCGTACGGGGCGCAGCGGCGCGCACTCCCTCTACAGCGACGACGGCGGCGTGACCTGGCACGTCGGTTTTGTGGCCGGCTCGGCCGGCGGGCCCGTCCAGCTCAACGAGAGCACCCTCGCCGAACTGCCCAACGGCCTGGTGTACGTGAACTCCCGTGACCACAGCCGCCGACCGGACGAGGCCCGCGCCGACGCCTACAGCTCGGACGGCGGGCTCACCCTCTCCGTACCGTTCCGGCCGCAGCCGCTGATCGCCGGACCGGTCGTCCAGGGAAGCGTGCTGCTCGTGTCCGGACTGCCGGGCAGGGGGCCGCTGTTGTACTCGGGACCGGCGGATCCGCGCGCCCGCGTACGGATGCAGGTGCGGGCGAGCGGGGACGGCGGGCGGTCGTGGCGGCCGGTGTGGACGGTGTCGGAGGACCGCGCCGGTTACTCGGACCTGGTGCGGACCGGGCCGGGGGCCGTGGGGTTGCTGTACGAGACCGGGCCCCGGACGTTCCACGACACGATCCGCTTCACCCGGCTGCCGGCCCGCGTCCTGTCCGCGTTCCCGGAGCTCGCGTTCCCGGCATCCGCGTACGCCCCGCCCTCTTGATCGGTCGCACCCTGCGACCGTATCATTACCTTGAGTGACGACTCGTCACCACCCGTACGGCCCTCCTGCTCCCTGCGCTGTCAGGCCGTACCCCGTCGGTACCGGTGAAAGAGATGCGATGGCACAGCGTGGATCCCCCTTCGTGGAATGGCTCGCCGAGAAGCTCGGCCGGATTCCGGGGCCGAGGCGCGGACCGTCCGGTCCGGTGTCGCAGGGTCCGGCCCGACCGGGGCCGGCGGGTCCGGTGCCCTCGCGCCCCGCCGCGTCACCGGTCTTCACCGCCGACTTCTCCTCGCCCGAGCAGTGGGTCGCGGGCCGGTCCTGGGCCTATCCGCGCGGCGGCCCCACCAACCCCGGCGACAACAAGCTCGACCACCTCTCCCCCGACGCGGAGTTCAGCCGCGACGGGGTCTTCCGCGCGTCCCGCAGGAGCGACGGGTACTGGGACACGGGGCTGCTCACCACGGAGGGCAGCGAGGACGGCTTCATGGTCCGTACGGGCGACGTCCTGGAGGCGCGCGTACGGCTGCCGGCCGAGATCGGCGCGTGGCCCGCGATCTGGACCTGGCGGGACGGCGGGAACGAGATCGACGTCTTCGAGTACCACCCGGACAACCCGGACCTGCTGGAGCTGACCAACCATGTCCGGGGCGGACAGCGGTACTTCACCGATCCGGCGATCGCGCCCGGCGCGTGGGTGGACCTGCGGGTCGAGTTCCGGATGCGCTCGGTCGTCTGGTGGGTCAACGGGGTGCGGGTGTTCGCCGACAACCGGGGCGTCGGGTGGTTCTGGCGCGCCTATCTGATCGTGAACCTCTCCGTCTGCGCCGGGGCCTTCCACCCGGCCCCCGAACGGTCCGTGGACAGGATGTCGTACGAGGTCGCGTACCTGCGCGTCTACCGCTCCTGAGGCGAGAGAGGCGAGACGGCCCGGAAGGGCCCGCCGGCCGCCTCCGACGTGCGGGAGCGCGGCCGGTGGGCAAGACTCGACGGGATGAACCGCGACGATCAGGACACCGGGGCGGAGGGTCCGCGGAGAGCTGCCGGGCAGCGCTCCGCGGCGCGTCCCGACGACCGGGGCGAGGACTACCTGCCGATCGCGGAGCACGGTCTGATCGGTGATCTGCGGACCGCCGCGCTGGTGGGGACGGACGGCCGGGTCGACTGGTTCTGCGCCCCCCGCTTCGACTCACCCAGTGTCTTCGCGTCGCTGCTCGACGTCCGGCGCGGCGGCTTCTGGGAGATCGCACCGGTGTGCGAGGTGGTGGACCGGCACCAGTTCTACTTCCCGGACACGAACATCCTGATCACCCGTATGTTCACGGTGGACGGCATCGTGGAGATCCAGGACTTCATGCCCATCCTGCGGGAGAACGACGCTGCCCACCGGCAGCGGCTGGTGCGGCGGGTGGTGAACATCCGCGGGCGGATGGTCATGTCGGTACGGATCGCGCCCCGGATGAACTACGGACGCGACGAGCACCGGCTGGAGCGGATCCCTCGCGGGGTGCGGTTCAGCGGTGACTCGCTCGTCCTGTCGGTGCGGGCGAGCGTGGATCTGGAGCTGGACGACACCGACGCCTTCGGCGAGTTCGTCCTCGGGGAGGGCGAGACGGCGCTGTTCGTGCTGGAGACGTCCGCCGAGGCCGCCGAGCCCCCCGAAACCGCCGAGGAGCTGTTCACGGCGACGGTCGCCTTCTGGCGGCGCTGGCTGAGCCGGTCCACGTACACGGGCCGCTGGCGCGAGATGGTCCACCGCTCGGCGCTGACCCTCAAGCTGCTCACCCACGAACCGTCGGGGGCGGTGATCGCCGCGCCGACGCTCGGGCTTCCCGAGCAGCTGGGCGGGGTGCGGAACTGGGACTACCGGTACGTGTGGATCCGGGACGCCGCGTTCTCGCTGTACGCGCTGCTGCGGCTCGGGTTCACCCAGGAGGCGCAGTCCTTCATGGACTGGCTGACCGAGCGGCTGCGCGACGCGACGGACGGCGAGGCGGGTCCGCTGCGGGTCATGTACTCGATCGACGGCCACGCGCACCTGCCCGAGGAGGTGCTGGGGCACCTGGAGGGCTATCGGGGCTCGTACCCGGTCCGTACGGGCAACGACGCGAGCGGCCAGCGGCAGCTGGACCTCTACGGCGAACTGATCGACTCCATCTACCTGTTCGACAAGTACGGCGCCGGGATCTCGCACGAGAGCTGGACCGATCTCTGTGTCGTGCTGGACTGGCTGCTGGAGCACTGGAACACCGTCGACGAGTCGATCTGGGAGACCCGGTCGGGCCAGCAGCACCACACGTACTCCCGGCTGATGTGCTGGGTCGCGGTCGAGCGCATGATCAGGATGGCGCGCCGCCGGGGTCTGCCCGGCGACCTGGGCCGGTGGATCTCGGTCCGGGACCGGATCTACCACGAGATCATGGCGCGCGGCTGGAACGACGAGGAGCGGACGTTCGTGCAGCGGCTCTCCGCGGACGACGGACAGCAGCCGGCGAACATCCTGGACGCGTCGCTGCTGCTGATGCCGATGGTGAAGTTCGTGTCGCCGGTGGATCCGCGCTTCCGCTCCACGGTCGAGGCCATCCGCCGCCGGCTGGTGGTGGACAGCCTGGTGTTCCGGTACGACCCCGAGCAGGCGCCGGACGGGCTGGACGGCACCGAGGGCACGTTCTCGATCTGCTCGTTCTGGTGGGTGGAGGCGCTGGCCAGGACCGGTGACGTGGAGGCGGCGCGGCTGGCGCTGGAGAAGATGTTCACCTACTCCAACCACCTGGGGCTCTTCGCGGAGCAGATCGGGCTGACGGGTGAGCACCTGGGCAACTATCCCCAGGCGTTCACCCATCTCTCCCTGATCAGCTCGGCGATCAACCTCGACCGTGCGATGGGCTGAGCGCGCCCGACACCGCACCCGACACCGCTCCCGACGCCGTTCCGGCGGCCGTCGCGACGGCGGACCGGGCCGCGTCGGTGTGTCCGACGGCGGTGTAGGCCAGCAGGAGGGCGGCGGCGTCCTCCAGGAGGGCCGCCGGCCAGTCGGGGCGGCCGGCCTCGGCAACCGTACGCCGCCAGTACGCACCGGCCACGGTGCCCACCGCGGACGCGGCGGCCCCCACCGCGGCGGCGAGGACGGGCGGGGCGCCGTCCCTCTCCTGTGAGGACAGCGCGACGGCGGCGAACCCGCCGAACGCCATCCGGGAGGCGATCCCGGCGGGGGTGAGGCGGCTCGGGGTCCACGGCAGCTTGTCCGCGACCAGCTCCCCGACGGCCCCGGCGGAGGCGACCCGCTTGCCCCACACCCCCGCGAACCACGACGCGGGCCGGGCGGTCTCCCCCGGCCCGGTGGTCAACGCGACGGCCGCGACCCCCAGCTGGCTGCGCAGTCCGGAGACCAACCCCACCAGCACCAGGCGCGTCACGTCATATTTCACACAAACACTTTCCCGGCTCATGCACGCCTGAGTGCCCGTCCCCGCTTCCCCGGAAACGGACCCGGGCGAGCGCTCACCCCAATGCCGGGAGCTGCGACGATGTCCCCATGAGCGCGCAGAGCGGGAACGAGGCGTTGTCCGGGGCCGTACGGCTCAGGGAAGAAGGCCGGCACGAGGAGGCGCGCACGCTGCTGCTGGACCTCGCCGCGCGGTTCCCGCAGGACGCGGAAGTGGCGTACCAGACGGCGTGGATCCACGACGTGCTGGGGCTGGAGGCCGAGGCCGTGCCGTACTACGAACGCGCGCTGGCGGGTGACGACCTGTCCGACGAGGACCGCCGGGGCGCGCTGCTCGGGCTCGGCTCCACCTACCGGGTACTCGGCCGGTACGAGCAGGCGGTCGGGACGCTCCGGCTCGGTGTGGCGCGGTATCCCGGCGACGGGGCGCTGCGGGCGTTCCTCGCGATGGCCCTGTACAACACGGGCGCGCACCACGAGGCCACCAGGACGTTGTTGGAGGTGCTGGCCGCGACCAGTGGGGATCCGGGCGTGCGGCGGTACCGGCGGGCCATCGCGCACTACGCCGGGGATCTCGACGGGACGGTGTGACGGGGCGGTGTGACCGGTAGTGCAAGGGTGTTGCCAAGTCTGCGGCGCGTCACATGCGTGAGCGCGTGTGCGGCGGCAAGGTGGGGAGCATGCGTCGGGGGCGGGTCGATCCGTCCCCGCCCGGACGAATGGAGCGCACCAGCGTCATGCCGGCGTCACCTCAAGCCGTCACCGGATCCCCCTGCTGGGTGAGTCTGATGGCCCGCGATCTCCCCGCCGCCCAGGAGTTCTACCGCGCGGTCCTCGGCTGGTCCTACCGTTCGACGTCCCTGGGCGACGAGTTCTCCGTCGGGCTGGTCGGCGGGGAGGCCGTCGCCGGGATCGGTGCTCTCGCCTCCACACTGCGTACCGCCGTCTCCTGGACCCCGTACTTCGTGGTGGACGACGTGAACGGGGCCACGTCCCGGGTGCGGGAGCGGAGCGCCACCGTCGCCGTCGGTCCCCTCGCCATGAAAACCGGGCGCGGGGCGCTGGCCGCCGATCCCGACGGGGCGGTCTTTGGCCTCTGGGAGGGCAGGATCATCCGGGGCTGGTCCATCGGGAAGGGGCAGGGCCCCGCCCGGCTGGAGCTGCGCACCCGGGACGCCTTCGCCGCCGCGATCTTCTACGGGCAGGTCCTGCACTGGGCCCCGGAGGGGAAAGAGGGCCTGGAGGTGCACTACGAGCAGGACCGGGTGATGGTGCGGGACGGTGAACGTACGGTGTGCGCGCTGCGCGGCGGGGCCGTGGGCAGCGCTCCCGATCCGCGGATCCGCCCGCGCTGGCAGGTGTCGTTCCGGGTGGACGACGTGGACGCGGCGGCGGACGCCGCCCTC
>NZ_WWJY01000216.1 GCF_009865405.1 Streptomyces sp. SID3212 | reverse complement strand
GTACGCCCTGCATCCCGTACGCCTCCTCACGGAGCTGCGGGCCCCGGAGTCCGTCCCGGTGCTGATCGCCACCCTGGAACGGCTGTCCGCCCCGGACGAACCGCACTGGCGGGTGGCCCTGGCCTGCGTCGAGGGCCTGCACCGGCTGGCGGACCCGCGCGCCCGCCCGTCCCTGGAGGGAGCGCTGGCCCACCCCCGGCTGACGGAGGCGGCGACGGCGGCGCTGAGGTCCCTCCCGTAGCTCCGACGCCACGGCTCCGCCCGCCTGCGGCGTGCGGTGTCCTCAAACGCCGGACGGGCTCGAACTGCCGGGCGGGCCGGGAAAGTCGGATGGGCCGGGGGCGGATGGTGGGGTGAGGTGGCGGGTGTATCGCACTTCCGGGACGTGGGTGCCCGCTACGTCGAACGGCTCCTCCGCCCCGTCCGGCGCCAGGCCGGACCGCGTGTAGAAGCGGCGCGCGCGGTCGTTCTCCTTGAGGACCCAGAGCACCAGAGCCCCGTGCCCCGCCTCCCCGGCCGCCGCCGTCAGCGCGTCCATGAGTGCGCGGCCGACCCCGGTCGCGATCCGGTCGGGCCGTACGTACAGCGCGTACACCTCCGCCGTACCGGCCGGCACGTCCTCGTCGCGGCACGGACCGGAACAGCCCCAGCCCACCACCCGCCCCGCGTGCTCCGCGACCAGGTTCAGGACTCCGGGCGTCGGCTCGGTGAGGTACGCGCGGCGTCGCACCGTCTCCTTCTCGACGCTCATCGCGTCCAGGAACGGCTTCGGCATCAGCCCGGCGTACGCGTACTGCCAGCCCCGGACCCGGATCTCGGCGACCGCCTCGCAGTCGGCGTCCGTCATCTCCCGGACCCGAACGGTCAACGCGGGTCGCCCGGCGGGGGCGGGGTGACGGCGAACGCCTCTATCTCCACCAGCAGTTCCGGGCGGATCAGGGCCGCCACCTGGAACGCCGAGCTCGCCGGAGGGCGCTTCGGGTCGATCACCGCGTCGCGGGCGGCCCGTACCGCGGGGAGGTGGGCCACGTCCGTCACGAAGAACGTCAGCTTCACGACGTCGTCGAACGTCGCGTCCGCCGCCGCGAGGCAGCGCCGCAGGTTCTCGAACACCTGGCGTGCCTGGGCCGCCGGGTCGCCCACGCCGACGATCCCGCCGTCCTCGTCGAACGCGCACTGGCCCGAGATCGCGACGAAGCGGCCCGTGCCCCAGACCACGTGGCTGTAGCCGTTGCCGGGGGCGACCCCTTCGGGGGCGGTCACATGCGTGAGGTGTGTCATGGGGCCATTGTTTCCCATGGCACTGACAGTCTCCCATGGCACTGACAACGGGCCGGGGCCCCGGCCCCGCTCAGTAGCCGGCCGGCCGCACCACACCCGTCTCGTACGCGAAAACCGCCGCCTGCGTCCGGTCGCGCAGGCCCAGCTTGACCAGGATCCGGCCCACGTGGGTCTTCACGGTCTGCTCCGCCACGACGAGCCGCGCGGCGATCTCCGCGTTCGACAGACCCTGCGCGATCAGGGACAGCACCTCCGTCTCCCGCTCCGTCAGGTCGCCCACCCGCTCCCTGCGCGGCACACGCGGCGCGGCCGTCACCCGGGAGAACTCGGCGATCAGCCGCTTGGTGAGGTTCGGCGCGAGCAGCGCGTCCCCGGCCGCCACCACCCGTACCGCCTGCGCCAGTTCCTCCGCCGACGCGTCCTTCAGCAGAAAGCCGGACGCGCCCGCGCGCAGCGCCTCGTACACGTACTCGTCGAGATCGAAGGTGGTGAGGACGAGCACCTTCACGGGGGAGCCGGCCCGGGCGGTGAGGCGGCGGGTCGCCTCGATGCCGCCCAGTTCCGGCATCCGTATGTCCATCAGGACGACGTCCGGGGCGAGTTCCGCGACCTTGGCCAGCGCGTCCAGACCGTCCACCGCCTGGCCGACGACCTCGATGCCGGCCTCGGCGTTCAGCAGCACCGTGAAGCCCTGGCGGACCATGACCTGGTCGTCCGCGATCAGCACCCGGATGGGTGGCGGGGGCGAGGGGGGTGACGTCATGTGCCGTCCTCCAAGGACGTCGTGGGCTCCTCCGTCGGCAGCGTCGCCGTCACCTCGTACCCGCCCTGCGGCGTCGCCCCGGTGGCCAGTTCGCCGCCCAGCATCGCAGTGCGCTCCCGCATCCCCAGCAGCCCGTGCCCCATGTCCGTGGAAAGCGGCACATCCGTGGAGGGCGGTACATCCATGGACGGCGGCACATCCGTGGACGGCGGCGCGACGGCACGCGCGGGAGCGCCGTTCACCACCCGGACCACCACCCGCGACGGCAGGTACCCGATCTCCACCCGCACCTCCGCGCCCGGCGCGTGCCGCATCACGTTGCTCAGCGCCTCCTGCACGATGCGGTACGCCGACAGGCCGACCCCCGGCGCCAGCGGGCGCGGCTCACCGGTGAACCGGGTGGTGACCGCGAGCCCGGCCCCCCGTACGGTCCCGATCAGCTCGTCCAGCCGGTCCAGCGTGGGCTGCGGGGCGTGCCGCACGCTCTCGGACAGGGCGTCCTCGGAACGCAGGACGCCCAGCACGCGCCGCAGTTCGGTGAGCGCGCCGACGGCGTTCCCCCGTATCCCGGCGAGGTTCTCCCTCAACTCCTCGGACGGGTTGTCGACCAGGTGCGGGGCGACCTGCGCCTGGATGGAGATGACCGACATGTGGTGGGCGACCACGTCGTGCAGCTCGCGCGCGATCCGGTTGCGCTCCTCCAGGAGCGTGCGCCGTGCCCGCTCGTCGGCGGTGAGCCCGGCCTGGACGACCAGTTCGGTACGGGCCACCTGGCTGCCCCGCAGCGCGGCACCGACCACCACCGCGACGGTGAGGACGGCAGCGGCCCGCATCACGTCGGCGTTGTGTTCCGCGGTGACGAACAGCCCGCAGGCCGCCCCCGCCAGCAGGCTGATCACCAGCGCCCCGAACGCGGCCCGGGGACGGACCCGCAGCGCCAGCAGGAACAGCACCCCGGCCTGGAGAGCCATCCCCTCACCCGTCCAGGGGAACAGCACGTCCCGTCCCGCGGTGGCCTCCGTGGTCCGCGCGACGACCACCATGACCAGCGTCACCACCCACCACGCCGGCACCGGCCGGAACACCGCGACCACCAGCGCCGCCGCCTGGAGTACGCCGAGGAGCGTGCCGTACACCTGGCCGAGACCGGATTCCCAGATGAGGTTGTTGATCCCCATCGCGCCGACGAACAGCGCGCAGATCGCCGTCAGGAGGACCACCACCGGCTGCCACTCCCGCCAGCCGGGCCGCCCCGTGTCCGGCAGGGGACCGAACGCCCGCGCCCCCAGGAGGTCGTCCCGCAGCTGACGCGGCACCGCCCGCAGCACCGCCACCACCCGGCGTGGGTCTCTCGTCCGACCGACCCTAGACATGCCCCGCCTCCGCCTTCCGCGTGGGCCGTCCCTCACGGACGACCTCGGTCCGCCCGCGCGCCCGCTGTTCATGACCCCGGAACGCCGCCCAGCACACCAACAGCGCCCCCGCGAACGCCGGGAGCCACAGGAGTCTCGCCACCACCCACCCGGCGCCGTCCGGCACGGTGTGCAGGCCGGGCAGCGGTCGGCCCGCGAGCAGACCGATCGCGGTGACGGCCATCATCGAGGTCTGATGCCACAGGAAGAAAGTGAGAGCGGAGAGATTGGCCAGCGCCACCCCCGCCCACACCGCCGGCCGCGCGCACAGCCGCCGCAGCGGGCCGAGGAGCAGCAGGGCCGCCCCGCACTGTGCCAGGCCGAAGGTCACGGCGGCCAGGGTCGGCGGGTCGAGGTTGGAGACCGGCGCGCCCGGCACACCGACCATGGACGCCGGATAGCCCCCGAACAGGACCAGGAGCGTGGTGGCCGCCGAGCCGCCGCCCAGCAGTACCCAGGCCGCCCCGCGCCCGGTCAGGTCGCCACGGGACCAGGCCGCGCCCAGGCAGTACGGGACGAGCCAGCCCGCCGCCAGGTTGATCCAGCCGAGCCACGCGGGCCCGCCGAGGGCGAACCGGAACAGGTCCACGTGCAGGACCACGGCGAGCGGCCACAGCGGGTGCAGTCGCGCGACCAGGGGGGTCGCCGCCGTGAGCGCCATCAGGACCAGCAGGAACCACAGCGGGGACAGCACCAGCTTGAGCAGCGTGTGTACGGTCGCCAGGCTCACCCCGGAGACGAGCATCACGCCCGCCGCCACCGCCCACACCCCCAGCACGGCGGTCACCGGCCGCCACAGCCGGGCCGTCCTGGCGCCGAGCCACCGCCCGTACGTCGTGCCCCGGGCGCGGGCCGCCGCGTGACTCGGCGCCGCCACCTGCCCGCCGACCACGAAGAAGACGGCGAGCGTCTGGAACAGCCAGGAGACCGGGGCCAGGTGGGGCAGGTACAGGAGCGGGCTCGCGGCGCGCACCGTACCGCTGTCGGCGACCAGGGCGGTCACCAGCCAGTGGCCGAGCACCACACCGAGGATGGCGAGGGCGCGCAGGGCGTCGGTGGCCCGGTCGCGGCCGGGCGGGGTGGCGGAGTCGATCCGCCGCACGAGATCACGCACGGCCGGCCTCCCGGGTGGGGGTGTCCGCCGCCCCGTCGGCTATCCGGGCCAGGTTCCGCAACGACACCGACCCGGGGCGCAGATAGCCGCTGTGGGCGGCCCCGCCCGCGTCGAAGAGGCGGGCGCCGAACGCCTCCGACACCGGGTCCCTGCCGAACCCGACCGTGACGAAGGGCAGTCGGAGCCGTCCGTACGGCACCTGGGCGATGCGGTCGGCGGAGCCCCGGCCCGCCCAGACCGTGGCCCCGGTACGCAGCGCGGAGGCGTGGTCGACGCCGGTCCCGGGGCTGCCGTACAGCACCAGGTCGGCGACCGGCAGGCCCGGCGCGGCGCGGGCGCAGACGACCGAGCCGTACGAGTGGCAGAGCAGCGACACCCGCGCGGCGGGCGCGGCGGCGGCCAACTCGCCGACGAAGGACCGCAGATCAGGAGCCGCCTCCTCGGCGCGGCCCGCCGTCAGCACCTCGGGGCTCACCGTGGCCGGTGTCCGGTAGCCGAGCCAGGCGATCACGGCCGCCCCGGCGCCCATCTCCCGCCGGAGCGCGGCGGCTCCGGCCCCGAAGCGCGCGTAGTGGTCGAGGCCGGTGTCCGAGCCGGGCACCAGTACGGCGATCCGCCGGGCGTGCGCGAGATCGCCGAAGACCTCGGCGGTACGGCCGCCGTCACGCCCGTCGAAGGAGAGGAAGTGGCGTGCCGGGTCCGCCAGGACACGCAGCGCGGCGGCCCGTACGCGGTCGCCGTGACCGGCCGCCATCCGCTCGGCGGCCCGGATCCCGGCCCGGTTGACGGCGTACCGCGCGTCCAGGTCGGCGGGGTCCAGGTCGTCCCGCAGCGGC
>NZ_WWJY01000215.1 GCF_009865405.1 Streptomyces sp. SID3212 | reverse complement strand
CGTCCGGGGTGGGGGGAGCGGCCCTCCAGGGCCGGGCAGTTGTGTCATGTCCATTGACATGACCACCCGCCGGATCGATTCTGAGAGCGCTCTCAAACCCCCTCGACCCCCACATGCAGGAGGCAGAGCGTGCTCTCCCTGAAGAAGGTGCTGGCGCCCCTGGCGGCCGCGGTGATCCTCGCCGCGGGCTTCACCGCCGCGGCACCGGCGGAACCCGCCGAGGCAGCCGTCCCGACGACGATCCCCCTCACCCTCACCAACAACTCCGGGCGCACGGACCCCGTCTACGTCTACAACCTCGGCACGCTGCTCACCACGGGCCAGCAGGGCTGGGCCGACGAGAACGGCACGTTCCACGCGTGGCCCGCCGGCGGGAACCCGCCGACCCCCGCGCCCGACGCGTCGATCGCCGGGCCCGCCAACGGGCAGTCCAAGACGATCCGGCTGCCGAAGTTCTCCGGCCGCGTCTACTTCTCGTACGGTCAGAAACTCGTCTTCAGGCTGACCACCGGCGGTCTTGTCCAGCCCGCGGTGCAGAACCCGGCCGACCCGAACCGGAACATCCTCTTCAACTGGACCGAGTACACGCTCAACGACGCCGGCATCTGGATCAACAGCACCCAGGTCGACATGTTCTCGGCGCCGTACGCGGTCGGCGTCAAGATCCCCAACGGCACCACCAAGACCACCGGGCACCTCAAGCCGGGCGGCTACAACGGCTTCTACAGCGCGCTGCGCGCCCAGTCCGGCTGGGGCGGGCTGATCCAGACGCGGTCCGACGGAACGGTCCTGCGCGCGCTCTCGCCGGGCCACGGCGTGGGCTCCGGCGCGCTGTCCGCCACGGTCATGAACGACTACATCAACCGCGTCTGGACGAAGTACGCGTCCTCGACGCTGACGGTGACCCCGTTCACGGACCAGCCGAACACCAAGTACTTCGGGCGGGTCTCCGGCAACGTCATGAACTTCACCAACAGCGCGGGGGCCGTGGTCACGTCCTTCCAGAAGCCGGACTCGGACAGCGTCTTCGGCTGCTACAAGCTGCTGGACGCGCCCAACGACCTGGTCCGGGGGCCGATCTCGCGCACCCTGTGCGCCGGGTACAACCGCTCCACGCTGCTGACCAACCCGAACCAGCCGGACGCGAGCGCGGCGAACTTCTACAAGGACGGCGTCACCAACCACTACGCCCGGCTGCTCCACGACCGGATGGCCGACGGCAAGGCGTACGCCTTCGCGTTCGACGACGTCGGCGCGCACGAGTCGCTGGTGAACGACGGCAACCCGCAGCAGGCGTACATCACGCTGGACCCGTTCAACTAGCCGCACGGCGGCACGACAGGGCCGCGTCCACCGTCACGGACGCGGCCCTGTGGTGCTTGCCCCCAACTCCCCCGCCGGGTCAGCCGATCCGGCGGTGGACGTTCTCCCGCCCGGACGGGCCCGGTGTCGCGTCCGCGATCCAGGGGCCGTCCCCACTGGGGTCGACGATGCCTTCCTCCAGCCAGGTGTACGTACCGGACAGGACGCCGTCCACGACCTTGCGGTCGATCTCGTCCGTGTTCGACCAGAGCCGGGTGAACAGCTCCTCGACCCGGATCCTGGCCTGGCGGCAGAAGACGTCGGCCAGTTGGTACGCCTCGCGGCCGTGGTCGCCGCCCGTGCGCAGCATCTCGGCCCGTACGCAGGCCGCGCTCATCGCGAAGATCTCCGCGCCGATGTCCACGATCCGCCCCAGGAAGCCCTGTTTGGTCTCCATACGGCCCTGCCAGCGGGACATCGCGTAGAACGTGGACCGGGCCAGCTTGCGTGAGGTCCGCTCGACGTACCGCAGGTGGACCGACAGGTCGGCGTGCCCGCTCGGGTGGAACTCCGCGTACGAGCCGGGGAGTTGGCCCGTACCGGCGACGAGCTTGGGCAGCCAGCGGGCGTAGAACCTGCCCGCCTGGGCGCCCGCCTTCGCCTTGTCCGAGAGGGACTTGTCGGGATCGATGATGTCGCCGGCCACCGCGAGGTGGGCGTCGACGGCCTCGCGGGCGATCAGCAGGTGCATGATCTCCGTCGAGCCCTCGAAGATGCGGTTGATGCGCATGTCCCTGAGCATCTGCTCGGCGGGGACGGCCCGTTCGCCGCGCGCGGCCAGCGACTCGGCGGTCTCGAAACCCCGGCCGCCGCGGATCTGGACCAGTTCGTCGGCCATCCGCCAGCCCATCTCGGAGCCGTACAGCTTGGCCAGCGCGGCTTCGATCCGGATGTCGTTGCGGTCCTCGTCGGCCATCTGCGAGGAGAGGTCGACCACCGCCTCCAGCGCGAACGTGGTCGCCGCGATGAAGGAGATCTTCTCGCCCACGGCCTCGTGGCGGGCGACCGGCCTTCCCCACTGCTCACGGGCCCCCGACCACTCGCGGGCGACCTTGAGACACCATTTGCCCGCGCCGACGCACATGGCGGGCAGGGAGAGGCGTCCGGTGTTCAGGGTGGTGAGCGCGATCTTGAGACCCGCGCCCTCCTCGCCGATACGGTTCGCCGCGGGGACGCGGACCTGGTGGAAGCGGGTCACGCCGTTCTCCAGGCCGCGCAGGCCCATGAAGGCGTTGCGCTGCTCGACCGTGATGCCCGGGGAGTCGGCCTCCACGACAAACGCCGTGATACCGCCCTTGCGGCCCTCGGATTTCGGCACCCGGGCCATCACCACGAGGAGGTCGGCGACGACGCCGTTGGTGGTCCACAGCTTCACGCCGTCGAGCACGTAGTCGTCGCCGTCCGGGACGGCCGTGGTGGCCAGCCTGGCGGGGTCGGAGCCCACGTCGGGCTCGGTGAGGAGGAAGGCGGAGATGTCCGTACGGGCGAGGCGCGGCAGGAAGGTGTCCTTCTGCTCCTGCGTGCCGAACATCTTGAGCGGCTGCGGTACGCCGATCGACTGATGGGCGGAGAGCAGCGCGCCGAGGGCGGGGTTCGCGGAGCCCACGAGGGACAGGGCCTTGTTGTAGTACACCTGGGTGAGGCCGAGACCGCCGTACTTGACGTCGATCTTCATGCCGAGCGCGCCCAGCTCCTTGAGGCCGGCGATCACCTCGTCGGGGATCCTGGCCTCGCGCTCGATGAGGGCGCCGTCGATCTCCCGGTCGCAGAACTCACGCAGCTTGGCCAGGAACGCCTCCCCCCGCCTGACGTCCTCGGACGCGGGCAGGGGGTGCGGGTGGATGAGGTCGAGGCGGAAGCGGCCGAGGAACATCTCCTTGGCGAAGCTGGGCTTGCGCCAGCCCTGCTCGCGGGCCTCCTCGGCGACCTGTCGGGCCTCACGCTCGGAGACTGTGGGCCTGCCCTGCGGGTCCTTCGGTGCGGATGCTTCTGAGGGTGCGGATGGGGCGGACATGAGGAACTCACCTCGCCGCGATGTCGGGAGCGATGGACGGGTACCGGCCGGTTCTACTCGTCCGTATCTACCCGATATCCGACAGGTCCACCAGTGGTGGGCCGACCAATCGATCGGCCCACCACGGGTCACGCGCGGCTGTCAGAGGTCCAGGCCCGTCAGGACCATCACCCGCTCGTACGTGTAGTCCTCCATGGCGAACCGCACACCCTCCCTACCGACGCCGGACTGCTTGGCACCGCCGTACGGCATCTGGTCGGCGCGGTACGAGGGCACGTCGCCGATGATCACCCCGCCGACCTCCAGGGCGCGGTGGGCACGGAAGGCGGCCTGGAGGTCGTGGGTGAACACGCCTGCCTGGAGGCCGTACTTGGACTCGTTCACGGCATCGAAGGCGGCTTCCTCGCCCGTCACGCTGCGGAGCGTGAGGACCGGGCCGAAGACCTCCTCGCAGGCCAGCGTGACGTTCTCGGGGACGTCGGCGAGGACGGTCGGCGCGTACGAGGAACCGTCCCGCTTGCCGCCCGTGAGCAGCCGGGCGCCCGCCTGTACGGCTTCGTCGACCCAGGACTCGACGCGCCGGGCGGCGTCCTCGCTGACGAGCGGGCCGACGTCCGTGGTGTCGTCGGACGGGTCGCCGGTGACCTGGGCCTCGACGGCGGCGACGACCCTCGGCACGAGCCGCTCGTACACCGCCGCGTCCGCGATCACGCGCTGCACGGAGATGCAGGACTGGCCGCCCTGGTAGTTCGAGAACGTGGCGATGCGGGTCGCCGCGTGGTCGAGGTCCTGGTCGCTCGCGTAGTCGGCGAGGACGACGGCGGCGCCGTTGCCGCCGAGTTCGAGCGTGCAGTGCTTGCGCGGGACGGAGTCCATGATCGCGTAGCCGACCTTGTCGGAGCCGGTGAACGAGATCACCGGCAGCCGGTCGTCCTGGACGAGCGCGGGCATCCGGTCGTTCGGCACGGGCAGGACCGACCAGGCCCCGGCGGGCAGGTCCGTCTCCGCCAGCAGCTCGCCGAGGAGCAGCGCGGACAGGGGCGTCGCCGGGGCCGGCTTGAGGATGATCGGGGTGCCGACGGCGAGGGCGGGGGCGACCTTGTGGGCGCAGAGGTTGAGCGGGAAGTTGAACGGCGCGATGCCGAGGACGACACCCTTGGGGAAACGCCGGGTCAGCGCGAGGCGGCCGGCGCCGCCGGGATCGGTGTCGAGGCGCTGCGCCTCGCCTCCGTTGAACCGGCGGGCCTCCTCGGCGGCGAACCGGAACACGGAGACGGCGCGGCCGACCTCGCCCCTGGCCCATTTGAGGGGCTTGCCGTTCTCGGCGGAGATGAGGCAGGCGATCTCCTCGGCGCGTTCGCCGAGGCGGCGCGATACGTGGTCGAGGGCGGTCGCTCTCCGGTGCGCGGGCGTCGCGGCGAAGGTGTCGCGCACGGCATGGGCGGCCGCGACGGCCTCCTCGACCTGCTGCTCGGTCGGCACGGCGACGGTGCCGACGGGGCGGCCGTCCCAGGGGGAGGTCACGTCGAAGGTGTCCTCGCCGGTGGCCTGGCGGCCGGCGAGCCAGAAGGCGGTGGTGGGAGTCATGGGTCAACGGTAGGGGTGGGCGGGCGAGGTGTTTGTTGGCCGAGGTGGAGTGGTGGCGGGTCCGGGGGCACCGCTTTGGCGGGCGTGCCCGCCTGGGGGTCGGGTTGCGGGGCGTGTTTGTGGCCTCGGCCCGGTGCGCGGGCGCGGCTTACTGA
>NZ_WWJY01000214.1 GCF_009865405.1 Streptomyces sp. SID3212 | reverse complement strand
GAGGTGGTGCCGTTCGAGCAGCTCCTCGCGAACCAGACGAGCACGACCAGAACGACCAACCGGTAGGAGAGCACGACATGAGCACCAGCCCCACCTCCACCCCCGCCCCCGGTCCCACCCACGGGATCGTGGTCGGCGTCGACGGCTCGGAGCCGTCCTTGAAGGCCCTGCACTGGGCGGTACGGCAGGCGAAGCTGACCGGCGAGAAGGTGACGGCGGTGATCGGGTGGGAGTACCCGGCGACCGGCTGGGCGGCGATGATGCCGGGCACTCCGGCGGAGTTCGACCTCGAGTCGCTGGCGCGCCAGATCCTGGACGAGACGCTGGACAAGAACCTGGACGACACGGTCGCGTCGGCCATCGAGCGCCGCGTGGTGAACGGCCCGGCGGCCCAGGTCCTGATAGACGCGTCCAAGGACGCGACGCTGCTGGTGGTCGGCGAACGCGGCTACAGCGGCTTCACGGCGACGCTGCTGGGCTCGGTGAGCCTGCACGTCACCCAGCACGCGAAGTCCCCGGTGGTGGTGGTCCGGGGAGACCACACGGAGAGCTGACCCCCCCCCGGCGCGGGTGCCCGCACCACGCCCGTACGTACAAGGCGTACGTACGGGCGTTGTGTGCAAAGCTGGTGGGGGAGGCACCCGCATGGCACGTACCTGGGATCGTGACCACGTACTGGCGGCGCTGCTCCTGGCCTTCATCGGCCTCATCGCCTTCCTCCAGCTGGTCGTGGATCCGGGTCTCTTCCCGTGGGCCGGATATTCGGTCCTCGCCGAGCTGATCGCCAGCGCCCTCCTCCCCCTCCGGCTGACCTTCGTGGTCGGGGTGGCCGACCTGGGCGCGGTGGCCGGTGTGTACGGAGCGGGCGTCCAGGGAGTCCCCACGCGCGATCGCTTCATCACGGTCCTCGCGGTGTTCCTCGCGTTTGTCGTCAGCCTGGTCGTCTGCCGCCTCCGCGAGAAACGGGACAGACGGCTCAGGAACCTGACGATCTCCAGAGCCCGGTTGCGCCTGCTCAGTGAGGCGGGGCGCCGGGTCGGAAGCACGCTGGACGTCTCCCGTACGGCCGCCGAACTGGCCGACGTCGCCGTGGTCGACTTCGCCGATCTGGCCCGGGTCGATCTGGTCGCCACCCGGGAACCCTTCGCGGCGCCCGTGACCGGCGCGCAACGGGTCTTTCCGGCCGCCTCGCGGGCCGGGCCGACGGCCGGACGGTCGGCGGGACAATCGGCCGGTCCATCGGCCGGTCCATCGGGCAGTGGGTCGGGCAGTGCGTCGGCCGGTCCGTCCGCCGGGTCGTCCGCCGGTCCATCGGCCTGGTCGTCTGCCGGGCCGGGAGGTACGCCGCCGGGCCTCGGGGAGCCGATGACATACCCGGAGTCGGAGTCGTCCGGGCCCGCCTCCTGCCTGGCCACCGGCAACTCCGTCCTCAGCCAGGACCCCGCGACGACGGCGACCTGGTTCACCCCACAAGCGGACGACCCGGCCGAGGCCGGCGAGGCGGCGGGTCCCACCTCCGCGATGGCCATCGCCCTGCGCGCCCGCCGCGGCACCCTGGGTGTGGTGCTCTTCGGCCGCCTCGGCACCCGGCCACCCTTCGACGAGGACGACGTCCTCCTCGCCGAGGAGATCGCCTCACGGGCCGCCGTCTGCATCGACAACGCGCGCCGCTACACACGCGAGCGGGAGACCGCCCTGGCGCTCCAACGCAGTCTCCTGCCGCAGGAGATGCCCAGCCTCATGGCCGTGGAGACCCACTCCCGCTACCTGCCCGCCGACTCCGCCGCCGGGGTGGGGGGCGACTGGTTCGACGTCATCCCGCTGTCCGGGGCCCGGGTCGCCCTGATCGTCGGGGACGTCGCGGGGCACGGCATCCAGGCCTCGGCCACCATGGGCCGCCTGCGGACCGCCGTACGGACGCTCGCCGACATCGAGCTGACCCCCGACGAACTCCTCACCCGCCTCGACGGCATCGTGCTGCACCGGACGGCGGGCGCCCGCAACGAGATCGCGGACACGGACCTCAGCGCCACGTGCCTGTACGCCGTCTACGACCCCGTGACCTGCGAGTGCACCGTGGCCCGGGCGGGGCACGCGCCGCCCGTGGTGCGCCACCCCGACGGAACCGTCGGCCTCCTGGACGCCCCCGCGGGACCGCCCCTCGGCGTCGGAGGACTGCCCTTCGAGTCGGCCACGGCGCACGTCCCGGCGGGCAGCCTCGTCGTCCTGTACACCGACGGTCTGATCGAGTCCTACGACCATGACATCGACGAGGGCCTGGACCTCCTCCGCGCGGCTCTGCGCGGCACGAACCCCTCGATGAGCGACGCGGCCGACCAGATCCTCCGCTCGCTGCTCCCCAACCCGCCGAGGGACGACGTGGCGCTGCTGATCGCCCGTACCCGCGCCCTGGGTGCCGACCGGGTCGCGGGGTGGCAGCTGCCCAGCGCCCCCGCCGCGGTGGCGCAGGCGCGCAAGTACGCGACCGACCAGCTCACCGGCTGGGGCATGGGCGAGGACGTCGAGTTCGCCACGGAACTCATCGTCAGCGAACTCGTCACGAACGCCGTCCGCTACGCCACCGGCCCCATCTCCCTCCGTCTGATCAACGGGGACAGCCTGATCTGCGAGGTCTCGGACGGCAGCAACACCTCCCCCCACCTGCGGCTGGCCGCGGCGCTCGACGAGGGCGGCCGGGGACTGTTCCTCATCGCCCGGACCAGCGAACGCTGGGGGACCCGCCGGACGAGCGCGGGAAAGACCATCTGGGCCGAACTGAGCCTCTCCTGACCCACGGCGGATCCCCCGGAGCCTCCCGGATCCCGCTCGCGGCCACCCTCTCCGCGTCACCCCCTCCGCGTCACCCCGTCCGCGTCACGCGTTGTGGCGTGTACGCGGCTGTGCCACCGGTCTGTCCCATTGATCGCCCAGGACCAGCAACGGGTCGAACATGACGACGACGGCCGCCAGGAGGAGGAAGACCACGGGCCCCAGGAGCATCGGGAGGATGAACGACGCCGGGAAGTCGGAGCCCGACGAGTTCGCGGCGCTCTGGACGTGCACGGTCACCGCCGCCATGCCGATGTAGTGCATTCCGGTCACGGCGATCCCCATGACAACACTCGCGCCCAGGCTCGCGAAGAAGCCGTGGACGGAGACCGCCGCCCAGAGCGCGGCCGTCGCCGCGACCACGGCCACCACGATGGAGGCGGCGACCGTCGGAGCGGCGTACTCCAGATGACCGGCCAGCCGGATCCCGGCCGTGCCCGTGTAGTGCATCGCCGCGACTCCCAGCCCCGTGACCGTGCCCGCGAGGGCGAGGGTCCACCGGCTCGCGCCCCGGTAGCCGACGACGAAGACGCCGATGCCCACCATCACGATCGCCACGAAGAGGCTGAGAATCGTCAGGGTCCCGTCGTAACTGATCGGTGTCTCATCGACGTTGAAGCCGATCATGGCGATGAAGTGCATGGTCCAGATGCCGGACCCGATGGCCCCGGCCCCCAGGGCCAGCCAGCCGGCCTTCCAGGAGGTTTGGGCCCGCAGCGAGCGTGTGGTGCAGCGCAGACCGAGAGCCGCGCCGAGACACGCCATGAGGTAGGCGGCGATGGGTGTGATGAGTCCGTAGTTGAATCCGTCGACGGTGCCGCGCATCAGTAGGACGACCTTTGGGTTCAGGAAGTGGGTACTGGGGCGTGGGGGGCGACGTGATTATGGGCCGCGCGGCGGGGGTGTGAACCGATTCGTACGGTCTCGTCTTCTTAACGAAGTTGGCTGAAAACAGTCGGAGTCGGTGACCCTGTCTCACTTCCGGTTGTACAGCCGCATCGTCACCGCCCCGAACACCACCAGCAGCCCCGCCGACCAGCCCAGCGACCAGCCGATGTGCGCCGCCGGCCAGTCTCCCTCCATCAGCTCCCGTACCGCCGAGGCCACATGGCTCACCGGGCTGTTGTTCACGAAGGCCTGGAGCCAGCCCGGCATCGTCCTCGGGTCCACGAAGACGTTGCTCAGGAACGTCAGCGGGAAGATCACCATCATGCTCACGCCCATGACGGACTTCTCGCTGCGCAGGAGCAGGCCGAACATCGTCCACAGCCACGAGAACGAGAACGCGAAGACCAGCAGCACCGCCAGGCCCGCGAGGATGCCCAGCGGGCCGCCGTGCGGGCGGTAGCCGATGGCCATGCCGACCGCGAGCATCACCAGCGACGCGATCACATAGCGGACCAGGTCGCCCAGCAGATAGCCGACCATGGGCGCGGGGCGCCAGATCGGGAGCGTACGGAAGCGGTCGAAGACGCCCTTCTCGATGTCCGTGTTGACCGCGACGCCCGTGTACATCGTGATCATCACGACGCTCATCACCAGGATGCCCGGCAGCAGGAACTGGATGTACGCCGAGACGGATCCGGCCAGCGCGCCCCCGAACAGGTACGCGTACATCAGCACCATCATGACCGGGAAGGCCGTCACGTCGAAGAGCTGTTCCGGTACGTGCTTGATCTTCAGCATCGCGCGCAGGCCGAAGGTCAGCGACGCGGAGAGCGCGCTGGGGCGCGGCGGGCGCTCCTTGTTCACCAGGAGGGCGGCCAGATCCTCCTGCCTCGGGGTGGTCAGGTCGATGTCGTGCGTGGCCGTCGCGTCGGTGGTCATGCCGCCGCCCCCTCCGTCGTCTCCGTCGTCTCCGTCGTCTTCTTCGCCGTGTCGAGCGGCTTGTCCGTCAGGGCCAGGAACACCTCGTCCAGCGTCGGCTGCCCCAGCGAGAAGTTGTCCACCGTGATCCCCGCCCGCGCCAGCTCCGCCAGCGCCCGCGCGGCCCGTTCCGCCGCGCCCTGTTCGCTGCCGTGCGCCGTGACCGTGGCGGTCAGGGCGACCGGGTCCGCGTCGAGCTGGACGACCGCGTCGAGCGCGCGCGTCAGCAGCAGCTCCGCCTCCGGCCGCCGTTCCGCGTCCCGCAGGCGCAGATGGACCGAGCCCGCCCCGACCGACGCCTTCAGCTCGCCCTTCGTGCCCTCCGCGATCACCTTCCCGTGGTCGATCACGGCGATACGGGACGCCAACTGGTCCGCCTCGTCGAGATACTGGGTCGTCAGCATGACCGTCGTGCCCTGCGCGACCACGGCCCGCACGATGTCCCAGACCTGGTTACGGCTGCGCGGGTCGAGCCCGGTCGTCGGCTCGTCCAGGAACAGCAGATCGGGCGTGTTGAGGATGGACGCGGCGATGTCGATACGGCGCCGCATGCCGCCCGAGTACTTCTTCACCTGCCTGCCCGCCGCCTCCGTCAGCCCGAAGGCCTCCAGCAGCCGGTCCGCGCGCGCCCGCGCGGCGGCCTTCGCGTGGCCGAGGAGCCGCGCCAGCAGCACCAGGTTCTCGATGCCGGTCAGGTCCTCGTCGACCGACGCGTACTGCCCGGTGAGGCTGATCCGCGCGCGGACCGCGTCGGCGTCCCGCACCACGTCCTTGCCGAAGACCCGGGCCTCGCCGCCGTCCGGGCGCAGCAGCGTGGCGAGCATCTTCACGGCGGTCGTCTTGCCCGCGCCGTTCGGTCCGAGCACCCCGTAGACCGTGCCCGCGGGCACGGCGAGATCGATGCCGTCCACGGCGCGGTGCGCGCCGAAGACCTTCACCAGCCCCCGGGTCTCGATCGCGAGATCTGTTGTTGTCATCACCAGTCCTTGTCGTGATCTTTGCTGTCCTTCGGAGAAAAACCCAAGCACTGGTAAAGACCTCGCGGCCCGCCAGAACTCATCTGGCGGGCCGCGAGAATTTTTCAGGAGGTACGGGGGGCCTCAAGGCTCCCGCATGTAGAACAGGTAGAACATGACCAGCGTCGTACTGACCCCGAACGTCAGACCGATCCCCGAGGACAGCAGCACGCTGTGCTGGGTCAGGCTGTACAGGAAGCCGATCGCGCAGCCGACCAGGACGCCCCAGGCGCCGGCGCGCAGTTCGCGCATCAGCAGGTGCTGGACCCGTACCAGACCGTAGATCAACCCGGTGAGCACCAGCCCGGACGCCAGCGCCAGGGCCAGCTGACCGAAGTTGGCGGCTCCGCCGCTGCGTGCGATGAACTGCGTGTAGATGCCGTACGCGGTGCCGAAGAGCAGCGGCACTCCCCAGCCCCGGAGCGAGATGTGCGGCCGGGTGCGGATTGCTGCGTGTGCCATGGCAGGAGGCTCCTTCCCCTCGCACCCCCCACCACTCCAGGGCACACCAGCCACCCGCTACCGGCAACTCAGGAGCGACGGGAAGCGAGGGGAAGCGACGAGAAGTGACGGGAAGCGAGAAGAAGCGACGGAGGCGACGGAAACGACGGAGGCGACGAAAGCGGTCACTGAGTCGGCGGCGCACCGCTCGCGCCGCCCCGTCCCGCCGCGTTCCCTTGAGACGTGCGGACCCTCTCCCATACCCGCCCCGCCCTCCCCACCCGTCCCTCCTCCCCCCTCTCCACCGCCCTCGCCGCCACTTCCGCCGCCGCCCTGATCGTCCTGCTGACGGTGCTCGTCCCGGTGAGTTCCCTCGCCGCCTGGTCCCAGCTGGAGATCGGGGACAGCGACCGGTTCGTCGCCACCATGGAGCCGCTCGCCTCCGAGCCCGCCGTGCAGGACGCCGTGGCCGACCGCATCACCCAGCAGGCGATGCGTCAGATCGACGTGGGGCCGCTGGAGGGTGAGGTACGGGACCTGCTCCACGACGCCGTACGGTCCTTCACCACCACCGCCTCCTTCCGGGCCGCGTGGCGGACCGCGAGCCGGGCCGCGCAGTCCGCCGCGAACCAGGTCCTCACGCAGGACACCGGCAAGGCGGTGACCCTCGACCTGGCGCCCGTCACGGAACAGGTGAAGCGCCAACTGCGGGACGACGGAGTGCCGTTCGCGGACCGGATTCCCGTACGGCACACGGAGATCACGGTCCTCAAGGCGGACGGGCTCGGCGGGCGGCGGGACGTCGTGCAGGGGATGCGGACGGCGGGCGTCTGGCCGGCGGTCGGGACGGTGGGCGTCGCGGCCCTGGCGGTGGCGGGGGCCGCGTTCC
>NZ_WWJY01000024.1 GCF_009865405.1 Streptomyces sp. SID3212 | reverse complement strand
GCCCGCGCGGCATCGGCGGCGCGGTCTTCCTGCTGGCGCTGATCGCGGGCGGCCTCGGCACGGGCCTGTCGTGGGACACCCAGCCTCTCGGTACGAGCCTCCAGATCGGCCTGTCGGCGGCGCTCGCGGTCTTCGGGGCCGGGCTCGCGGTGAGCGCGTTCCTGGGCCGTACGGGCCTGGGCACGCTGTTCCTCGCGGTGGTCACGGGCGGCCTGCTCGCCGCGTCCGCCTCGATCCCCAAGGACATCACCACGGAGTGGGGCCGCGAGACCTGGACACCGGCCTCGTACGGCGTCGTACAGCCCCGCTACCAGCTCGGCTCCGGGGTCGGCACGCTCGATCTCGGCGGCTTGGCGGTCCCGGCCGGGCGGACGGTCCGTACGCACGCGGAGGTCGGCGCCGGGCAGTTGAAGGTGGTCGTCCCGCGCGGGACGAAGGTGGTCATACGGGCCGAGGCGGGCCTCGGGGACCTCAGGCTGCCGGGGAGGCCGCCGAACGACGTGGACATCTCCCTCGGCAACAGACAGACCAGCACGCTCGCGCCGCGCGCCGGCGCGGACCCGGCCGGCACGATCGTGCTGGACGTCTATGTCGGTTTCGGACAGGTGGAGGTCAGCCGTGCCGCGTCATGAGCTGAGGCCGGGACGGCTGGTGGCGGGCGTGACGGTGCTCGGCGCGGCCGTCGCCTACGCGGGCGACGCGGCGGGCGCCTGGCCGACGCCGTGGTTCGCGGTCTTCCCCGTCCTCTTCTGCGGTTTCCTGGTGGCCGGGGTGGTGGCCCTGGTCGACTACCGCATGCGGCGCCGGCGGTCGGCGAGGACGGCGTCCAGCGAGAAGGTGGGCGTGCCGGCGAGCACGAGCGGCAGCCAGGCCATGAGGTAGGCGAGGTCGTTGCCGTAGTAGTACGGGGTGCTCTGCCAGCTGACGGTCAGCCACAGGCTCAGCGAGATGAAGGCACCGCCGAGTGCGGCGACCCGCCCGAACAGGCCGAACAGCGTGCCGAGGCCCACGGCGAGTTCACCGAGGGCGATCGCGTAGCCGAATCCCGAGGGGCTCTTGAGGGCGAGGTCGACCAGTGCCGGTATGGCCGCGCTGTCCCGTACACCGTGCATCATCTCGCCGACCGAACCGGCCCCGGACGCGGCGAAGAAGCCGCTGGTGGTGAGCTTGTCGATGCCCGCGTAGATGAAGGTGATGCCGAGGAAGAGCCTCAGCGGCAGCAGCGCGTGCCGCGTCGCCAGCTCCTTCAGCCCGCCGGGCCGGTCACCGCCGCCGCCCGTACCGATGCCGCCGATCCGCCCGTAGCTCTCTGTCCGGTAGTTGTGTGCCATCGCCGGTCCCGCCTCTCCCTGTCCCGCCGTCGCAGGGACGAATGTCCGTGCGCGCCTCGCCCATGCATACGCACAGGACGCGCCCGGCACTCAGCGGTAAAAGGGTCAAACCGTAGGGAGATCCCCGCGCCCTAGGGCGTGTCCGCAAAGTGGCGTCTGGCCCGCGGCGTCTGGCCCGCGCGCTCGCGGCGTTGTCGGACCGAGCGAGTACATCCAGTACACGCTCG
>NZ_WWJY01000213.1 GCF_009865405.1 Streptomyces sp. SID3212 | reverse complement strand
GGCGCAGGCCGCCACGCAGGCGCGGGCCAGTTCCCGTACCGGAAGCCGCGCCGGCAGGGCGTGCTCCCGGGCCACGACCGAGACCCGGGAGAGCAGGCGGGGGTCGCCGCCGAGCGCGCGCCAGGCCGTTTCCGTACCGCTCAGGAATGCGTCCGTCATGTGATCATCATGCGGCTCACCGGCCCGTGGCGTGCTGGCTTCTCACCGTCCGGAGGACTACGTTCCACGGAGTAAGCGTCCTGACGATCAGAGTGCAGAACGTCAGACTGTGCGAATCCAGATGTGAGAGATGTGACATGGCGAAGATCCTTTTTGTGCTGACCGGCGCGGACCACTGGACGCTGGCGGACGGCACGCGGCACCCGAGCGGGTACTGGGCCGAGGAGGCCGTGGCTCCGTACCGGGCGTTCAAGGGGGCCGGCCACCGGATCGTGGTCGCCACCCCGGGCGGCGTGGTGCCGACCGTCGACAAGGGGAGCCTCGCCCCCGGCGCCAACGGCGGCCAGGAGGGCGCCGACGACATCATCCGCGCCCTCGCTTCGATGACCGAGCTCCAGCACCCCGTGAAGCTGGCGGAGGTCGATCTCGCCGACTTCGACGCGGTCTTCTACCCGGGCGGTCACGGTCCGATGGAGGACCTGGCCGTCGACGCGGACTCCGGAAGGCTGCTCACCGCGACCCTGGCCTCGGGCAAGCCTCTCGGCATCGTGTGCCACGGCCCGGCGGCGCTGCTGGCGGCGGAGGCCGTGGACGGCGCCTCGCCGTTCGCCGGTTACCGGGTGACCGGTTTCACCAACGACGAGGAGCGGCAGGGCGGGCTCGCCGACCGGGCGAAGTGGCTGCTCCAGGACCGGTTGGTGGAGATCGGCACGGACTTCCAGGAGGGCGGGTCGTGGGCCCCGCACGTGGTGGTCGACCGCAACCTGGTCACCGGGCAGAATCCGTCCTCGTCGGCGCCGCTCGCGGCCGAACTGCTCAAGCTGCTGGGCTGAGCGTGGCCACCGACCGGCTCACCGAAGTCCTCGACGCCACGTACGACTGCCTCGCCCGGTACGGCGTGCGGCGCACCACGATGGACGACATCGCCTCCACCATGGGTGTGTCGCGGTCGGCGGTCTACCAGTACGTGAACAGCAAGGACGACGCGTTCCGCCGGCTCGCCGAACGCCTGCACACCGAGGCGCTCGCCCAGGCCGGGCGGGCCGCGGCGGCCGACGCCCCGTACGCCGAGCGCGTCCGGGGCGTCCTGGACGCGAAACTCCGTCTGGTGCTGCGGCTGACCGGCGATTCGCCGCACACGGCGGAGCTGATGGACGCGAAGGCCCGGCTGTTCGGCGACATATGTCTCGGCTTCACGACGGAACTGCGCGGCCTGCTGACGGAGTTGTTCACCGACGCGGAGACCCACGCGGGACCTTCCGACGGCACGGCGACTCTCAGCCCGTCCGACGCCGCGGACGTCTGCCTCGCCCTGGTGAGGGGCCTGGAGTCGACACCCGACGGAGCACGCCTCCTGCCCCCGGCCGCCGACGCGTTGCTGACCGGCCTCCTCGGGGGAGCGCCTCAGGTCCGGCCGGCCGGGAGCGACGGCGCTACGGTGCCCGTGGGGTGACCCTCCCGGCCGACCATGACGTTCGACGAGTGGCGCGGCCAACTGGAGCGCCGGGGGACGGTGTTCAAAACCGGCCCCCGGGCGCTTCGGCGTCAGCCTGGGACTACTTGCCGCTGAGGAAGAGGTAGTCCGCCTTGTACGGGACCGATGCCTCGGGGTGGGTGGTGGGGTCGCACGTGCCGGTCGGGGCCACGCCTCCTTCCGTGTTCAGGCGCAGTACCAGCTTCGTGGTGGAGAATTCGCCGCCGGACGTGCCGGACTGGGTTGCCGCCAGGACCAGTTCGGGGATGTTGCCGTCACCGTTCGGGATCTTGTGGAGCACCTTGCCCGTGACGGCGGAGTGGTCCGGTGCGATCCACTGGGGCGGGCCCGTGGGGCCGGACTTCTGGAAGCTGTGGGCGATGTTCCCGTCGAGCGTGGCCTTCACGTTGTCCTGGGTGAACTTCCGGTCGCCACCGGGCTGCTTGGTGCAGGCGTAGATCTGGGCGCCGGTGACGACGGAGTGGAGGCTGTTGCCCCGGAAGGCCTCGGGGAGGTTCATCGGCAGCGGCAGCTGGTGGACCTGCCCTCGGACGGCGCCGCCCGGGAACTCCGCGGTGTGGAGGTTGAAGTAGAACTGTCCGGGGTCCGCCTTGAGACTCTTCAGCAGCGCCGCGTCGGTGACCTTGACGGTCCCGTAGACGGAGTCCCGGCCGCCGGGCAGCTTCTCGGTGAAGAAGGGGATCTTCACGTCGCCGTTGGTGCCCGCGCCGCCCTGGTGGATGTGGCCGGCGGTGGGCGTGCCGGTGCCCTTCCACGTGAAGGCGAAGGAGACCTCGTCGCCCTGGACGCGCATCAGCGCGATGGCGTGTCCGTCCTTGTCCCCGACCGCCGGGCCGCCCTTCGTGGGCACCTCGTTGGCACCGTTGAGCACGGAGGCGAAGAAGACGGCGTCGTTCCGGTCGACGGGGTCGTACTTACCGATCACGTCGACCGCCGGGGCGCCGGTGTGCGGGTGCCCGCTCGACTCCGCCGCCGAGGGGGCGACCGTACCCGCGGTGCCGGTGTCGTCACCCTCGCAGGCGGTCAGGAGCATCGCTCCCGCGGCTACGGCGGTGGCGGCGATCAGCTTGGCGCGGTGGTTCAACATGCGTGTCTCCCGAGGTCAGACGCTCCGGAACGTCCGGTGCGGTCACCACGGGGTACGAGGCCGGGACCCGGCCCCCTCAGCCGGTTACGGCTCCGGGACACAACGCCGACAGCACTCCGACAACCCCTACAAGATCAAGACGTCGGCGGCGTGACAGGCAGGAAACGGGGGGTGTTCCGGAAAAACGATCCGCCCCCGCACCGCCGACGGTGGTCGGGCGGCGGTGCGGGGGCGGATCAGGGGCTGAGAGGCTGAGCCGGGACGACTACTTGCCGGCCTCGTCGACGACGCCGGACGCCGCGACGGCGATCTTGGCGCGGGTGGCACCGGAGCGGGACCCCAGGGCCTCGATCTTCTTGACCAGGTCCTCGCCCTCGACGACCTCGCCGAAGACGACGTGCTTGCCGTCCAGCCACGGCGTCTTCACCGTGGTGATGAAGAACTGCGAGCCGTTGCTGTTCGGGCCGGCGTTCGCCATGGACAGCAGGAACGGCCGGTCGTGCGTGAGGGTGAAGCCCTCGTCGGCGAACTTCTCGCCGTAGATGCTCTTGCCACCCGTGCCGTCGCCCCGGGTGAAGTCGCCTCCCTGAAGCATGAAGTCCGGGATGACCCGGTGGAAGGGCGAGCCCTCGTAGCCGAAGCCGTGCACGCCGGTGGCCAGCTCCCGGAAGTTCTTGGCCGTCTTCGGTACGACGTCGTCGTACAGCTTGAAGACGATCCTTCCCGCGGCCTCGTCCTGGATGGTGATGTCGAAGTAAATGTTGCTAGGCATACGGACATCCTGTCACGACCGGTAGCGAGGGGTCGCACGGCGCTCGGGACTCGGTGGGCGAAGGCCCGTACCGGCAGCGTCAGATGCGCCACAGGCGCAGCTGCTCGGCCACGTCGTAGAGGGTCACACCGCCGGTCTGGATCTTGCGGACCAGCTCGGGGAGGGCGCCGTACGGCGGATCGATGCCCTCACCGGACTGCCCCATGTACTGGGCGGCGACGAGGGCCGCGAACCAGCTGTTGCGCTGGGGCAGCGGCTCCAGCCGCACGATCGTGTGCAGCAGTGCCGCCGCCCGCCAGGCCGCGTCGGGGTCGGCGGCGGCGAGCGTCGGCAGCTTCGTCCGGTGCCGGGCGACGGCCGCGACCAGCGCGGAGTAGTCCGCTATCGACACGTCCTCGGGGACGGCCCCTTCCTGGACGTCGAGCAGCCAGGGCACATCCACGTACAGGAGCATCAGGCGGCACTGGCTCCGTATCCGGGACGCTGAGCGGCGGGGATCTCCTCGGGGAAGGCCTCGTCGAACTGGCCGCGGAGCTTGTCGCCCCAGTCCAGCGCGCCGGTGACGAACGTCCTGCGCTGGTGTTCCCGGACGCCGAGGTCGTGCAGGTACTGCTTCAGGCTCTTGCCCTCGGCTGCCGCGGCGACCCGGACATGTTCGAGTTCCTCATCGGTGAAGGACACGTTCAGAGAAGGCATGACCGTACGGTACCTGATTGGTACCGCGCGGGAGAGCCCCCGTACGGAGACGGTCCCCCGGGTGGGGGCGCGCGCCCGGGGTGCGTCGGGTTCGTGGGGCGGAAGAGCAAGATGGGTTCATGGCCGCACCTCCCCTGCCTGGTCCGCTCGCGTACCTCGCACCCCTGCTCGACCACTACGGCTACCTGGCGGTCGGTCTGCTGGTCCTGGTCGAGGACTTCGGGGTGCCGGCGCCCGGCGAGACGATCCTGATCGCCGCGGCGGTCTACGCGGGGGCGGGGCAGCTCAACATCTTCGCCATCGCGGCGATCGCCGTCGCGGCGGCGATCGTCGGGGACAACATCGGGTACGTCATCGGCCGCACCGGCGGCCGGGCGTTCGTCCACCGGTGGGGGCGGTACATCTTCCTCACCCCGGAGAGATTCGGCCGGGCCGAGGACTTCTTCACCCGCAACGGCGGGAAGGTCGTCACGATCGCCCGCTTCGTGGAGGGATTGCGCCAGGCCAACGGGATCATCGCCGGGACGACGGGCATGCCGTGGTTGCGGTTCCTCGCGTTCAACAGCCTGGGGGCCGTGTTGTGGGTGGGGCTGTGGGCGGGGCTCGGCTATACGGCGGGCACGAACATCGGACCGATCTACGACGAGATCTCGCGCTACCAGACGTATGTGCTGATCGGGCTCGGGGTGCTGATCGCGGCGTTGATCGCGCGGCATGTGATCCGGCGCCGGAGGCGGCGGTCCGAGGAGGAACACGAGGAGCACGAGAAGGGGGAGGACGGGGACGGCGGGGACGGTACGAAGCCGGAGGAGCGGGCGGACGACTGAGCGAGCGCGGGGCGGTGTGCCGCGTACGCAGGTGACGCGCCGCACGGAGGCGCTGTGCGTCGTACGGCCCGGCCGGGCGGCCCCGGGTCAGATGCGCCGCTGGATCGCCTGGAGCGCCCCGTCCTTGCGGCCCGGCACCGCGCGGCGCAGCGATGTGAGCGCCGGGGCGAGTTCGCGGGCGCGTACGGGGTCGTCGAGCTGCTCCCACTGGTGATGGGCGCGGTCGACGTTCGCCTCGACGTCCTTGTCGTCGCCG
>NZ_WWJY01000212.1 GCF_009865405.1 Streptomyces sp. SID3212 | reverse complement strand
GAGGGACACGGGCGCGGTGAGCGCGACGTCGAGCGCCTTGGAGGCGGTCTGCCGCGCCGGGCCACCGCCGCCGCCACCGAAGCCGCCGAAGCCGCCGCCCGCCCCCGACGAGCCCGTGGAGCCGATCTGTGCCTTGAGGGTGGGGCTGATGGCCGTCACCAGGTAGGCGCCGCCGAGCCCGAGGGCGATGCCGAGCACTCCGCCCAGCAGCCCGTTGACCAGGGCCTCGCCGATCACCTGGCGGGTCACCCGGCCGGACTTCCAGCCGAGCGCCTTGAGGGTGCCGAACTCCCGTACCCGGCGGCTGACCGCCGAGGAGGTGAGCAGTCCGGCCACGAGGAAGGCGGCGATCAGCACCGCGATCGACAGCCACTTGCCGACGCTCGTGGCGAGGTCGGAGGCGGTCGAGAGGGAGCCGGAGACGGTGTCCGCGAGGTCGGCCGAGGTGGTGACGGTCGTGCCCGGGATGTTCTTCTGGATGGTGGACTTGACCGCGCCGATCTGCTGCGAGTCGGACGCCTTCACATAGACCGTGGTGATCTTGTCCTTGGAGTCGGACAGGGTCTGGGCCTGCTTCAGCGGGATGTAGGCGTTGGCGGCGGCGTCACCGCTGTCCGCCGTGGCGATCCCGATGACGCTGTACTTGGTGCCGTGGATGGTGAGGGTCTTGCCGACCGCGAGACTCTTCTTCTTGGCGTACGCGCTGTCGACAACGGCGACCTTCGCGTCGGTCTCCGTCGCCTTGAACGTACGGCCCGAGGTGATCTTCGAGGAGGTCAGCGGGCCGAGCGCGGGCTCCGTGACGTCGGCGCCGTACAGCGTGAACGAGTCGACGTCGAAGTTGGCGCCGCCTCCGGAGACCCGCCCGCCGGTGCCACCGCCGTTACGGCCGCCACCGGGAGTGCCGCCGTTCTCGTCGGGCTTGAACTCGCCGCGCGTGAACTCACCGTTGATCTTCAGCACGTTCAGGCTCAGTCCGCCGACCGCGCCGGAGACCCCGCTCTGGTCGGCGACCTCGGTCACCGTGGAGGACGCGAGGGTCTGGAAGCCCTGGACGACCACCCGGTCGCTGCTCTGCGACTCGCCGTCCTCCCCCTTCGCGTCGAACTGGAAGCGCGGCCGCCCCGACTCGCCCTCGGTCGCGGCGGGCGCGGCCTTGGTGACGGTCATGTCCGTGCCGAGGCCGTACAGCGATTGAAGGACCTTGTCCTGGGCATTGCCCATACCGGCGGACACGGAATTGACGATGATCACGAGCGCGATGCCGAGCGCGAGCCCGGAGGCGACGACGAGCGCCGCCTTTCGGCGGCGGCGCAGTTCGCGCCGGAGGTATGTGAAGAACATGGGCGTGAAATTAGGCGCGCGGTGTGATGGTCTGTTGAGGCCGCGCTGAGAACGCCATGAGAACGCCGACGGCGGCCGACCCCGTCACGGGATCGGCCGCCGTCCGGCCAGGCGTCTGATGGAGGATCAGGCCTGCGAGCCGGCCTGCCACTCGGCCCAGGACAGGTTCCAGCCGTTCAGACCGTTGTCGGGCTTGATGGTCTTGTCCGGGGAGTTCTTCACGATGACGACGTCACCGACCAGCGAGTTGTTGTAGAACCACGCGGCGGGCTGGTTGTCGTCGCCCGCGCCCTTGACGTCCTGGAGGCCGACACAGCCGTGGCTCGTGTTGACGTTGCCGAAGACGGAGGGGGCGCCCCAGTAGTTGCCGTGGATGAACGTCCCGGAGGTCGACAGCCGCATGGCGTGCGGCACGTCGGGGATGTCGTACTCACCCTTGCCGTCGTCGTCGGTGAAGCCGACCGTCGCGCCGTTCATCCGGGTCTCCTTGAACTTCTCGGAGATCACCATCTGACCGTTGTACGTGGGGTTGTCGGGCGATCCCGAGGAGATCGGGATCGTCTTGACCGTCTTGCCGTCGCGCGTGACGGTCATGGTCTTCGCCTTGGCGTCGACCGTGCTGACCTGGTTGCGGCCGATGGTGAAGGTCACCGTCTTCTGCTGGACGCCGAAGAGGCCCTTCGCGCCCTCGACGCCGTCCAGGTTCAGCTTGAGGGTGACCGTCGAACCGCCCTTCCAGTACTGGTCGGGGCGGAAGTCGAGGCGCTGCTGGCTGAACCAGTGGCCGACGACCTGCTGGCCGCTGCTGGACGTGACGGTGATCCCGTCCTGCACGGCCTTCTGGTCGGTGATCGCCTTGTCGAAGTTGATCGAGACCGGCATGCCGACGCCGACGGTGGAGCCGTCCTCGGGGGTGAAGTTCCCGATGAAGCTGTTGGCGGGCGAGACGGTGGTGAAGGAGGAGTTCTCGAAAGCCTTGCGGCCCTTGCCGTCCTTCGCCGTCGCGGCGATCTTGTACGTCGTGGAGCGCTCCAGCTGCGCGTCCGGCTTCCAGCTGAGGCCGTCGGCGGAGAGCGTGCCCTTCACGGCGGTGCCGTCGGCGGTCGTCATAGTCACCTGCGTGAGGGTGCCCTTGCTGACCGTGACCTTGGCGTCGTCGTTGATACCGGCGTTCGAGGCCCCGTCCCGGGGTGCGATGACTATCTTGGCCTCGGACGTCGCCTTGGCGGCCGCCTCGTCCACCTGGGCCTGGGACGACGACTTCGTGCTGTCGGCGCCGCTCGCGGTCTTGCCGCCGTCGTCGCTACAGGCCGAAAGGACCAGTACGCCACCGAGCAGTGCGGACGCGGCCATGAGGCCCCTGCGCCGCTTGCTGTCCGTCATCACACGTATCTCCATCATCGCCGACTACCCTGCCGATAACCCTTAAGAACACCTGTACCGGTTCGTCCGGTTCCACTTCGGCCGGCGATGTGGTGAACACCACGTGCCGCTCGCGCACGGCCGTAAGCCCCGGCCCGCCACTGCACAGGACCGGGGCTTACCAGAGTGACACGACTCAGCGCGGGCCCTGACCGTCGCGGTGGTCGAAGCGCGCTCCCCGGCCACCCTCCGCCCCGTCCGTACCGCCGTCACCGAGGACGCCCCAGGGTCCGTCACCGCCCTCGTCCTCGTCGCCGTCCTCCCCGTCGTCCCCCTCCGCCTCGTCGTCCTCGTCGAGCGCCCACTCCACCGCGTCGGGGTCGTAGTCGATCTCCTCGCTGGTCCACGACGCCTGCGCCAGCTCCACCCCCGGCACGTCCCTGACCAGGTCGTACGGCTCCACGAGATACGCGAGGGCCTCCGCCGGGTCCTCCCGTACCGTCGCCTCCGCGTGCGCGCGCTCGTCCTCGCGCATGGTGTCGTCGGTGACGATCCGGTCCAGCGCCGCCGCGCTCAGCGGCTCGGGTCCCTCGATCTCCAGTACCAATTCGACCCGTAGGCGCACAAAACGTGATGTCTCAGAAGTGGTCATACGACGGAGCGTAGGGCTCCTGGCCTCCACGACTTTCCCGCGACCCGCTGCTTTCACTAGCATCAGCGCACCCAGCCAATTCGGCGTTGTCACAAGGGGGATCGATCACGTGTCCGTCGCACGCCGTCCGCTGCTGACCGCTACCGCCGCCGGAACCCTGCTCTGCGCTCTGTGGTTCGTCCCGTCCGCGAAAGCCGCGGAAGAGCACCCAGGCCCGGAACAACAGCCGGTCGCAGCAGGTCAGAGCTTCACCTCAGCCGGTCTGAACACCACCTCCGAGGACCCGAACACCTCACAACCCCTGGCCCTCGCCGACACGGGCAGCGTGAGCACCACGCCGTACCTGATCGGCGGGACCGCCTTCCTCGGCATCGGTGCGGGCTTCGTCGCGTACTCGGCACGAAGAAGCGCCGGCCTGATCTGACGTACGTACGCGAAGGGCCGCCCGATGCACCGGGCGGCCCTTCGCGCATTTCCCGTACGTGTCAGGCCAGGGGGCCCGTGACCCGCTCCACGGCGGCGACGAGGCTCCCGTCCCGTACGAACGCGTCCGCGCCCGCGAGGTCCGGGGCGAGGAAACGGTCCGGGCCGGGGCCCTCGACCCCGGCGGCGCGCAGCGCGTCGATCGCGGCCCGCGAGGCGGGCGCGGGCGTGAGGCCGTCGCGCAGCTCGATGGCGCGGGTCGCCGCGTACAGCTCCACCGCGATGATCCGCGTGAGGTTGTCCACGGCCGTACGGAGCTTGCGCGCCGCCGACCAGCCCATCGAGACGTGGTCCTCCTGCATCGCGGAGGACGGGATCGAGTCGACGGACGCGGGGACGGCCAGCCGCTTCATGTCGCTCACCAGGGCGGCCTGGGTGTACTGGGCGATCATCAGGCCCGAGTCGACCCCGGCGTCGTCGGCCAGGAAGGGCGGCAGGCCGTGCGAACGGTTCTTGTCGAGCAGCCGGTCGGTGCGGCGCTCGGCGATCGAGCCCAGGTCGGCGGCGGCGATGGCCAGGAAGTCCAGTACGTACGCGACGGGCGCGCCGTGGAAGTTGCCGTTGGACTCCACGCGGCCGTCGCGCAGGACGACGGGGTTGTCCACGGCGGCGGCCAGCTCGCGGCCGGCCACGATCCCGGCGTACTCCAGCGTGTCCCGGCCGGCGCCGGCGACCTGGGGGGCGCAGCGCACGGAGTACGCGTCCTGGACCCGCGGGGCCGCGTCCTCCTGGAAGTGGCCGGTGAGCCCGGACCCGGCGAGGACCCGCAGCATGTTGTCGGCGCTGGCGGCCTGGCCCGGATGCGGCCGGATCGCGTGCAGGTCGGGCGCGAGGACCTTGGCGGTGCCGAGGAGGGCCTCCAGGGTGAGCGCGGCGGTGATGTCGGCGGAGGTGTAGAGGCGGCGCAGGTCGGCGAGGGCCATGACCAGCATGCCGAGCATGCCGTCCGTGCCGTTGAGCAGGGCGAGGCCCTCCTTCTCGCGCAGCTCGACGGGCGCGATGCCGTGCCGCGCGAGCAGCTCTCCGGCGGGGCGCACGATCCCGTCGGGTCCTTCCGCGTCGCCCTCGCCCATGAGGGTCAGCGCGCAGTGCGAGAGCGGCGCGAGGTCGCCGGAGCAGCCGAGGGAGCCGAACTCGTGCACGACGGGCGTGATCCCGGCGTTCAGCACGTCCGCCATGGCCTGGGCGACCTCGGGGCGTACGCCGGTGTGCCCGGAGGCGAGGGTCTTGAGCCGCAGGAACATCAACGCCCGCACGACCTCCCGCTCGACGTGGGGCCCCATGCCGGCGGCGTGGCTGCGCACGATGTTCCGCTGGAGCCGCGCCCTCAGGTCGGGCCCGATGTGCCGACTGGCGAGCGCGCCGAAACCGGTCGAGACGCCGTAGACGGGCTCGGGCTTGGCGGCGAGCGCGTCGACGACTTTCCGCGCCTCGGCGATCGCGCTCCGCGCGGTTTCGCTGAGCGTGACCTTGGCGTGGTTTCGGGCCACGGCGAGGACGTCTTCGGCGGTGGCGCCGGTGTCGCCCAGGACGACGGTGTGCATATCCATATTCAGGAGCGTACGGATTGAATCTGGACGTGTCACTAGGCGGGGTGCGGGGGTGGCCTGGCGGCCGGCGCCGGACGGGCTTCGTTTGTGGCGCTTGCCCGGTGCCGGGGCGCGGCTTACTGATTGTCCTCAATCGCCGGACAGGCTTGATTTTGCCCGCTGCGGGCCGGTGGCCTGGGTGCGGGCCGGTTGCCGGGGGCCGGGCAGGGGTCGTGTCCTGCACTGCATGTTTTACGTCGCGTTCGGCGGGTTGTTCAGTTCACCGGGGCCATGCGACACAAAACACGCTTTACGTTCCGGACA
>NZ_WWJY01000211.1 GCF_009865405.1 Streptomyces sp. SID3212 | reverse complement strand
CGTGGCCCGGGCCGCGCTGTCCAGGGCGAGGGGCGGGGGATCACTCTTCGCGCCGGCGCGGCCACCCCCGCCGTCGCCACTTCCGCCGCCGCCCGGGGTGGCGCCCGCGAAATACAGGCCGCCGCCCCCGGCGATCAGTACCGCCGCCACCACCGTCGCGACGGCCAGCGGGGAACGCCGCCGGCGTGGACCGCCGGTGCCGGTGCTCGGGTCGGGCTCCGTACCCTCCGTACTCGTCACGGCTTCGCTCCTTCGACCACGTACGTGTCCCCGGACGGGGACACCGGTGGGACGGAAGGGAGCGCCGTGCGGTTCCCCCGTACGGGGGACAGGCGGGGAGCGCCGCCCGGATCACGGGGGCGCGGCCCCGGATCAGCAGTCGCCGTACGCGGACATCTTGTCGAGCAGCCGCGCGGATCCCGGCGGTACGGTCACTCCGTGGATCAGGGACGGCGGCACCGGAGCCCGCGTCCCGGCGGACCCCGCCGCCCAGTGCGACGCCATCCGCGCGCAGTCCTCGCGGAGTCCGGCCAGGGTCACCTCGTCCTCACCATCGGCCTCACTCCCGGCCGGAGGGGTACTCAAGGGGTTCTCGAACGGCACGCTGTCCATGGCCATGGTGGAAGAGTCGCACGGACCGGCTCGCGAAGAAAGTTGTACTTTCGGGTAATTTTCCGGGTTGGGGCCTCTTAGGAGGGCGGCCGGGCAACCGGTAGCGTGAACTGTCAACCGTTCTCCTCCCCAGGAGCGTTCACGCCGTGCGAATCGCAGTCACCGGCTCCATCGCCACCGACCACCTGATGACCTTCTCCGGCCGCTTCTCCGACCTGCTGGTCGCCGAGCAGCTCCACACGGTCTCCCTCTCCTTCCTGGTCGACAACCTCGACGTACGCAGGGGCGGTGTCGGCGCGAACATCTGCTTCGGCATGGGCCAGCTCGGCACCGCACCCATCCTGGTCGGCGCCGCCGGCGCGGACTTCGACGAGTACCGCGCCTGGCTCGACCGGCACGGCGTCGACACCGCCTCGGTCCGGATCTCCGAGGTCCTCCACACGGCCCGGTTCGTCTGCACCACGGACGCCGACCACAACCAGATCGGCTCGTTCTACACGGGCGCGATGAGCGAGGCCCGTCAGATCGAGCTCAAGAAGGTCGCCGACCGCGTCGGCGGCCTCGACCTCGTCCTGATCGGCGCGGACGACCCCGAGGCGATGCTCCGCCACACCGAGGAGTGCCGCTCCCGCAAGATCCCGTTCGCCGCGGACTTCTCGCAGCAGATCGCCCGGATGACCGGCGACGACATCCGCACCCTGCTCGAAGGCGCCACCTACCTCTTCTCCAACGAGTACGAGAAGGGGCTCATCGAGTCCAAGACCGGACTGACCGACGAGGAGATCCTCGCCAAGGTCGGCCACCGCGTCACCACCCTCGGCAAGCGCGGCGTGCGCATCGAATCCGTCGGCGCGGACCCGATCGAGGTCGGCTGCCCGGAGGAGGACAGGAAGGCCGACCCCACAGGGGTCGGCGACGCCTTCCGCGCGGGCTTCCTCTCCGGCCTCTCCTGGGGCGTCGGCCTGGAGCGAGCGGCCCAGGTGGGCTGCATGCTGGCGACACTCGTCATCGAGACGGTCGGCACCCAGGAGTACACGCTCGCCCGCACGCACTTCATGGAGCGCTTCACCAAGGCGTACGGCCACGACGCGGCCACCGAGGTCAGGGCGCACCTGGTCTGAGACGGCCGGGGGGAAGCCGCCGGGCAGCCGCGAGGCGACGCCCGGCCGCCCCACGCCTCACGACACCCGGCGGACCACATACGCGGCACCGTGGTCCGCCGGCTCCTCGCCCACGTACTCCTGGCCCCGCATCCCGCACCACGCCGGGATGTCCAGCCGCGCCGCCTCGTCGTCCGCGAGGACCGTCACCGTCCCGCCGACCGGCACGTCACCGATCACCTTCGCCAGCTCGATCACCGGGATCGGACACCGCCGCCCCAGCGCGTCGACCACCAGCGTGTCCACCACGAGCGGGGGCGTCGCGCCGGGACCGGTGAGCGTGACCGGAGCGCCCAGCCGCTCCCGTACCCCCGCCACCGCCCCGGGCAGCACCTCCAGGAACCGCTCCACCTCCGCCCGCGGGGTGCCGGGCGGCAGCGAGACCCGTACGTTCCCCTCCGACAGCACGCCCATCGCCCGCAGCACATGGCTCGGGGTCAGCGTGCTGCTCGTGCAGGACGAGCCGGAGTTGACGGAGAAGTCCGCCAGGTCCAGCGCGTGCACCAGCGCCTCGCCGTCGACATAGAGACACGAGAAGGTGACCAGGTGGGGGAGCCGGCGCAGCGGATCGCCCACCACCTCGACATCGGGGACCAGTTCCGGCACCCGGGCCCGGACCAGGTCCACCAGCGCCCGCAGGCGAAGGCCCTCCGCCGCGGCCTCCGCCCGTACCGCGCGCAGGGACGCCGCCGCCGCCACGACCGCCGGGATGTTCTGGAAGCCGGGGGCCCGCCCCGACTCCCGCTCGTCGGCGGGGCCTTGGGGCGCGAACCGCACCCCCTTGCGGACGGCCAGCAGCCCCACCCCCGCCGGACCGCCCCACTTGTGGGCGCTGGCCGTCAGCACCGACCAGCCGCCCTCCACGGGCCCCCACCCCAGCGACTGCGCCGCGTCGACCAGCAGCGGGACCTCCCGGCCCCGGCACACCTCGGCGACCCCGGCCACCGGCTGCTCCGTCCCCACCTCGTGGTTGGCCGACTGGAGACAGGCCAGCGCCGTGTCCGTACGCAGGACTTCACCGTACGACTCGGGCGAAACCGCCCCGAACCGGTCCACCGGCACCTCGGTCACGTCACCGCCGGAAGCCGCCGCGTGCAGCACCGAGGAGTGCTCCACCGCGGAGACGGCCACATGCCGGCCGACACGCCGGCGGCCCGCGAGGACCCCCGCCACGCCCGCGTGGACCGCGTGCGTCCCCGAAGGAGTGAACACCAGCTCGTCGGGACGGCAGCCGACCGCCTCCGCCGCGGCCTCCCGCGCCGCGTCCAGCAGCAGCGCCGCCCGCCGCCCCTCCCGGTACAGCCGGGCGGGATCGGCCCACCCCTCGTCCAGCGAGGCCTGGAGCGCCTGGCGCGCGACGGGGTGGAGCGGGGCGGACGAGGCGGCGTCGAAGTAGGGCACGCCGCCACGCTAACCCCGGGGCCCGGCGGGCGAGTCGGTGACGGCACGCGGAGGGGGCGTCAGAAGCGTCCCGGAGGGGGGTATTCCACCCCTTCGAGGTGCGCGGCGGCGCGTTGGGCACCCTCGCTGCGTGACCCCAAATTGCGTCCAGTAGGGTTTGGTCCGCATAAACATCCAAACCCCTGCCCGCGTCAGGGCCGGCGACCGACCGACACGGCCGCAGCCGGCCGTGCGGGCGAGACTCTCGGGAAGGCGCTACGTGAGTCCCAACGGCTCCGACCGCTCGTCGCGGCGCCCGATGCGGCGGACGCTGCCGCAGGTGCTGACTGCGGGCCTGATCCTTGCGACCGCCACCGGTTGCACGTACAAGGACTTCCCCCGCCTGGGTATGCCCACCCCGGTGACGGAAGAGGCCCCTCGGATCCTCTCCCTCTGGCAGGGCTCGTGGGCGGCAGCGCTCATCACGGGCGTACTGGTATGGGGTCTGATCCTGTGGAGCGTCATCTTCCACCGGCGCAGCCGCACCAAGGTGGAGGTACCTCCGCAGACCCGGTACAACATGCCCATCGAGGCGCTGTACACCGTGGTCCCCCTCATCATCGTCTCGGTGCTCTTCTACTTCACCGCGCGTGACGAGACGAAGCTCCTCAACCTCTCCGACAAGCCGGCCCACACCGTGAACGTGGTCGGCTACCAGTGGAGCTGGGGCTTCAACTACATCGAGAACGTGGACGGCGACGCGACCACCGGGACGAAGATCCCCAGTGAGATCAGCTCCATCCCGAACCGGTTCCTCAAGGACTTCCCGAAGGGCGCCGAAGGCGTCTACGACGCCGGCGTCCCGGGCGAGCGGAATCCGCAGACCGGCAACCCCGGCCCGACCCTCTGGCTCCCCAAGGGCGAGAAGGTCCGCTTCATCCTGACCTCCCGCGATGTCATCCACGACTTCTGGGTGGTGCCCTTCCTGATGAAGATGGACGTCGTCCCGGGCCACACCAACGCCTTCGAGGTGACCCCCAATCAGGAGGGCACCTTCAAGGGCAAGTGCGCCGAACTCTGCGGCGTCGACCACTCCCGGATGCTCTTCAACGTCAAGGTGGTCTCTCCGGAGCGTTACCAGCAGCACCTCAAGGACCTGGCGAAGGAAGGCCAGAACGGCTACATCCCGGCGGGCATCGCGCAGACGGACCCGGCCAGGAACGCGGAGGACAAGAACCTGTGAGCATCCTCAACGAACCCCAGGGTGCCGCCGCGGCGGAGGACGCGTACCAGAACGAGATTCCGGTACGCCCCAAGCAGCCCGGCAGCGTCGTCGTGAAGTGGCTGACCACCACCGATCACAAGACGATCGGCACGATGTACCTGATCACGTCGTTCGCGTTCTTCTGCATCGGCGGGGTGATGGCGCTCTTCATGCGCGCCGAGCTGGCCCGTCCCGGCACGCAGATCATGTCGAACGAGCAGTTCAACCAGGCGTTCACGATGCACGGCACGATCATGCTGCTGATGTTCGCGACGCCGCTGTTCGCCGGATTCGCGAACTGGATCATGCCGCTCCAGATCGGTGCGCCCGACGTGGCGTTCCCGCGGCTGAACATGTTCGCCTACTGGCTCTACCTCTTCGGCTCGATCATCGCCGTCAGCGGCTTCATCACCCCCCAGGGTGCCGCCGACTTCGGATGGTTCGCCTACTCCCCGCTGTCGGACGCGGTCCGCTCGCCGGGTGTCGGCGCCGACCTGTGGATCATGGGCCTGGCCTTCTCCGGCTTCGGCACGATCCTCGGTTCGGTCAACTTCATCACCACGATCATCTGCATGCGCGCCCCCGGCATGACGATGTTCCGCATGCCGATCTTCACCTGGAACGTGCTGCTGACCGGTGTGCTGGTCCTGCTCGCCTTCCCGGTGCTCGCCGCCGCCCTCTTCGCACTGGAGGCGGACCGCAAGTTCGGAGCACATGTCTTTGATGCCGCCAACGGCGGAGCGCTGTTGTGGCAACACCTCTTCTGGTTCTTCGGGCATCCAGAGGTGTACATCATCGCCTTGCCCTTCTTCGGGATCATCTCCGAGATCATTCCGGTGTTCAGCCGGAAGCCGATGTTCGGTTACATCGGCCTGATCGCGGCGACGATCTCCATCGCCGGCCTGTCCGTGACCGTGTGGGCCCACCACATGTACGTCACCGGCGGAGTGCTGCTGCCGTTCTTCTCCTTCATGACGTTCCTCATCGCGGTCCCGACCGGGGTGAAGTTCTTCAACTGGATCGGCACGATGTGGAAGGGCTCCCTGTCCTTCGAGACACCGATGCTCTGGACGATCGGCTTCCTGATCACCTTCGCCTTCGGTGGTCTGACCGGCGTCATCCTGGCCTCGCCGCCGCTGGACTTCCACGTCTCCGACTCGTACTTCGTGGTCGCGCACTTCCACTACGTCGTCTTCGGCACCGTGGTGTTCGCGATGTTCGCCGGATTCCACTTCTGGTGGCCGAAGTTCACCGGCAAGATGCTGGACGAACGGCTCGGCAAGATCACCTTCTGGACGCTGTTCATCGGCTTCCACGGCACGTTCCTCGTCCAGCACTGGCTGGGCGCGGAAGGCATGCCACGCCGGTACGCGGACTATCTCGCCGCCGACGGATTCACCGCGCTGAACACCATCTCCACGATCAGCTCGTTCCTGCTCGGCCTGTCGATCCTGCCGTTCTTCTACAACGTGTGGAAGACCGCCAAGTACGGCAAGAAGGTCGAGGTCGACGACCCGTGGGGCTACGGCCGTTCGCTCGAATGGGCGACTTCCTGCCCGCCCCCGCGGCACAACTTCCTCACCCTGCCGCGCATTCGTTCCGAATCCCCGGCGTTCGATCTCCACCACCCGGAGATCGCCGCGCTCGAACAGCTGGAGACCGCCGGTCACGGAGCCGGGACCGGCGCCCTCGCCGGTGGCAAGGAGGCCGGGAAGTGAAGATCCAAGGCACGCTCTTCCTCTGGCTGAGCGTCTTCATCCTGGGCATCGCCGTCCTGTACGGCGTGTGGTCCAAGGAGGCCGCCGGCACCACGGCGCTCTTCCTGGCCTTCGGCCTGACGATCATGATCGGTTTCTACCTGTCCTTCACGGCCCGGCGCGTCGACGCCATGGCCCAGGACAACAAGGACGCCGACGTCGCGGACGAGGCCGGCGAGGTGGGCTTCTTCTCCCCGCACAGCTGGCAGCCCTTCTCGCTCGCCGTCGGCGGCGCGCTCGGCTTCCTGGGCATCGCGATCGGCTGGTGGCTGCTGTACTTCTCGGCGCCGCTGATCCTGGTGGGCCTGTGGGGCTGGGTCTTCGAGTACTACCGCGGTGAGAGCCGCACCCAGTAGCACGACCTGAGGCGAAAAGAGGCCGGACACTCCGAGAGGAGTGCCCGGCCTCCCCTCGTTCGGCCTACTCCGCCGCGCTGCCGGCGGCGAAGCTTCATAGCGTGAGGGGCATGAACCACACGCCACGCTTCCGCACCGTTCTCAGCTGCACCCTGCTGGTCGTGTCCTTCGGGGCGGGCGCGACCGCGTGCGGGGACAGCGGTGACAACCCCCTCTCGGCCGAGCCCTACGACGCCGCCGGGCAGATCGCGTTCAGCGCCCCCTCCGGCAGCAAGAAGGCCAACCCCGACAAACCCCTGGAGGTCACCTCCAAGGGCGGCGGCGGCCGCATCACGGACGTCACGGCCACCGACACCTCGGGCCGCTACCTCGCCGGTGAACTCACCGCCGACGGCTCACGCTGGCGCTCCACGGCCCCGCTCGCGGCGGGCACCCGCTACACCGTCCACGTCGCCACCGAGGACGACGGCGGCGCACCCGGCTCCAGGACGCTCTCCTTCGACACCCAGGCCCCCAAGGGCAAGAAGCTCCTCACCGTCCAGTTCGGCCCGCAGGCGGGCAAGTACGGCGTCGGACAGCCCGTCACCGCGACACTCAGCGCCCCCGTCAAGGCGAAGGCGGACCGCGCCGTCGTCGAGCGCTCCCTCAAGGTGCGCTCCAGCCCCGGCGCCCACGGCGCCTGGCACTGGGTGGACAGCAAGACCCTGCACTTCAGGCCGAAGGACTTCTGGCCCGCCAACGGCACCGTCACCGCGACCAGTACGCTCCAAGGAGTGAGGGTCGGGCGGTTGTACGGCGGGCCCGTGAAGCCGCTGAAGCTGTCCACCGGCGACCGTGTCGAGGCCGTGGCCGACGCCGGATCGCACTACATGACGGTCTACCGCAACGGCAAAGAGATAAAAAGCATCCCCGTGACCACCGGAAAACCGGGCTTCTCCACGCGTAACGGGATCAAAGTGATCCTCGGCAAGGAGCAGTTCGTCCGGATGCGGGGAACGAGCGTCGGCATCGCGGCCGGCAGCGGTGAGTCGTACGACCTGCCCGTCTACTGGGCCACCCGGGTCACCTGGAGCGGTGAGTACGTGCACGCCGCGCCCTGGTCCGTCGGCTCGCAGGGCTCCGCCAACGTCAGCCACGGCTGCGTCGGGATGTCCACCGAGAACGCGAAGTGGTTCTTCGGAGTCGTCCGCCAGGGCGACGTCGTGCGGGTCGTCAACAGCGAGGGTCACACGATGGAGAACTTCGGCAACGGGTTCGGCGACTGGAACCTGAGCTGGGACAAGTGGCGCGGCGGCAGCGTCCTGACCGCCGGCGTCCCGGAGGGCACGGGCCCCGCCGCGGCGGGACGGCTGCGTCCCGAGGTCTGACGGGCGGCGGGCGACCGGCGAACGGGCGCCCGGCGAACGGGCGGGTGCCGTAAGGGAGTAGTCCCGTACGGCACCCGCCCGTTCATTCGTTCATTCGTTCATTCCAAGGGTTGAGTGAGCCCCGGCGGGGACTACGCCCCCACGGCCTGCCTCGTACGCAGCAGGGCGGCCAGGGTGTCCGCGAAACCGACCGGTTCGACCGGAAGGGTCACCGCGGCGTCCGCGCGGCTCCAGGTGGCCAGCCAGGCGTCCTGGGGGCGCCCGATCAGGAGCAGCACGGGCGGGCAGTTGAAGATCTCGTCCTTGATCTGGCGGCAGACGCCCATACCGCCCGAGGGCGCGGCCTCGCCGTCCAGCACGCAGACGTCGATGCCGCCCTGGTCGAGGGCCTTGATCACGGCGGGGAGGGTGGCGCACTCCAGGAACCGGATCGGCGGCACGTCGGCGGCCGGCCTGCGTCCCGCCGCCAGCCGTACCTGCTCGCGGGTGTTCGCGTCGTCGCTGTAGACCAGCACCGTGGCGGTCGGCTGCATTGTTCCTCCGTGACATCCGTGTCTGCGAGGGCTTCGGGGGCTTCAGGGCACGTGCTCTGAACCGATGCGCGGATGCTACTCCGTCGGACAGCGTGTCAGCACGGGTAATGACAGGTCTTCGCTGGGCCGTTCGGGCTGGACAGGCGCATGGACACACCGAACTGCACCCCCCGGAGTGAGGGCGGGATAAGGGACCGACATAATGTCGGTCGTGGCGACAGCAACGACAGTAGAAACCGGGCACGCGCACCCGTCGGTCAATCGGCCGAACCTCACCAGCGTCGGAACGATCATCTGGCTGAGTTCCGAGCTGATGTTCTTCGCGGCCCTCTTCGCGATGTACTTCACCCTGCGATCCGTGACGGGGGAGGAGCACTGGAAGGAAGTGGCGTCGCACCTGAACGTTCCGTTCTCGGCGACGAACACCACGATCCTGGTGCTCTCCTCACTCACCTGCCAGCTCGGCGTCTTCGCCGCGGAGCGCGGTGACGTGAAGAAGCTCCGCACCTGGTTCGTGATCACGTTCGTGATGGGTGCGATCTTCATCGGCGGTCAGATCTTCGAGTACACCGAACTGGTCAAGAACGACGGCATCTCGCTGTCCTCCGACCCGTACGGCTCGGTGTTCTACCTGACCACCGGCTTCCACGGTGCGCATGTGACAGGTGGCCTGATCGCCTTCCTGTTCGTCCTCGGCAGGACGTACGCGGCCAAGAGGTTCACCCACGAGCAAGCAACCGCCGCCATCGTTGTGTCCTATTACTGGCACTTCGTCGATGTCGTCTGGATCGGCCTTTTCGCCACGATCTACTTGATCAAGTAACGGACCGCGCCCCTGAGCGCGTCCGCACACTGTCCAGCAAGCACCGACGCAGAAGATCCTGACACCGGGGTAATCCGTGAAAAAGCTCTCCGCACGACGACGCCATCCGCTGGCTGCGGTCGTCGTCCTACTCCTCGCGCTGGCGGCCACCGGGGGGCTGTACGCGGCGTTCGCGCCCGCGGACAAGGCGCAGGCCGACACCACCTCCCAGTCACTCGCCATCGAGGAGGGCAAGAAGCTCTACTCCGTGGGCTGCGCGAGCTGCCACGGAGTGGGCGGCCAGGGCAGCAGCGACGGTCCCTCCGTGGTGGGCGTCGGCGCGGCCGCCGTGGACTTCCAGGTCGGCACCGGCCGCATGCCGGCCCAGCAGCCCGGCGCGCAGGTGCCGAAGAAGAAGGTCATCTACTCGCAGAAGGAGATCGACCAGCTCGCCGCGTACGTGGCGTCCCTCGGCGCGGGCCCCGCCCAGCCGACCTCGGAGCAGTACAGCCCCGACGGCGCGGACATCGCCAAGGGCGGCGACCTGTTCCGTACCAACTGCACCCAGTGCCACAACTTCACGGGTGAGGGCGGCGCGCTGACACACGGCAAGACCGCACCGAACCTGGACGGCGTCAGTCCGAAGCACATCTACGAGGCCATGCAGACCGGCCCGCAGAACATGCCGTCCTTCCCGGACACGACGATGCCGGAACAGCAGAAGAAGGACCTCATCGCGTACATCCAGGCGGTGAACGGCGCCGACTCGCCGAGCCCCGGCGGCCTCAATCTGGGCGGCCTCGGCCCCGTCAGTGAGGGCCTGTTCGGCTGGATCTTCGGGCTCGGCGCATGTATCGCAGTCGCCATCTGGGTCGCGGCCCACACCGCTAAGGCCAAGAAGTCATGAGTAGCCAAGAGATTCCAGAAGAAGAGAACCTGCCGAGCGCGCAGGAGCCAGGGCACGGCGGCGCGGTCGAGCGGGCGGACGATCCGTTCGCCGACCCGGGACTGCCCGCGCATCAGCCGCGGATCCAGGACATCGACGAGCGCGCCGCCAAGCGGTCCGAGCGCGTGGTCGCCTTCCTGTTCCTGCTCTCGATGCTGGCGACGGTCGCGTTCATCGCGTCGTTCGTCGCGTTCCCGGTGGACAAGATCGTCTACATCTGGCCGATCGGGCACATCAGCATCCTGAACTTCTCGCTGGGAGTGACGCTCGGCATCGCGCTCTTCTGCATCGGCGCCGGCGCGGTCCACTGGGCGCGCACGCTGATGTCGGACGTCGAGATGACCGACGAGCGCCACCCCATCGCGGCGACGCCCGAGGTCAAGGCGAAGGTCCTGGCGGACTTCGCGGCCGGTGCTTCGGAGTCCGGCTTCGGCCGGCGCAAGCTGATCCGCAACACGATGTTCGGGGCGCTGGCGTTCGTACCGCTCTCCGGTGTGGTGCTGCTGCGCGACCTCGGCCCGCTGCCGGAGAAGAAGCTCCGCAGCACCCTGTGGGCCAAGGGCAAGCAGCTCATCAACATGAACACCCTGGAGCCGCTGCGTCCCGAGGACGTCGTCGTGGGCTCGCTGACCTTCGCCATGCCCGAGGGGCTGGAGGAGGACAGCGAGGAGTTCCAGCAGGAGATCGCCAAGGCCGCCCTGATGATCGTCCGTATCCAGCCGGACGACATCAAGGACAAGCGCGAACTCGAGTGGTCCCACGAGGGGATCGTGGCCTACTCGAAGATCTGCACCCACGTCGGCTGCCCGATCAGCCTGTACGAGCAGCAGACGCACCACGTGCTCTGCCCGTGCCACCAGTCCACCTTCGACCTCTCCGACGGCGCCCGGGTCCTCTTCGGCCCGGCCGGTCACGCTCTTCCGCAGCTGCGGATCGGAGTGAACGGTGAGGGCAACCTCGAGGCGCTCGGCGACTTCGAAGAGCCCGTCGGCCCTGCCTTCTGGGAGCGCGGATGAGTAACAGCTCGGACGAGACGAACAACCGCAAGGCGCCCGCCGGGGAAAGGGTCGCCGACTGGGCGGACGGCCGGCTGGGCATCTACGGCCTGGCCAAGGCCAACATGCGGAAGATCTTCCCGGACCACTGGTCCTTCATGCTGGGCGAGGTCAGCCTCTACAGCTTCATCATCATCATCCTGACGGGTGTCTATCTGACGCTGTTCTTCCACCCGTCGATGAACGAGGTCGTCTACCACGGCAGTTACGTCCCGCTCCAGGGCGTACGGATGTCGGAGGCGTTCTCCTCGACGCTGGACATCAGCTTCGACGTCCGCGGTGGCCTGCTGATCCGGCAGATCCACCACTGGGCCGCGCTGATCTTCCTCGCGGCGATGCTCGTGCACATGATGCGCGTGTTCTTCACGGGTGCGTTCCGCAAGCCCCGTGAGGTCAACTGGCTGTTCGGCTTCCTGCTGTTCGTCCTCGGCATGTTCACCGGGTTCACCGGTTACTCGCTCCCGGACGACCTGCTGTCCGGCACCGGTGTCCGCTTCGTGCAGGGCGCGATCCTGTCCGTGCCGATCGTCGGTACGTACATCTCGATGTTCCTGTTCGGCGGGGAGTTCCCCGGCGGCGACTTCGTGAGCCGGTTCTACTCGGTCCACATCCTGCTGCTGCCCGGACTGATGCTGGGCCTGGTGGCCGGGCACCTGATCCTGGTGTTCGTGCACAAGCACACGCAGTTCGCGGGCCCCGGCCGTACGGAGAAGAACGTCGTCGGCATGCCCCTGCTGCCGATCTACATGGCGAAGGCCGGCGGGTTCTTCTTCCTGGTCTTCGGTGTGATCTCGATCGTCTCGGCGATCGCCACGATCAACCCGATCTGGGCCATCGGCCCCTACCGGCCCGACCAGGTCTCCACCGGCGCGCAGCCCGACTGGTACATGGGCTTCTCCGAGGGGCTCATCCGGTTCATGCCCGGCTGGGAGATCAACTTCTGGGGCCACACGCTGGTCCTCGGTGTGTTCATCCCGCTGGTCATCTTCCCGATGGTGCTCGTCGCGATCGCCGTCTACCCGTTCATCGAGGCCTGGGTCACGAAGGACGACCGCGAGCACCACATCGCGGACCGGCCGCGCAACGCGCCGACCCGTACGGCCTTCGGTGTCGCCTGGCTGTCGTGGTACTTCGTGCTGCTGGTCGGCGGCGGGAACGACATCTGGGCCACGCACTTCCATCTGTCGATCAACACGATCACCTGGTTCGTCCGGGTCGGGTTCTTCGTCGTCCCGGTCCTCACCTTCGTCGTCACCAAGCGGTTCTGCCTCGGCCTCCAGCGCCGGGACGCCGAGAAGGTGCTGCACGGACGCGAGTCCGGGCTCATCAAGCGGCTGCCGCACGGCGAGTTCGTCGAGGTCCACACCCCGCTGGACCAGGGTGACCTGTACAAGCTCACCGCGCACGACCAGCCGAAGCCGGCCGAACTCGGCCCGACGGTCGACGAGAACGGTGTCGAGCGGAAGGTCTCGCCGGTCGAGAAGGCACGGGTGAAGCTCAGCAAGGGCTTCTACGGGGAGAACACCCAGATCCCCAAGCCCACCGCCGAGGAGTACAAGGAGATCACGAGCGGCCACGGCCACCACTGATCCCACCGACCCCAGGGTCGCCACCACCGAGGGCCCCGGCCCGGTCTCCTTCCCGGAGACCGGCCGGGGCCCTCGGCGTTGTCCGCAGCGGTCCGGTGCGGTCCGGCATGGTCCTGCGCGGTCCCGACACCTCCGGCGCCCCCGAGATCGGACGGTCCGCAGTACGGGCACGGGGCCCGCCGGGGTCGTGTCCGCCGATAGGCTGAGCGGCGGGTCCGGCGGCAGGCCGGGGCCCGTTGTGCTGACACCCAGGAGCGAGCATGAGCGCTGTTACCCCCGTCGGAGGCGACACCGTGGCGGCCCGGACCTGGCCGGGCGTCCTCAACCCCCTGCTGCGCGGCGAGAACCTGTCCACGGACGACACCGCCTGGGCGATGAACCAGATCATGGACGGCGAGGCCACCGACGCGCAGATCGCGGGCTTCGCCGTGGCGCTGCGGGCGAAGGGCGAGACCGTCGAGGAGGTCTCCGGCCTGGTCCGCGCGATGTACGCCCACGCCAACACGATCGAGGTGCCGGGCCGTACGGTCGACATCGTGGGGACCGGCGGCGACCTCGCCAAGACCGTCAACATCTCCACGATGGCGGCGATCGTGGTCGCGGGCACCGGCGCGAAGGTCGTCAAGCACGGCAACCGCGCCGCGTCGTCCGCGAGCGGCGCCTCCGACGTCCTGGAGAAGCTCGGCGTCAACCTGGAACTGACCCCGCAGCGGGTCGCGGAGGTCGCGGAGGAGGCGGGGATCACCTTCTGCTTCGCCGTGAAGTTCCACCCCGCGCTGCGGTACGCGGCCAAGGCGCGCCGGGAGTTGGGCGCGCAGACCACGTTCAACATCCTCGGGCCGCTGACCAACCCGGCGCGGGTACGGTCCCAGGCCGTGGGTGTGGCGGACCGGCGGATGGCGCCCATCGTGGCGGGGGTGCTGGCCGAGCGCGGCAGTTCGGCGCTGGTCTTCCGGGGCGACGACGGGCTCGACGAGCTGACCACGACCGCGACTTCGCGGGTGTGGGTCGTACGGGACGGGAAGGTCGGCGAGGTGCCGTTCGACCCCCGTGAGGTGGGCCTCGCGCTGGTGCCGGTCGAGGCGCTGCGGGGCGCGGACGCGTCGTACAACGCGGATGTGGCCCGCCGGCTGCTGGCCGGCGAGACCGGTCCCGTACGGGACGCGGTGCTCCTGAACGCCGCGGCGGCGCTGGTCGCGCTGGACCCGACGGACGACGCCCTGGAGCTCCAGCTGGCGGCGGGCATCGCGCGCGCGGCGGAGTCGGTGGACTCGGGGGCGGCGGGACGGGCCCTCGCGCGCTGGGTCGAGGCGTCGCACCGGTAGCGGAAGCGTCAGCGGGAAGAGAGAGGGGGGGCGGGGCGCGGCCGGTGGCCGCGCCCCGCCTCTTCCGTTCCCCCCACCTGCTCCGTTCCACATCCCGGACGCGGACTTGAGGCCGCTGCCCGGGTATGTCAAGCTCGTGCACAAGGTCATGAGTGACAGCGATTTAGGCCCCGGCTCGCTGTCCGGCAACCCTCCGTCCGTGGCGGGGTGCCCCGGGTGAAGACCAGGCCGTAGGCAGCGAGGTCTATGGCAAGCGCGGACCCCTGGCTTTCCTGGGGTCCAGGTCCCCGAGGGAGCAGTCTCGTGACGTCCGCATACCTGAACGCCGCCACGTCGCAGTCCAGCAGCACCACCACCGAGGACCCCGCCTGTGCGGCGCCGCTGCCCGTGCTCGGGCGCGACGTGACGGTCCCGCTCGTCACCGGGGGCGAGGTCACCTACGCGGCCCTCGACTACGCGGCGAGCGCCCCCGCGCTCCAGCGGGTGTGGGACGACGTCGCCGCCTACGCGCCGTACTACGGCAGCGTGCACCGCGGCGCCGGCTACCTCTCCCAGCTGTCGACGGACCTGTTCGAGAACAGCCGCCGTACGGTCGCGGAGTTCCTCGGCTGCCGCCCCGGCGACCAGGTCGTCTTCACCCGTTCGACCACCGACTCGCTCAACCTGCTGGCCGCCGTGGTCCCGGCCGACACCCAGGTCTTCGTGTTCGAGACGGAGCACCACGCCTCGCTCCTGCCCTGGCGCGACGCCCGGGTGACGTACCTGAACGCACCCCGTACCCCCGCCGAGGCCGTCGCCACGCTCGACCGGGCGCTCGCCGGACGGGAGCAGGGCCCCGCCCTGGTCTGTGTCACCGGCGCGTCCAACGTGACCGGGGAGATCTGGCCCGTACGGGAGCTGGCCGCCGCCGCCCACCGGCACGGCGCCCGGATCGTCCTCGACGCGGCGCAGCTCGCCCCGCACCACCCCGTGGACATCGCCGAACTGGACGTCGACTGGGTCGCCTTCTCCGGGCACAAGCTCTACGCGCCCTTCGGCTCGGGTGTCCTCGCGGGCCGCGCCGACTGGCTGCGGGAGGCGGAGCCGTACCTCGCGGGCGGCGGCGCCAGCCGCAAGGTCGCCCGGCGCGCGGACGGCGGGGTGGACGTCGACTGGCACACCACGGCCGCCCGCCACGAGGCCGGCTCGCCCAACGTCATCGGTGTGTACGCCATCGCCTCGGCGTGCAAGGCGCTCGAAGAGGCCGGGTTCGACACGCTCGTCGCCCGGGAGCAGCGGCTCGTCCGCCGGGTGCGGGACGGGCTCGCCTCCGTGCCCGAGGTCCGGGTGCTGTCGCTGTTCGGGGACGACGCCCCGCGGGTCGGTGTGCTCTCGTTCGTGGTGGAGGGCTGGAACAGCTCGCACTTCGCCGCGGCGCTCTCCGCGGAGTACGGCATCGGGGTGCGGGACGGCCTGTTCTGCGCCCACCCGCTGGTACGGACCCTGCTGGGCAGCGACCCGCAGGACCCGGGGGAGTGCGGCGCGCCGGAGGCGGAGCCGGGCGAGCGCTCGCTGAACGCCATCCGGGTGAGCTTCGGCGCGGGCACGCCCGACGAGCACGTGGACCGGTTCGTCGGCGCGGTGAGGGAACTGGTGCGCGAGGGCGCCCGCTGGAGCTACCGCACCGAGGAAGGCCGCTGCGTCCCGGACCGGGACGGCGAGACCGTCTGACGTACGCCCTGACGGATCCGCCCCGGCACCTCAGGAGGGGCCCGGCACTTCAGGAGGGGCGGTCTACGCGTCGAGCCCGATCGCGAAGGCCGCCTCCAGGTCGTGCTGGGAGTAGGTACGGAACGCGACGTGCGTGTCCGTCGCCTCGACGCCTTCGATCTTGCTGATCGACCCGGGGATGATGTCGGCCAGGTCGTCGTGCCTGGCGACGCGCACCATGGCGATCAGGTCGTACGTACCGGTGACCGAGAAGACCTCGCTGACGCTGTCCAGCGCGGCGATCGACTCGGCGATCTCGGGGATCCGGCCGACGCTGGTCTTGATGAGCACGATCGCGGTGATCACGGCTGACGTTCTCCCTCGGTGGCCACGGCTTTGACCTCCACCCTATCGCTACGCCGGTAACGCCCCCAGGCGTAGCAGAAGCCCACGGCGAAGCCCACCAGATGGGCGAGGTAGGCGACCCCGGGCCCCGATCCGGCGTTCCGCGCGGCCACCCACTGGAGGACGAACCAGAAGATCAGCACGATCCAGGCGGGGAAGCGCAGCGGCAGGAAGAGGAGGAACGGGAAGAGGCTGGTGACCCGCGCCCGGGGGAAGAGCCGCAGGAACGCGCCCAGCACCGCCGAGATCGCGCCCGACGCCCCGACCAGGGTCTGCTCCGAGCCCGCGTTGGCCATCGCGTACACGAACAGGGCGGCGTAGCCGGCCGCCAGGTAGAACAGTGCGAAGTGCAGTCGTCCCATCCGCTCCTCCGTCATCGCACCGAAGACGTAGAGGAAGAGCATGTTCCCCAGCAGATGCAGCCAGCTGCCGTGGACGAAGAGCGCGGTGAGAGGGGTCAGCAGGGCGCGCGGGGTGGGGTCGTGCGTCAGCTGGTCGGGGATGACGCCCCAGCGTTCGAAGTACGCGCTCTGCGCCCCGAGGAGCGCCTCGCCCCTCCCGTACGCCATGGTGAAGCCCGACAGGGGGCTGATCAGGAACGTCAGCACGCAGAGCGCGATCAGTCCGTACGTCACCACGGGGCCGTCGTTCGCCGTGCGCCAATTGGTCACGGACAGAGCATGGCGTACCGGGAGTCATCGGGCGGGAATGCCTCGCCGGACCATGGGGTACCCGCGAGGCCGTAGGGTTACGGGCGGACATCCACACGTTCGACGGCGCACATCGCCGGCCCCACCCCGACAGTCAAGGACGGCACGATGACGACGGTTCCCCGGCCGACGGCCGCCACCCGGTGGCGCTGCACGCTCTGCGGCAATCTCACGCGCTTCGACGTGACCCGGTCGTCGAGGGTCGTGGAGTACGTCCATCTGGACCTGGCGGGGGAGCCGAAGGTGGAGGAGCGTGAGGTGGTCAGTGAGACCATCGAGTCCGTGCGCTGCCGTTGGTGCAACGCGGTGGACCAGATCGAGCTGGTCGACAGGCCGGGCGCCGGTTCCTGAGGGAACCGCCCGAGGGTAGTGGGGTGACGGAGCGTGGAGCAGCCGGACAGCGGTGCCGAGCCGGCCGGCGCGGCCGGCGGTGACGCCGCCGAGGCGCTCGACCGTCCGCTCCCGGACGGGGTGAGACGCCGCGTCGTCGCGCTGGTCTCGGACGCCTTCGGCGGGCTGACCGTCACCGAACTCCCGGCGCAGCTGCGCCAGTACGCCCGCTTCACCCCGAACAGGCGTGCCAGGTTCGCGGGCAACGCGATGGCCGCCGCGCTGGAGAGCGACCCCCTCTTCCGCCAGCGGATCGGGGAGCGGATCACCCAGTCGCAGCCCGAGCTGTCCGCCGCCCTGGAGTCCGGATCGCCGCCCGCCGCGGCCGATCCCGTCGACGTGGCCGCCGCCGCGTACGTGCTGCGGCCCCCCGGATGGGTGAAGTTGGTGGCCGCCGCCGGCGAGGAGGCCCAGCGGGCCGACGCCGAGCGCGCGGGCGAGGAGGCCCGGCGCGAGCTGGAGCGGCTGCGCGAGGAGCTGGCCGTCGCCAAGGCGCTGACGAAGACCGAGAACGAGCGGTTGCGTACGGAGCTGGAGGCGGCCCGAAAGGAGGCCGAGTCGCTCCACCGCAAGCTGCGCAGCGCCCAGAGCGACGTGAAGCGGGGCGAGGCCGCCCTGCGCCGTACGACCGCCGAGTCCGAGACGCTCAAGGCCGAGGCCGCCGCGCAGGTGTCGGCCGCCGAGAGCGAGACACGGCGGATCAGGGCGCGGCTGACCGAGGCCGAGTCGACGGTCGAGGCGAGCCGCAGGGCCGCGCGCGAGGGCCGGTCGATAGAGGACATGCGGCTGCGGCTGCTGCTGGACACGGTCCTGGAGTCGGCGCAGGGACTGCGCCGCGAGCTGGCCCTGCCGCCGGCCAACGCCCGGCCCGCCGACACGGTCGACGCGGTCGAGCCGGGCCGGATGTCGCCGAAGGACGTGGCGGCGCGGGCGTTGTCCGACATGGACCCGGCGCTGCTCGACCAGTTGCTGGCGCTGCCCCAGGCGCATCTGATCGTGGACGGCTACAACGTCACCAAGACCGGCTATCCGACGATGCCGCTGGAGAAGCAGCGGCTGCGGCTGCTGGGCGGCCTCGCCATGCTGGCGGCCCAGTCGGGCGCCGAGATGACGTGTGTCTTCGACGGGGCCGAACTGGCGGCCCCGGTGCTGCTCGCGCCGCCGCGCGGAGTGCGGGTGCTGTTCTCGAAACCCGGGATCACGGCGGACGAACTGATCCGCCAGCTCGTGCGCGCGGAGCCGCCGGGGCGGCCCGTCGTGGTGGTCTCCACCGACCGTGAGGTCGCGGACGGAGTGGCGAAGGCCGGCGCCCGGCCCGTCGCGTCCGCCTTGTTGCTGAAGCGGCTTTCGCGTAGCTAGTCAACTCGTGCGGCCAATGACCGAATTGGCATCTCTTGTGGCCACCGCAGCGTCAAAAGTCCCTTACTGCCTGTGTGGTGTCGGTAAATTATGCCCCTCGCGGCCGAGATTTTTCCCGTGAGGATTTGAACTGATCACAAGAAGGTCACTAGGGTCAGGCCTCGAACCTTCGCGCGGTCGATCACCCATTCGGGGTGGCAGCGAAGGAACCGCCGAGTCCACGCCGTTCAGCCCGGTTCCCGGGGGAGCTGAACGCGCGGAGCCGGGACATACGTCCCCTGCCCGGTAGGCGGCTGAGGAAGAAGGAGCTCGCCTTCGTGGCGTCCCACCGTCGTCCCAAGCAGCCCAACCGCGCCCGGGTGACCGTTCTCACCGTGACCGCGGCCGCTGCCGTGGCGCTGACCTCCCAGGCCGCCAACGCGGCCCCCAAGCCCTCCAAGGCCGAGGTCAAGGAGCAGGTCGACAAGCTCTACCACGAGGCGGAGGTGGCCAACGAGAAGCTCCACGCCGCCGAAGACGCGCAGGACAAGCTGGAGAAGCAGGTCGGCACCCTCCAGGACCGGGTCGCCAACGGCCAGGACGACCTCAACGACCTCCGCGACGAGCTCGGTTCGATCGCCAGTGCCCAGTACCGCACCGGTGGCATCGACCCGTCCATCCAGCTCTTCCTCTCCTCGGACCCCGACACGTACCTGGAGAAGGCCTCCACGCTGGACCAGGTCAGTGCCAAGCAGGCCGAGACGCTCCAGCAGATCCAGGCGAAGCAGCGGTCCCTCGCCCAGCAGCGCACCGAGGCGCAGGACAAGGTCAAGGACCTCTCCGACGCCCGCAAGCAGCTCGCGGACAACAAGAAGGAAGTCCAGAAGAAGCTCGCCGCCGCGCAGCAGGTGCTCAACACCCTGACCGCGAAGGAGCGCGCCGAACTCGCCGCCGCCGACGCGGAGCGCGCCAGCCGCGGCAACGACCGCGTGGACCTCGGCGACACCCCGCCGCCCGCCTCGGGCCGCGCCGCCGCCGCCCTGGCCGCCGCCAAGACACAGCTCGGCAAGCCCTACATATCCGGCGCCGAGGGCCCCAACGCCTACGACTGCTCGGGGCTGGTCCAGTGGTCGTACGCCCAGGCCGGCGTGCAGCTCACCCGTACCACCTACACCCAGGCCAACGAGGGCACCCGCATCGCCCGCAGCGAACTGGCCCCCGGCGACCTGGTGTTCTTCAGCGGTCTCAGCCACGTGGCCCTGTACGTCGGCAACGGCCAGGTCATCCACGCCCCCAAGCCCGGTGCCGTGGTGCGGTACGAGGCCATGGAGTGGGCCGGCAGCTACCAGTTCGGCGTACGCATCTGAGCGGCGCCTCCGCAACACGGCACGACACGGCGGGGACCGCCCATTCGGGGGAACTTCCCCGCTCCCGTGTCGGCACCACGCCCCGCCGGTGACCTGTGGTCCACGGCGGGGCGTCACTGTGTGTGCGCGAGCCGGTCGTTGGCCGCCCCGTGTCCGCCCGGCTACTGTCTGCCACGCGCAACCCCGGCCATCGGTCCGCCCGTCGGGCGGCAGGGGCTGCGCGTGTGCGTACAGCGGAAGGGAGCGCGGCTCTGTGGTGTCCCATCGTCGCCCCTCACAGCCCGGTCAGGGATTCGGTGTCCGCGGCGGCGCCGTGACGGCCGTGTCCGTCGCGGCGGCCACGGCGGCCGCCG
>NZ_WWJY01000210.1 GCF_009865405.1 Streptomyces sp. SID3212 | reverse complement strand
GGCGACACCGCGCGGCGGGTGCGCGCCAGCCGTGCCGAGGCGCGCGAGACACTCGCCGCCGCCGAGAGCGGACACTTCGGCGCGCTGCTGGCGGAGCGCTGGTCACCCGGGATCGCCCTGCTGCGGGGTAACGAGCCGGTGGGGGGCAGGAGCGTCCTGACCCGTGGCATGGAGTGCGACCTGGAGGCCGGTGTGCGCCAGCGCCTGGCCCACGCCGTGGCGGGCCGGTCCCTGGCCGTCTGGGAGATGGATCTCCTCAACCCGGTCGAGGACCCGGACCACTGCCCGCCCTCGGTGGCGTGGGTGATGACCCTGGACGGCGCCGGGCGTCCGTACCGGCTGCGTCTGCTGCACCCCCGGCCGGTGGCGGCCCTCCAGGCACTCACTCCTGTGTGACGGGTGCGTGACGCGCGTGTGACGGGCGTCACAGAGCAGAAATCGAACTTCTTGGTTTCTCCGGCGTCCTGCCGGTGTCATCGACACCTGCCGGATACGGAGAACCCCATGACCACCTCTGCGACCGATCCTCTGGCCGCCGGATCACACGCCGTCGAGATCGACGGTGTCGTACAGCGCTACCACGTCCACGGCACCGGCCCCGTGTGCGTCGCCCACTCCGGCGGGCCGGGCATCGACTGGGAATACCTGCGCATGCCGGAGCTGGAGCGCCACCTGACGATCGTCTACCCGGAGCCGGTCGGCACCGGCGCCTCCGGGCGTCTGCCGTCCCACCCCAACGGGTACACCCGGGCCCTCTACAGCCGGTTCCTCGGGGAGCTGATCGAACATCTCGGCGTCCCCGAGGTGCACCTGCTGGGGCATTCGCACGGCGGTTTCGTCGTGCAGTACCACGCCCTGTACCACCCCGAGCGTGTCGCCGGGGTGATCCTCTACGAGAGCGCGCCACTGACCGGTCCCGAGCACGGCGCGGAGGCCATGCGCCTGGTGGAGCTGTTCGCGGCGCGGAACGCCGACCGGCCCGGACTCCCCGAGGTCCTCGCCGCGTTCCAGGCCATCCCCACCATCTCCGACGACGCGCGGATGACCTCCGTCGTCAGGGGGCTGCTTCCCGCGTACTTCGCCGACTACTGGGGCCGGGAGGCGGAGTTCGCGCCCCTCCGCGCCTCCGTGCGGGGCTCCCACATCTCCGGGCTGGACGAGAATCTCGTACCGGACGTCATCGACGACCGCGCGGCCCTCGGCTCGCTCACCGTGCCGGCCCTTGTGGTCGTCGGCCGCCACGACGTCATCTGCGGAGTGCGGTGGGCCGAGGAACTGCACCGGCTGATCCCCGGATCGGACCTGCTGATCCTGGAGGACAGCGGGCACTTCGGCCACCTGGAAGAACCGGCGGCCTTCACACGGGCGGTGACACGTTTCGTGACGGGTACGGCGCGCGGCGCGGCGTGACGGGCCCGGCCATCGCCCGTACCCCTTCGGCTTTCGCGGCTTCGACGTCGAGCTGATCGCCCGCGACAGGGGCAGGCTCGGCGCCCGCACCACTGGGTCGTCAACCCGAAGGAGGAGCTGACCGGCAGGGGCGTCCACGCCACGATCGCCGAGGGCTCCGGACGTGTGCGGCCGCCGGGCGGACCTCACGGCCCGTACGGTGGTCGTACGTCCGGCTCTCAGCCTTTGACGAGGCAGAAGGGATGTCCGGCCGGATCGAGGAAGACCCGCCACCTGTCCTTCCCCGGTTGGCGGTCCGGCTTGACCGCGCCCAGCTCCAACAGCCGGGCCTCGGCCTCGTCCACGTCCTCGACCGCGAAGTCGAGATGGGCCTGCTGCGGGGCGGATTGCTCCGGCCAGTGCGGCGCCCGGTAGTCGTCGACCCGCTGGAAGCCGATGAAGAGTCCGCCGCCACGGGTGAGGCCGGCGAAGTCGGCGTTGGACTCCGGGTGGGGTTCGAGGCCGGTGGCCTGCTGATAGAACGCGGCCAGAGCCGGCGGATCAGGGCAGTCGAGGTTTACCGCGGTCAAAGTCATCTGTACGGTCATGGCGTCTCCGGACGGATCGGCGAGGTTCGCGATACACACCCTAGAGACGGCCACGTGCTTCCCCGCCGAAGACGCTCCCGTCGCTCACCCTCACGCTCCGAGCCGGCCCCGTTCCGGTGTCGTCGTCCCAGATCAACCGGCCCTCGACGGCGACCGGTGTTCGCCCGTTGAAGAGGGTGCCGTTCTCCAGCGACGTGGCGAGGCCGGCGAGGACGTGCCGCAGTGTCGGCCACTCGGTGAAGGACGGGCTGTCCTCGTCGAAGTACCGGCCGACACGGCCGTGGTACGGGCCGGGGCGCGAGACCAGGAAGAGACCGTCGGAGGACTGCCAGCCGATGCCCAGGGTGATCAGGAGGCGTTCGTGCGGCCAGTACGCGTACTGGTCCCGCTCCTCCTCGTCGAGATCGGCCTCGTCCTCGGCGACGTCCGATCCGATGCCCCGCAGGAACTCGGTGCTGTGGACGATGTCCTCGACACCGGACAGCGGTCCGTAGTAGCCCAGCGTCAGCGTTCCGTCCTGGAGCTGAACGCCGTCGTGACACAGCAGCGATTCCGTCAGGTCGGACGGGAACACCACTCCCAGACGGAATTCGGCCGCCGCGATGTCCTCCGGCCGGGCGGGCGGCCGGAGCAGCCCGTGGCTGACGGCGGCGTGCTGCGCGAGCCATGCCTCGATACGGGCCCAGGACTGCGCGACGGTGGTCGTGATCATGTCCGCACCCTAAGGGCGGGCACTGACAGCCCCCTGAGGCGAGCCGCCCGAAGGCCGGACGCACGTCAGTCGTGTCGCACAAAGTGCGGGACACGGGCCGACCCGGCCCCGGTCCCTTAGGAGCCTGGTGCGGGAGTCGGACCTCCGGTGACCGGATGGAGTGGGGAATCGGGAAACCGGCAGTGCTCGCCCGTCGCTGTCGGCAGGATGGGGCGCATGAGTCATCGGGATGAGAGTGCGGACCGGATGCTGCCGATCCTTGTGAGGCAGCCGCAAGGGCCGGTGGAGGCGGTCACGGAGGCGGACGCGCTCGACGCCATGCTGGATGAACGGGCCATGCTCGTGCGGGGGCCGCTGTTCGGGGTGGCCGCCCAGGACGTGCGGGACGCGCGGGACGCGGGGGACGACGCGTCGCGGTGGCGGGTGGTGGTCCCCGTGGTGGCCGGCTGTCCGCAGGAGGCCCGGGACAGCCTCAACTCGTTACTGTGGTTCCGGGCGAAGGACGACGCCAAGGACAGGGCCGAGCGGCGTGCCCTGCTGGCGGCGGTCGCCCGGTTGGAGAGCGAACGCGTCGACGAGCTGACCGTACTCGGAACCCGTTACCGGGTGGTGCGCGCCGAGGAGTACACCGCCGCCGGGCCGGACGGCATCGAGCAGCCCCGGCCGACCGATCCTGAACCCTCCGTGCCGAATTGGGACCGCGGCGTCCGGGAGCCGGGCATCGACGACGGCCTGGTCCTGGACCCGGAAGCGCCGGTCACACCCGTCCAGGCGGCGGAACGGCTGGCCCGGCGTCAACTGGCGTACACCGGGGCCCGGTTCCCCGAAGACGTGCTGGACGACTCCGAACGGGCGCTGGACACCCACCCCGACGTGCTGCTGCTGCCCGCGCTGTTCAGGATCGTGGAACAGGACGGCGACGCGTGGAAGGCGGCCAGCGGCCTGCACGCCACCGCGCACGAAGCCCGCAAGACACTGGACTTCTCCCTCACCTGGTTCGAACCGCGACGGCTGGGCCTCATCCCCTGGGACGTCGAGGACAGGAACGCCGACGCGCGGACGGTGACCGCCCAGGGCGCCGCGACCGCCGAGCTGGCCACCTACGCCGAGGCCGCCGACCGCCTCCGGGCCGAACACGCCAACCGGATCGAGGTCCTGGGCACCGTCCACCAGGTCTGCCGCGCCCGCCGCCTGCTGCGCTGGGGCCCCGACGGGCCCGAAGGACCTCGTCCGTCCGACATCGACAGTCATCCTCCCGAGCAGATCCGCCCCCGGCTCGACGAGGACGGCACCATTCACTACGAGGGCGAGGGTGAGGGTGAGGACGACAACAACGAGGACTGAGAATTCCCCTGATGCCTGACGGGGCGTCAGATCGGCAGCGTGAATTGCTGGTTCGTTCCGCCCGCGCACGTCCAGATCTGTAGCCGGGCCCCGTTGGCGGTGGAGCGGTCCACCACGTCGAGGCACTTGCCGGACGCCGGGTTCACCAGGGTGTTGCCCGAGCCCTTCTGCCACTTCTGGGCGCCGCTGCCGTTGCAGTCGTACAGCTGCGCCCTGGTGCCGTTGGCCGTACCGGCCGCCGTGAGATCCAGGCACTTGCCGAGCGCCTGGATCGAACCGTCCGAGGCCACCGTCCAGCGCTGCGCGGTGGAGCCGTTGCAGTCGTAGAGCTGGACCGCCGTGCCGTTGGCGCTGCTCGCCGCCGCCACGTCGACACACTTGCCGCCGAGACCGGTGATCCGGCCGGCGCCGCCCGTGGGCGGGTTCGTATCACCGGGCGGGGGTGTGCCCGCGTACGGGTCGGCGATGAGGGTGACGGTCCTGTTCTGTACGCCCCAGTTGTTCGCCTGGGTCCCCGGCGGGAGCCAGATGTCCACGGTGTTGTTCTGGATCCAGGTCCCGATGTCGGCGGCGTAGCAGATCCCGTACCCGGGGACGCTGAAGTAGGTGCCCCACGGGATCACCCGGGGATCGACGGCGCAGACGCCGAGTTGGGCCTGGTAGCCCGACGCCGTCGTCCCGGTGTCGTTGTAGGCGGTGACCTTCATGTCGATGGTCCGGCCCGCCGGCGTCACCCAGGGCACGACCGAACCGCTGGCGTCGAGTTGGTACGGCGCCGAGAGCCGGCCGGTCGACGGGTCGGTGGCGCTCTGGTCGGACAGCGCGATGACGTTGTAGTAGGCGTTCTCGCAGGGCGCGGTGTCGGTGATGGTGATCGTCGGCTGGTCATAACCGAGAAGCCAGGCGATCGGCTGGCCGTTGCGCCACAACCGGTAGGACTGGGCGCCGGGAACCCGGTTGAACGTGACGGCGACCCGGCCCCCGGCCAGAGAGCCGGTGACTCCGGTGGGGGCGGGCAGCCGCTGGGTGAAGTTCACCGCGGGGGAGGTCTGGAGCGGAGGGATCCAGGGGGACACCGGCCGGTCCGGCGGGACGACATCGCTCCAGAAACGACAGGCCGGCAGCGCCGCGGTGGGCGCGGCGGTGGCGGGCGGCGTCAGTCCCGGTACCAGCATGCCGAACAGCGCCAGCGCGAACGCCACTACGGCGATCACACCGAACCGGGTCCGGCCGATTCGTTCTCTAATCATGAACATGATCAGGACTATGGTCCAGACCAATCAGCCCGTCAATGGCGCGTCATCGCCAGATCGGCCTGTTCAGGGGCGGGTTGGGCAGCATTCAGGCGCGCGCCTTCGAGATCCACGTCGGGCAGCCACCGGGCGAGCCGGGCCGGCAGCCACCACGCGGCGTGTCCGGTCAGGGCCAGCACCGCCGGGACCAGTGTCATCCGTACGACAAAGGCGTCGATCAGGACACCGAGGGCGAGGGCGAACGCCACCTGCTTGAGGATCATGCCCTCGCTGCTGATGAACGCGGCGAACACAGACACCATGATCAGGGCCGCGGCGGTCACCACCCGGGCGCTGTGCCGGGCACCCATGTGGATCGCGTGGAGGGGCCGGCGGGTGTGGGCGTACGACTCGTGGATACGGGAGACCAGGAAGACCTCGTAGTCCATGGCCAGCCCGAACAGGACGGCCATGACCACGACCGGGAGGAACGACGCCGTCGGGGTGGACCCGTCGACGCCCACCAGGCTCCGGAAGTGGCCGTTCTGGAAGACGCCGACCGTGGCGCCGAACGTCGCCGTGACGGACAGCAGGAACCCGGCCGCGGCCTTCAACGGGACGACGAGGGACCGGAAGACGATCAGCAGGAGCACCAGGGACAGGCCGACCACGACGGCGCCGAACGGCACCAGGGCGGAGGCCAGTTGGACGGAGACATCGATCGACACCGCCGTCTGCCCCGTGACGCGGATACTCGCTCCCGTCTCCTCGCCGATCCGCGCCGCCCGGTCGCGGATCGTCGTCACCAGGTCCTTGGTGCTCTGCGCGTCGGGCGCGCCCCGGGGGACGAGCTGGACGACGGCGTACGTACCGGAGGCGTTCACCTTGGGCGGGGCGACGGCGGCCACGTCGTCCAGGCCCTTCAGGTCCTTGGCGATGGTCGCGGCGGCGGCCTTGGGTGACGCGGTGTCACCGGTGTCGGCCAGGACGACGAGCGGGCCGTTGAAGCCGGGGCCGAAGGTACGGGAGACGGTGTCGTAGGCCGCGCGCTGCGAGGAGTGCGCGGGCGCGGAGCCGTTGTCCGGCAGTGCGAGGTTCAGGTCCTTCGCGGGCCAGGCCAGCGCGCCGAGTGCCGCGAGCACGGCGAGGGTCGTCAGCCAGGGCTTGGCGGTGGCGAGGCGGACCCAGCGTTCGCCGAGGTTCGCCGCCCGGGTGTCGGGTCCGGCCACGGCCGTCTCCCGGCCGGCGGCGCGCGATCCGGGCTTCGGTACGAGGCGGGCGCCGGCCACGCCCAGCAGCGCGGGCAGCAGCGTGAGGGCCACCGCGACCCCAGCCAGCACCGCGAGGGCCGCGCACAGGCCCATCACGGTGAGGAACGGGATCCCGACGACGGAGAGCCCGGCCATGGCGATGATGACGGTGAGTCCGGCGAACACCACCGCGCTGCCGGCGGTCCCGGTCGCCAGTGCCGCCGATTCCTCGGCGTCGCGGCCCTCGGCCAGGTGGGAGCGGTGCCGGGAGAGGATGAACAGGGCGTAGTCGATGCCGACGGCGAGGCCGATCATCAGGGCCAGGGTCAGGGCGGTGGAGGAGATGCCGACCACCCCGGTCAGCGCCAGTACTCCGCCCACCCCGGCCAGGACCCCGGCCAGCGCGGTGAGCAGCGGCATGCCCGCCGCCAGCAGCGATCCGAAGGTGACCGCCAGGACGAGCACGGCGACCAGTACGCCGATGAGGTCCTGGGCGCCGGGCTCGGCGCCGCCGCCGCCGAACGCCGACCCGCCGAGGTCCA
>NZ_WWJY01000209.1 GCF_009865405.1 Streptomyces sp. SID3212 | reverse complement strand
CGCGGGCCCGGCCCGTGGCCCTCGGACACGCCCTGGGCGAGGTGCTCGCCGAGGCGCTGGTCGCGCTCACCGACCTGCCGTCGTTCGACACCTCCGCCATGGACGGCTGGGCGGTGGCGGGCCCCGGCCCCTGGGCCGTCAGGACCCCGGAAGGCGCGCCCGTGCGGGGCGACGCCGCCGAGCGGTCCGGGATCCTCGCCGGACACGGCGAGTCCGTACCGCTTCCGGACGGCTCCGCGGTACGGATCGCCACCGGCGCCCGGGTCCCGCCCGAGGCGACCGCCGTGATCCGTAGCGAGCACGCCCGTACCGACGTCACCGGACATCTCCACGCCGAACGCGCGGTCGTCCCCGGCCAGGACATCAGGGCGCGGGGCCAGGAGTGCCGCTCGGGCGAGCCTTTGCTCCCCGCCGGGTCGCTGGTGACCCCGGCCGTGCTGGGTCTGGCCGCCGCCGCCGGGTACGACGAGCTGCTGACCGTCCCCCGGCCCGCCGTCGAGGTGCTCGTGCTCGGCGACGAGTTGCTGACCGGGGGGCTCCCCCACGACGGGTTCATCCGGGACGCCCTCGGGCCGATGCTCGCGCCCTGGCTGCGCGCGCTCGGGGTGGAGGTGGTCGCCACCCGCCGGATCGGTGACGACGAGGACGATCTGTACCGCGCGGTGACCGGGTCCACGGCCGACCTCGTCATCACGACGGGCGGTACGGCCGGTGGCCCGGTCGACCATGTCCACCCCGTACTCCGGGCCGCGGAAGCCGAGTTGCTCGTGGACGGGGTCGCCGTGCGCCCCGGCCATCCCATGGTCCTGGCCCGGCTGCCCTCGGGACGGCATCTGGTGGGGCTGCCCGGCAACCCCCTGGCCGCCGTCTCCGGACTGCTGACGCTCGCCGAACCCCTGCTCCGGGCGCTCGCGGGCCGCCCGGTGCCCCCGCCGTACCGGGCGCCGCTGCGCGACGAGGTGCAGGGCCATCCGCACGACACCCGCCTCGTCCCGGTGGTCCACCGCGACGACGCGGTGGTGCCGCTGCACTTCAACGGTCCGGCCATGCTGCGGGGCATCGCCGCCGCCGACGGCCTGGCGGTCGTCCCGCCGGGCGGCGCGCGGCCCGGGGAGGACGTCGACATCCTCGATCTGCCCTGGACCGCGTCGACCGACGGCGGGTGTTTCACGTGAAACTTCCCGGCCACGACGCCATAGCCAGGAACGCCGACGAGCATCTGGTCAGCGCCCGCGTGCAGTTGCCGCGCCAGCAGGTCAACCGGCCGCTCGTCCAGGTGACCCGCCGGCTGGTGATGGCCCTGGTGGTGCTCTTCGTGACGGTCTTCATCGTCTGGCTCGACAACAAGGGCTACCACGACAACTCGGACGACTCCGTCGACTTCCTCGACGCCGTCTACTACGCGACCGTCACGCTCTCCACGACCGGCTACGGCGACATCGTCCCGTACAGCGACAGCGCGCGGCTGGTCAACGTGCTGCTCGTGACCCCCCTGCGCGTGCTCTTCCTCATCATCCTGGTCGGCACCACTCTTGAGGTCCTCACGGAACGCACCCGTGAGGAATGGCGGCAGAACCGCTGGAGGTCCCACTTGCGCGAGCACACGGTCATCGTCGGATACGGCACCAAGGGGCGGTCGGCGATACAGACCCTGTGCGCCACGGGTCTGCGGAAGGACCAGATCGTCATCGTCGACCCGTCGGCCAAGGTGATCGAGGCCGCCAACGCCCAGGGGTTCGTCGGAGTCCTCGGCGACGCGACCCGCAGCGAAGTGCTGCTGCGCGCCGAGGTCCAGAAGGCCCGTCAGATCGTCATCGCCACCCAGCGGGACGACACGGCCGTGCTGGTCACGCTGACCGCGCGCCAGCTCAACCGGTCGGCGAAGATCGTCGCCGCCGTCCGCGAGGAGGAGAACGCGCCGCTGCTGCGCCAGTCCGGCGCCGACGCGGTGATCACCAGCGCCAGCGCGGCCGGCCGGCTCCTCGGGATGTCCGTGCTCAGCCCGATGGCCGGCACGGTGATGGAGGACCTGATCCAGCAGGGCACCGGCCTGGATCTCATCGAACGGCCCGTCATAAAGGCGGAGGTGGGGCGGAACGTACGGGAGACCGAGGATCTGGTGGTGAGCGTGCTGCGCGGGCACCGACTGATCGGTTACGACGACCCGTCCGCGAGCCCGCTCCAGCTCACCGACCGGCTGATCACCATCGTGCGCGCCCAGAACCCCACCGATCCGGAGGGCGGGAGCTGACCGTCGCGGAGGCCGGAACCTGACCGTCGCGGACGGATACTCCCCGGGAAGTGGCGGGTAGCCTCACGGCCATGCATGCGATCACGATTCCGGAACCCGGTGGCCCCGAGGCGCTCGTGTGGGCCGAAGTCCCCGATCCCGTCCCCGGCGAGGGCGAAGTGCTCGTCGACGTCGTGGCGAGCGCGGTCAACCGCGCCGATGTCCTGCAACGGCAGGGCCACTACGACCCGCCGCCGGGATCCTCGGTCTACCCCGGCCTGGAGTGCGCGGGCCGCGTGGCCGCGCTCGGCCCCGGCGTCACGGGGTGGGCCGTGGGTGACGAGGTGTGCGCCCTGCTGGCCGGCGGGGGGTATGCCGAGAAGGTCGTCGTACCGGCGGGCCAACTGCTGCCCGTGCCCACGGGGGTGCCGCTGGCGGAGGCCGCCGCGCTGCCCGAAGTGGCCTGTACGGTCTGGTCGAACGTCTTCATGCTCGGGCGGCTCACCGCCGGGGAGACGCTGCTGCTGCACGGCGGCGGCAGCGGCATCGGCACGATGGGGATCCAGGTCGCCAAGGCGCTCGGCGCCCGGGTCGCGGTGACGGCGGGCGGCCCCGAGAAGCTGGCGCGCTGCGAGGAGCTGGGCGCGGACATCCTGATCGACTACCGCGAGCAGGACTTCGTGGCGGAGATACGCAAGGCGACGGACGGGGCGGGCGCGGACGTCATCCTCGACATCGTCGGCGCGAAGTACCTGGCCCAGAACGTGAAGGCGCTGGCCGTGAACGGCCGGCTCGCGGTGATCGGGATGCAGGGCGGGGTGAAGGCCGAGCTGAACATCGGCGCGCTCCTGAGCAAGCGCGGCACCATCACGGCGACCTCGCTGCGGGCGCGTCCCCGGGCGGAGAAGGCGGCCATCGTCGCCGCCGTACGGGACAACGTCTGGCCGCTCGTCGCCGACGGGCGGGTCCGTCCGATCGTGGACCGGACGCTGCCGATGGCGGAGGCGGCCGAGGCGCACCGCGTCCTGGAGTCCAGCACGCACGTGGGCAAGATCCTGCTGCTCGCGCCGACGGCCTGAACGATCCGACCGGCGGCCGGTGTGCGGCACCCCGCTGAGGGTGCCGCACACCACCTGTCCCAGAGGTAGGGCCCCGAGTCCTAGAGGTAGGGCCCCGAGCGGATCGCGCCGTGGGCGCCCTGTTCCTCGTCGTCCTCCTGCACCGAGCCCGGCGGGAGGGCGCGGCGCATCTGTTCGAGCTGGGCCCTGGCCGCCATCTGCTGGGCGAACAGTGCCGTCTGGATCCCGTGGAAGAGGCCCTCCAGCCACCCCACCAACTGGGCCTGCGCGATGCGCAGCTCCGCCTCGGAGGGGATGGCCTCGTCGGTGAAGGGGAGGGAGAGCCGCTCCAGCTCCTCGACGAGCTCGGGGGCGAGCCCGTCCTCCAGTTCCTTGACGGAGCTGGCGTGGATCTCCTTGAGCCGTACCCGGCTCGCCTCGTCGAGAGGGGCCGCGCGCACCTCTTCGAGCAGCTGCTTGATCATGCTGCCGATGCGCATGACCTTGGCGGGCTGTTCGACCATTTCCGTCACCGGGATCTCACGCGGCTCGTCGTCGGTTCCACCGCCGCCGAGCGCCGTCCCGTCCTGTCCCACCACCAGGACATGAGGGCTCTCCTGCGACCGTTCGTTCCTCGACATTTCCATGTATTCATTGTCTCGCACCCGGCCTACGTGGCCGCGCGGCGGCCCAGTGTTCCGTGCGACCGGGTGACCACGGCGGCCAGCAGGGCCGCGCCCACCGGGACCGCGATCAGCAGGGCGGCCAGCGTCCCCCACGGGACGATGATCGGGACGTGGGGCACCACGGCGTCGCTCAGGCCGTCGGTGAGGGCCTGCCGGTAGCGGCTCTCCCCCTCCCGCCGCTCGGTCAGCCGGAGGGCGACGGCGGGGAGCAGCCCCGCGGCGGTGCCGAGCAGGACGCCCATCCCCGCCACCAGCCCGCACTGGAAGCCGCTGAGGGTCCTGCGGACCCGGGACGGTGCGCCGACCGCGGCGAGCGTCTTGAGGTCGGCCTCGGCGTCGGCCTGCGCGAGACCCGTGGCGATCCCGGCGGCGCCGATGGTCACCAGTCCGGCGAAGACGCCCAGGGCGAGGAGGACGATGTTGTTCTCGCCGACGTACCCCTTCTCGATGTCGAGGGAGGGGTTCGCGCCGGACGCGTCGAGATCGGAGGCGAGGCGCTGCTCCTGTGCGGTGCTGGGCATCTCGGTGGTCGACCAGTAGCCGCCGACCGGGACGACGCCGAAGCCCGCCGCCTCGGCCGCGGCGGCCGGGACGATCATCTTGAACCCGTACGCGTTCGGCTTGCCGGGGACCTGGTGCGCGGTGAACTTCTTGACGTCGGCCGGCAGCTCCTTCCCCTGGTCCGCCGCCGCGTCGGCCGCACGGACGTCGGGGATCAGCTGGATGCCGATCTGTCCGCGCGTATCGACGTCGCGCGGGTCGAACGAGATGATCTCGCCCGCCGCCAGTGCCTTCTTCGCGCCGGGGTCCTTGATCCCGAGCACCTGGAGGAGCGCGCTGTCCGCGACCACCACGTCGCCCGCCGCGGGGTACACGGCCACGTCCTGGCAGCGGGGGTCGGCACGCAATTTCAGACGCTCGGCCGAGGTGAACTCCTTGTCGGCGTTCTCCTCCTTCCACAGCGGGCACTGGTTCGCGTCCGGTACGACCACCTCGGCGGACCCGCAGCCCTTGCCCGAGCTGTCGGACGAGCAGCGCGGGGGACCGACGACAAGACGGTCGACCTTCGCGGACACGGCGACGGGCAGCTCCCGCTGTACGGCGGCGCGGGCGGCCGGCACGTCCCGGCCCCCGTCGTCGGTGATGACGAGCGACACCACGCCGCTCGGCAGGTCGGGGACGTACGCGGCCCGGTTCTGGGCTTCGCTGCTCGCGGTGTACGTGGCCACCGCCACGGTCCCCGCGACCGCCGCCAGGACGGCGGCGACGGCCGGAGCCGTACGACCCCGGTTGCGTACGGCGTCCCGCAGAGCCAGCCGGGGCGAGAGCGGCAGCCAGCGGCCCAGCTTGCCGAAGAGTCCCACCAGGGCGGGGGTCATCGCGACCACCCCCAGCTCGGCGATTGCGCTGCCGCCCGCGACGATCACGAAGTTGTCCGACACGGTCGACCCGTACAGCGCGATCGCCGCGCCGAACAGGATCGCGACCAGGCCCACCGCCGGCAGCACCCGGTTGCTCCGGCGGATGCCGCGCCGCCCGGTGAGGGACGCGAGGACCGACTGGCGGGACGCGGTGACGGCCGGGACGATCGCGGCGAGCAGGCCGGTGAGCACGGCGAGTGCCGCGATCCCGAGCAGTTCGAGCGGTCGTACGTCGAAGCTGCCGAAGCGCTGGCCCAGATAGCTCTCCAGGACCGGTCGCAGGGCGAAGGTGAGGGCCACGCCGAGGACGGTGCCGACCACCGCCGCGACGACTCCGATGACCAGACCGCCGCCGAGGACGATGGCCCGGATGTGGCGCCGGTCGCCGCCGTTGGCGCCGACCAGGCCCAGCTGGCGGCGCGAGCGGCGGGCGCCGACGGCGAAGGCGGGACCGGCCAGCAGGCAGATCTCCAGCATGGCGAGGCCGACCACCGTGCCCGCCGCGGCGAGCGCGGCCGGATCGGTCGCCCCGCCCTCCCGGTATCCGATCCAGTCGGACTTCTGGTAGAGCGGCACGTCGGCGTCGGCGGGCGGCGAGAGGATCACGGCGCGCGAGACGACCACCACGCCCTTGGCGTTGGCCTGCTGGACCATGTTCCACGTGAAACCACCGGGAACGGAGACCAGTTGGGTGGTGTCCGGGGGCGAGCTGTCCAGCCCCTGGGCCTGGAGGGCCTGGTCCAGCGGGGCGAGCAGCGCGCCGGGGAGGGCGTTGATCTGCTCGGTGTTCAGCTCGTCGGGCAGTTCGTAGGCGCCGACGATCCGGTAGGCCGTGTCGAGTCCCCGTACGGTGAGCTTCGAGCCGACGCGCAGCCCGCTGCTCTCCAGGAACTGGGTGGTCGCGGCAACCTCGCCGTCGCGGGCCGGGAAGCGGCCGTGGTCCAGGTCCAGGATCCCCTTCGCCGCCGGGTCGGTGGCCTTCAGCTCACGGACCTGGGCCTGGAGCAGCCCGTGAGTGGTACGGAGCTTCGCGCTGCCGCTCGCATCCGTCAGGGTAGTGGCACCGGCGGGAAGCGCCTTCCTGAGGTCGGTCGCGCCGTCCGGCCACCGGTGGTCGCCGTAGTCCTTCGCGGGGGCGTAGTCGTTCCCCTTGGGGCCCTGGAGGAGGGGCACCCCGCCGAGCCCCGGATCGGTGAGCCGGGCGTCCGCGTGGCCGAGTTGGCGCGTCAGGGTCTCCTGCGGGGAGAGTTCGGCGCTCCGTACGGTCAGGTCCACGGCGCTGACCCCGAGGATGGGCAGCGCGATCATCGCGAGGACGAGGAAACTGCGGCCCTTGAAGCGCCAGGCGTCGCGGCGGGCGATGCGCAGGGCGGCGCGCCAGGAGTGGAACCATGTGATCACAGGTCCGCCGCCTGACCGGTGAGCAGCGAGTCCGCGTCGCTGCGGACGGTCTGGTCGACGACGGAACCGTCCCGCAGGAAGACGACCCGGTCCGCCCAGGCGGCGAAGCGCGGCTCGTGGGTGACCAGGACACCGGCGGCGCCCGCGTCGCAGCGGCTGCGCAGCAGGGCGAGGACGGATTCGCCGGTCTCGGAGTCCAGGGCGCCGGTGGGCTCGTCGGCGAGGACCAGTCTGCGGTCGCCGACGAGGGCGCGGGCTATGGCCACCCGCTGCTGCTGGCCGCCGGACATCTCGTCGGGGAAGCGGTCGGCGAGCTGGCCGAGGCCCATCTCGTCCAGGGCGGCGAGGGCTTCGACGCGGGCCTTGCGGGCCGAGGTGCCGTCCAGTTCGCGGGGGAGCGCGATGTTCTCCGCCGCGGTGAGGGCGGGGATCAGGTTGTAGTCCTGGAAGACGTAGCCGATGCTGCGGCGGCGCAGGGCCGCGAGCCGCTTGCGGTCGACGGTGGTGAGGTCCGTCCCCTCGACGATCACGCGCCCGGAGGTGGGGTGGTCGAGGCCGCCCGCGATGGTGAGCAGCGTGGACTTCCCGGAGCCCGACGGGCCCATGACGGCGACGAGTTCGCCGGGGAACACGTCGAGGTTGATGCCGCGCAGGGCGTGCACCTCGGTGGCTCCGCTGCCGTGGACGCGGGTCAGTTCCTGGAGCCGCAGCACCGGCTGCCGCGGTGTCTGGGGTGTTTTGGGCATGGGTGGGTCCCTATCTGTGCGTACGCGGTCGTGTGCGCGCGTACGGAGGGTGAGCTGAAGACGAAGGGGCGGGCGGACGGCGTCCGCCGGGACAGGTGGGGCGGGGCGGCGGGGTTCGGTCAGCGGCGGCGGCCCCGGCGGGTGGGGGCGGTCGCGGTCGGTTCCGGGGGTGCCGTCGCGGGGGGCGCCTGGGCGGCGGGGACCTGCGCGGGACCGGCGGGTGTCTCCTGGGAGGTCCCGCCCGCGGTCCCGCCGGCTGTTCCGCCCGCAGTACTGCCCGCGGTGCTGCCCGCCGTCCCGTCGGCCGTCTCCTGACGCCTCGCGAGGCGGATCAGCCGTACCTCGCAGTGGTCGAGCCAGCGGGCCTCGGCCTCCGTCTGGAAGATGAGCTGGTCCAGCACGAGCAGCCACGCCACCTCGTCCCGGTCGGCCGGCGTGCTGTCCAGGGTCTGGGCCTTGAGGCGGGTGTAGTCCTGCATCGCCTGGATCGTGTGGTGGCGCTGGGACTGGATGACCTCCCGGATGTCGACGCCCGGCGCGCCCACCGCCATGGCGAGCTTGATGGCCAGCTCGTCCCGGGGCGGGCTGGTCCGGTCGACGGGCCTGCGGAACCACGACCGCAGCTCGCTGCGGCCCGGCTCCGTGATCACGTAGAGGGCGTGGCCCGCCTCGTCCTTGCCGTCCTGCGTGACCATGCCGTCCCGCTCCAGACGGTTCAAGGTCGTGTAGACCTGGCCCACGTTGAGCGGCCAGGTGGATCCCGTACGGGACTCGAACTCCGTACGGAGCTGGGAGCCGTAGCGCGGGCCACGTTCCAGGAGGGCGAGAAGCCCGTGGCGAATCGACATACTCAGTATGTATACCCGGTAGGTCGCCGGTCGCAAGGGACCTGAGAGGGACCTCACGGGTCCGTCGTGAGAGGGATACGGCCCGGTGACAGCACCGCGACAGACCTGGGACGGCGTCGCGGGAACCGGGTCAGCGGCGGCGCAGCCGCAGGCCGAGGAAGCCGAGCCCGAGGCCGATCAGCGTGATGCCGGTTCCCAGCGTCAGGACCGCCACCGGCTCGGCGACGGGCTCCGGGAAGGCGCTCGCGCCGGGTTCGCGGGCGGCG
>NZ_WWJY01000208.1 GCF_009865405.1 Streptomyces sp. SID3212 | reverse complement strand
CGGCGGAGGAGAGGCGGCGGGGGGACCGGCGTCCCGGGCGGCGGGACCGCCAGGACAGCCCCGGCGGCCCCTGACCGCCACGGCGTCCTCCGCGGGGTCCTCGCCCCGGCGTCAGAAACCGCCTCGCCGTCAGAAACCGCCCCCGCGTCAGAACATGCTCAGCAGCTGCTCCACCGTCGGCTCCGCCGCCGAGTCCCCGTCGGGCAGGGCCAGTTCGAACCAGACCGTCTTGCCGCGCGGTGTCCTGCGCGAGCCCCAGGCCGCGCTCAACAGGCCCACCAGCTGGAGCCCCCGCCCGCCCTCGTCCGTGTCGCGGGCCCGCCGCCTGCGCGGCTGTACGAGCCCCGCGTCCCACACCTCGCAGACGAGCGTACGGTCGAGCAGCAGCCGGAGCCTGATCTCGCCCTCGCCGTACCGCAGGGCGTTCGTGACCAGCTCGCTGACCAGCAGCTCCACCGTGTCGACGAGAGGTTCCAGGTCCCAGGCGACCAGCTGCGCGCGGGCCAGCTCCCTGGCCCGCCCCACCGAGCGCGGCTCGCGCGGCAGCCGCCAGTCCCCCACCGCGTCGACCGGGAGCCCCTGGATCCGGGCCATCAGCAGGGCGATGTCGTCCTCGCCGTGCCGGGTGTCGAGCGTGTTCAACACGTGGTCGCAGACGTCTTCCAGGGGCCGTACGGGGTGGGACAGCGCCGCCCGGAACGCGGCCAGGCCCTCGTCCAGCGGCTGGTCCCGCGACTCGACCAGGCCGTCCGTGTAGAGCGAGAGCAGTGCGCCCTCCGCCAGCTCGACCTCCACCTGCTCGAAGGGCTCACCGCCCACGCCGAGCGGCATGCCCGGCGGCACGTCGAGCATCAGCGGCTCCTCCCCCGGCTCCACGACGACCGGGGGCGGATGGCCGGCGCTGGCGAACGTGCAGCGCCGGGTGACCGGGTCGTAGACCGCGTACACACACGTGGCGAGGTAGACCTCGGAGAGGTCGGCGTCCCGCGACTTGTGAGCGACGCGGGAGGCCTGCTGGGCGCCGCTGGGCGTGCCGAGGCCGCGCGCGATCTCGTCCAGGGCCGAGAGCACCTCGGCCGGTTCCAGGTCGAGGAGCGCCAGCGTACGGACGGCGGTGCGCAGTTCGCCCATGGCGACGGCGGCCCGCAGTCCGCGTCCCATCACGTCGCCGACGACCAGGGCGGTGCGGTGGCCGGGCAGTTCGATGACGTCGAACCAGTCGCCGCCGACCTCCGTGGCGGTGTTGCCCGGCAGATAGCGGCAGGCGATGTCGAGTCCCGCGGCCTCGGGGTCGCCCGGCGGCAGCAGGCTGCGCTGGAGGATCAGCGCGCGCTCGTGCTCCCTGCGGTAGAGGCGGGCGTTGTCGATGCAGACGGCGGCGCGCGCGGCCAGCTCGACCGCGAGGGCGCGGTCGCGGTCGCCGAACGGCTCGCTGCCCTTCGTACGGGAGAACTGGGCGAGCCCCACGACCGCGTCGTGCGCGACCAGCGGGACGGCCAGCGTCGACTGGATGAGGCTGCCCGCGCTGCCGGGGATCGACTGCACCCGGCCGGTGCGCAGGGCGCTCGCGGCGAGCGAGGTGAAGGGGAAGCGGTGGACCGCGCCGACCTCCGGGGGCACGTACCCGCCCTCCAGCAGGTCGCCGGGTCCGGTCAGCGGCGCGTCCGAGACGGCGCTGGCGAAGGCGACCCGGCGCAGCGAGGCGCTGCCGCCGCCGGACTCGGAGCGGGAGGAGCCGCCGCGTCCCGGCGGGGCCTCCTCGCCGGTGAGCAGGGACTGGTAGAGGTCCACGGCGGCCAGGTCGCAGAAGCCGGGGACGGCGACGTCGAGAAGCTGGCGGGCGGTGGTCTCCAGGTCCAGCGAGTTGCCGATCCGGGCGCTCGCGTCGTTGAGGAGGGCGAGGTTCCGGCGGGCGCTGGCGGCCTCGCGCGCGGCGATGTGACGGCGTGTGACATCCGTGCCGATCCCGGCCACCCCGATGGGGCGGCCCGCTCCGCTGTGGACGCGGTAGAGGTTGACCGACCAGTGCCTGCGGTCCTTGCCGCCGGGCCGGGTGCCCACGATCTGGAAGTCGTTGACCGCCTCGCCGGTCTCCAGGACCCGCTTGAGGGCGCCGGTCAGCCGCTCGGCCTCGGGGCGGGACAGGTAGTCGTGGACGGTACGGCCGCGGTGGTCCTCGATCGCGCCGCCGAAGACCGTCGCGAAGCGTTCGTTGGCGCGCCGCACCTTGAGGTCGGTGCCGAACAGCAGGAAGCCGAAAGGAGATTGGCCGAATATGGCCTGCGAGGAGGCGAGGTCGGTTTCGATGCTGCGCAACGCCCTGACGTCGACGACGACGCAGAGCGCGCCCCGCTCGCCGGTCTCCGTCTCGCTCGGCATCACATAGATCTCGGCCAGACCGTGCGCACCGCTCTCCTGGGGCATACGACCCTCATGGGGCATACGGAAGGGGACGAGGCCGGTCCACTCCTTGCCGTCCAGGATCTCGGCGACCTGGCGGTGCCCGCGCGGACGCAGGTCGGCAGGCATGAACACCTCGACCGGGTCCTTGCCCCTGACCTGGTACGGAGCGATCCCGAACAGCTCAGTGGCCCGCGCGCTCCACTGGTCGACCAGGCCGTCGGGGCCGATCGAGAACGAAGCGACTCTGATGTAGTCATAGATCGAGCCGGGCGGACTGCTCTGCCATACGACGTCGCCCGTCGTCCCAGGTATCTCGCTCACGCGACCGTCCCCTCCAGCTCACGCACCGGACCGGCCATTCCCGCAGTATTCAGCACTACGGCCCCGACAGGCACGGCGTTCACAATCACAGCACGGTCTCGTTCTTTTTGAGCCGAGTCCGGCCCCCGGCCGCACCGGGTCCGAACGGATCCGAACGAGTCCGACGTGATCGTTCCCGTGATCGTTGTCCCTTCACACTTCTAACCAGGCAGAGGTAGCTCGAACCACACCGTCTTCCCCGTCTTCCCGCGGCGCGTGCCCCAGCGCCGGGACGAACAGGCCACGAGCCGCAGACCACGGCCGCCTTCGTCGTCGGGGCCCGAGGCGCGGGGGGCCGGCGGGTCGGGAAGGGGGTCGGAGACTTCCACGAGCAGGGCGTGCGCGGGGGCGGTGACCACGTCCACGTCCACGGGGGCACGGTCGTTCTGGGTACGGTCCGCCCGGGTACGGTCGGTCTGGGCACGGTCCACCTGCGTGCGGGCGGGGACGTCCGGGGCGGGAACCAGGTCGACGACGGCCAGCCTCACCCCGATGGGGCCGGCGGTGTACCGCAGCGAATTGGTCACCAATTCGCTGACCAGCAGGATCGCCGCCTCGCAGACGGGTGCGTCGATCTCCCAGGCGCGGAGGGTGTCACGGACGCGGTGGCGGGCGGTGCGCGCGGCGCCGGGCTCGGCGGGAAAGGTCCACTCGGAGCGTGCGCCCTCTGTGCCGATCAAGCCGACCACTTCTTCCCAACCCGCCGACAGAACCACATCCCTTTTAGGGGGGTTAATCTGCCCATACCCGAAATGTAGGGTGAGCTATCTCCCCCGACCGGTCAGCTCTGTCCCCGCCTGGTTCCCCATGGGCGCGTGGTGGCACAGACGGCGTACCGCGTGTACGGATCCCGGCGGGCGGCCCCGCGCCTTCCGGCGTACGGCTTCTCAGCCCGCCGGGTCCTCCGGGGCGGCGCGCAGCAGACGGACGGCCTCGGCGACGGCCGGCCGGTCCTGGTCGAGCCAGTCGACCGTGTGGACCTCGTCCGGCCCGAGCCAGCGCACCTCGTCGTGGTCCTCCAGGGGCCGGGGCTCACCGGAGAGCAGCCGGGCCGTCCACACCTGGAGGACATGGCCCCGGCCCAGCGGCCACTGGCCGGGGATCCGCTCCACCGGCCGCGTCTCGACGCCCAGTTCTTCGCGCAGCTCCCGTACCAGCGCCTGTTCCGGACCCTCCCCCGGCTCCACCTTGCCGCCGGGCAGCTCCCAGCGGCCGGCCAGTTCGGGCGGCGCGCTGCGGCGGGCGGCCAGCAGCCGCCCGCGGTCGTACAGGGCACCCGCGACCACGACACGATCTTCCATGGGCGGGAGCGTAACGGGCCGGGGCGCGGCGGCCGTCACGCGCGCCGGCGGAGGGTCCGGACCACTCAGCGGGTCGTCTGCGCGACTCGCTCCACCCAGTAGAGGCGACCGGGTCCGCGGGCGTCGAGGTTGTCGGCGATCTTCTGCGCCTCGTCCTTCGTGGCGTATCTGCCGACCCGGTAGCGATTTCCGTTGCCGTCCTGCCGTATCACCAGCCAGGGGAGCGCGGCTCCGCTGTCGTTCATCGCGCCCCTCCCGCCGCCGGCCTGTGTCTCACTGAAGATTCCCGGGAAACCGCAGTACGCATATGCCCGAGCGTACGCCTGACCTTCACTCAGCGGATACGTATTCACACAAAGAGGTACACGTCCCGCGTGCGAACAGCTGCACGGGGAGGGGGACGCGCGCCAGGCGTGCGCCCCCCTACGCTCCCATCCGCCGTGCCGTCAGGCCGGTTTCACCTCATGCCGGGCCGCTCTCACCTCACGTCAGGCCGGGCGCACCGTCGGCAGCGGCATCAGGACCGGCGCGGCGTCCCTCACCTTCCGGCAGGCGTCCCCGCACGTCGAGTCGAGCGAGCAGCACAGCGAGCAGATCGGCCCCGACCGGACCGGGCAGTCGGCGATGTCCGGGAGTTCGTAAGCCGTCTCGCAGACCGCGCAGAGGTGGGTGGCGGTGATGTCGGGGACGTCGGCGTCCGGGCCGTTGACCGGGTTCGGCCGCGCCAGGTAGTACCTGCCCTTCGTCAGCCAGGCGATCAACGGGCAGAGGATCAGGGCGAGTCCGGCCGCGATGAAGGTCGAGAAGGCCTCCGCGTACGTCCCGAACAGCCCGAAGAAGGCGAGGATCGAGACGGTGGAGGCGATCACCATCGCCCCGAACCCGGCCGGGTTGACCGCGTACAGGTAGGCGCGCTTGAACTCGATGTACGGCGGGCTCAGCCCGATCCGTTTGTTGATCACGAGGTCGGCGGCGACGGCGGTGATCCAGGCGATGCCCACGTTGGAGTAGAAGCCCAGCAGCTTGTTGAGGGCCGCGAACATGTTCATCTCCATCAGCGTCAGCGCGATGGCAAGGTTGAGGAAGATGTACCAGACCCGCCCCGGGTGCTTGTGCGTGATGCGGGAGAAGAAGTTCGACCAGGACAGCGAACCGCTGTACGCGTTGGTGACGTTGATCTTGATCTGGGAGACGATCACGAAGATCGCGGCGGCGGGCAGGGCGAAGGAGCCGAGCCACGGCTTGAGCGCCTCGATCTGCGGGGCGATGGGCTCCAGGGCGTGGGTCTTGCCGACCGCCTCCAGTGCGACGAAGGCGAGGAACGCGCCGCCCAGCTGCTTGGCCGCGCCGATGACGACCCAGCCGGGTCCGGCGGCGAGGACGGCCGCGTTCCAGCGGCGCTTGTTCGCCTCGGTCCTGGCGGGCATGAAGCGCAGGTAGTCGGCCTGTTCGCCGATCTGGGCGATGAGCGAGAGCGCGACGCCCGTACCGAGGCCGAAGCCGATCCAGTCGAAGCCCGAGCCGGCCCCTTCCGTACCGCCGAAGGAGCTGAACGCGCCCCAGGAGCCGGGCGCGTGGAAGGCGAGCACGACGAAGGGCAGGACGAGCCCGATGAGCCAGATCGGCTGGGTCCACGCCTGGACCTTGGCCAGCGCCCCCATCCCCCGGAAGACGATGGGGATGACGATCAGCGTGGTGACCAGGTAGCCGATCTGGACCGGGAGTCCGACGGCCTGGTGCATGGCCTGGGCCATGATCGAGCCTTCGAGGGCGAAGAAGATGAAGGTGAAGGACGCGTAGATGAGCGAGGTCAGCGTCGAGCCGAAGTAGCCGAAGCCGGCGCCGCGGGTGATCAGGTCCATGTCCAGGCCGTATGTGGCGCAGGCTCTCGCGATCGGGATCCCCGTGATGAAGATGATCGCCGCCGCCGTGAGGATGGAGGCGAACCCGCTGGTGAAGCCGTACGTGAACACGATCGAGGCGCCGATCGCGAAGTCCGCCAGATACGCGATCCCGCCGAGCGCGGTGCCCGCGACCATCGAGGGCGACCAGCGGCGGAACGAGTGCGGCGCGTAGCGGAGCGAGAAGTCCTCGCGGCTCTCGTCGGCGGCGAGCTTGGCGTAGCTGCGCGCCGGCCGGCCCTGGTCGGGTGGGCTGTCGGAGGTGGGGATCGCGGTGTCCGTCATCGCTGCCTTCCCGTACGTCGGCGTGTACCGGGAGCGGTACGAACGGGAAGGTAGAAGCCGGACATGACAGGGCGCCCCGGCGCGTCGTTGCCCCGTCGTTACAGCAGGGCGGCGGGAGTTAACTCGCCGTCACGGCGGCCGGACGGCGGGCTCCGACTATCGGTCGTGCGACAGAAAGGAACGCGGGTGGCCCCTGCCGGGGAGGTTCACCGCCCGGCGTACCGGGCCCCGGTCACTTCACCGACAGGTGGTACGCCACCCGGTACCGGTCCGCCGGCACCACCACGTCCGCCGTCTCCACCGCGCGCCCCGACGCGAAGTACGTACGCTCCAGGACCATCACCACGTGTCCGGGGACCCCGCCGAGCGTCAGGAGCTCCTCCGCCAGCCCCGGCCGCGCGCCGACCTCCTCCAGCACGTTGTCCACGACGATGTCGATGGCCGCCATCCGCTCCACGACCCCGCAGCCGCCGAGCGGCCCCTCCTCGGGCAGCATCACCGGCGTCCGCCCCGTGACCGCCAGTGGCTCCCAGGAGGTGGAGAGCATCATCGGCTCGCCCCCGTCCCGGAACACGTACCGCGTGCGCATCACCCGGTCCTCCGGCTCGATGCCGAGGCGGGCGGCGATCTCGGGCCCCGCCACGTCCTGTTCGCTGCTGGACTGCCACGTCCCCCGCGTGCCGTCCTCGGCCTGTTCCTGGCGGAAGGGGCTGGAGCCGCTCGGCGGCCGGTAGCCCGAGCGGGAGATGCGGCGCGGGACGGGGCGCTCGCGCACATACGTCCCCGACCCGGAGCGGCCCTCCACCAGCCCCTCGGCCATCAGCACCTTGCGCGCCTCCAGCGCGACCGTGTCGGAGACTCCGTACTCCTCGCGGATGCGGGCCTGCGAAGGCAGTCTGGTACGGGGCGGCAGCGCGCCGTTGGCGATTTTCTTGCGGAGATCGCCGGCGACACGCAGATAGGCAGGCTGCTCACCAAAAGCCATTGACCACTCCCAACGGGTTGACAGACAGCAACAGCCTGGCGACCGTGGGTTGTCATCCGCAAGCGTGGGCCAGGGTTTCACCCGAAGTGATGATTTGTACTTACGGAAGGCTTACATCGCGGACGAATGATCCGGACGTACCGCCGACTTCCCGGCGATCACCCCAAATCCCCTCTTGACCTCAATGGTCCAGACCAATACCTTTCCTGCCCATGAGCCTCACGCTGAGCAGCGCTCGAAGCGCAGGAACTCCCCGGAACACCCGAAGAACCCTTGGCAGGCTGGCCGTTGCCGCCTGCTCCCTGTCCCTTCTCGCCACGCTCTCGCCCGCGGCCTCGGCGGTCACCACCGCCTCGGCCACGTCGGCTTCGTCGGCGAAGCACGACGGCGGCAAGAGCGGCCGTGAGTACAAGCGGGTCGGCTACTTCACCCAATGGGGTGTCTACGGACGCAACTTCCAGGTCAAGGATCTGGACACCAGCGGGCAGGCGGCCAAGCTGAGCCACATCAACTACGCCTTCGGCAACGTGAACGCCGAGGGCAAGTGCTTCACGGGCAACGTCGCCGGCGAGGCCGACGCGTGGGCCGACTACGCGCGCCCGCTCGACGCGGCCGGTTCGGTGGACGGCGTGGCCGACACCGCCGAGCAGCCGCTCGCGGGCAACTTCAACCAGCTGCGTGAGCTGAAGGCCAAGCACCCCGGCCTCAAGGTGCTGATCTCGCTGGGCGGTTGGAGCTGGTCCACCCACTTCTCCGACGCGGCCCGCACGCCCGCCTCGCGCAAGGCGCTGGTCTCCTCCTGCATCGACCTGTACATCAAGGGCAACCTGCCCGTCGACGGCACGCGCGGCGGCGCGGGCGCGGCGGCCGGCCTCTTCGACGGGGTCGACATCGACTGGGAGTGGCCCGGTTCCGAGGGCGACACGGACACCGTCTTCCGTCCCGAGGACAAGCGGAACTTCACCGCGCTGGTGCACGAGTTCCGTACGCAGCTCGACGCGTACGCGAAGAGCCAGGCGCCGCGCAGGACGAAGCCGAAGCACTACGACCTGTCGGCCTTCGTGCCCGCCGCCCCCGCCAAGATCGACGCGGGCTTCGACGTCCCCCGGATCATGCGGGACTTCGACTTCGTGAACCTCCAGGGATACGACTTCCACGTCTCGGGCGAGAAGACGACGTCCCAGCAGTCGGCGCTGTACGCGGCACGCGGTGACTTCAGCGTCGACCAGACCGTCCGCGACTGGGAGCGCCGCGGCGCCCCGGCCCGCAAGCTGGTCGTGGGCCTGCCCTTCTACGGACAGGGCTGGACCGGTGTGACGGGCGGCGGCGACGGCCTCGGCCAGCCGGCCGCGGCGCCCGCGCCCGGGGTGTGGGCGCCCGGCACGGAGGACTACAAGGTCCTCAAGGGGCTCGCGGCGGCGGGGACGTACAAGGTCCACCGTGACGTGAAGAACGGCAGCGCGTGGCTGTTCGACGGCACCACGCTGTGGACGTACGACGATCCGCAGGTGCTGCGCGCCAAGACCGCGTACATCCGTCACAAGGGCCTGGGCGGCGCCATGGTCTGGTCCATGGACGGCGACACGGCCGACGGCGAGCTGACGACGGCGATCGACCGGGGTCTCTCGGGTCGCTGACCGTCCGGCGCGTATCGGCGGGGGTTGCGCGGCTCACGGGCCGCGCAACCCCCGGCGGGATGTGCCGGGGTGGGCCGGGGGCGGCTCCGGGATTCAGCCGTTCACCCCGCGCGCCTCGCGCCTCCGCCCCGGCCCGGCGTCCCTACGGTCGTACGGTGAGCCTCTCGCGTACGCATCTCGCCGCCGCCCCGCTGATCGCGGCGGCCCTCGTCGCCGCCGTACCGCCGGTCTCGTACGCGGAGGCCGCGCGGCCCGCCCCGTACACACTCCCCCGCCCCGCCACCACCCCTTGCGGCGAGGAGCGGGACCCCGGCTGGTCCCCCGCTGCCACACGCCTGCCCGATCCGGCCGACAGCCACCACGCCTACTCCGGCAACGGTTACCTCGGCACGCGGGTGCCGCCGCTCGGCGCCGGGTACGACGAGCGCGGCGGCGCGACGGGCTGGCCGCTGTTCACGCCCCGCTACGACGGCGCCTTCGCCGCCGGGCTGTACGCGCACGAACCCGCCACCACCGCCGACCGCCAGGTCCTCGCCGCCCTGCCGTCCTGGACGACGCTGGACGTACGGATCGGCGGGGAGACCCTGGGCCCGGAGAGCCGGATCTCCCGCTACCGCCAGAGCGTCCTGCTGCGCTGCGGAGTGGTCCGTACGGCACTGCGCTGGACCACCGCCGACGGCCGCGTCACCGACCTGACGTACGAGATCCTCACCGACCGCTCCGACCCGCACGCGGGCGCCGTACGGCTGCGCCTCACCCCGCGCTGGAGCGGCGAGGCGCACCTCTCCCCGGGCCTGGACTGGCGGGGTGCGCGGCGGCTGACGCGGACGGGCGGGGAGACGGGGGGCGCGGGGACGGCCAGGGGCACGGAAACGGCCGGGAGCACGGGGACGGCCGGGGGCACGGAGACGTTCCGCACGCTCGGCACGGACACGGCGGGCGCCGTCGCGACGACGCTGCGGCC
>NZ_WWJY01000207.1 GCF_009865405.1 Streptomyces sp. SID3212 | reverse complement strand
CGGGCGCGTCCACGATGGCCTGGAGCAGCGCCCGCGCGCCGCTGTCGTCCAGCCGCCGCTCGGGGTCCTTGTCGAGCAGGCCGTAGATGACGTCCGTCAGCGGCCCGGCGTGCTTGGGCGGCTCCAGCGGCTCGGTCATCACGGCGGTGAGCGTGGCGATCGCGGAGCCCTTGTCGTACGGCGGGCTCCCCTCGACCGACGCGTACAGCAGACCGCCCAGCGACCAGAGGTCGGCGGCGGGCCCCGGCTTGTGGCCACGGGCACGCTCGGGCGAGATGTACGAGGGGGCGCCGACGAGCATGCCCGTCGACGTGACCGAGGGGTCGCCCTCGACCTGCGCGATGCCGAAGTCGGTGAGGACCACCCGCCCGTCCTCGGCGATCAGCACGTTCGACGGCTTCACGTCGCGGTGCAGGATGCCCTCACGGTGGGCGGAGCGCAGCACGTCGAGGATGGCGAGCCCTACCTCGGCGGCGCGCCGGGGCGGCAGCAGGCCGTCCTCGCGGACGGCCTCGGCGAGGGACTTGCCCTCGACCAGCTCCATGACGATCCAGGGGCGGTCGTCCTCGTCCACGACGTCGAACACGGTGACCGCGCCGCTGTTGCGGATCCGGGCGATCGCCTTGGCCTCGCGCAGGGTCCGGGTGATGAGCCGCCGCTTCTCGTCGTCGTCGATGCTGGAGGGGAAGCGCAGCTCCTTCACCGCGACCGTACGGCCGAGCATCTCGTCGAGCGCGCGCCAGACCGTGCCCATGCCGCCGCGCCCGAGGACGGCGCCGAGCCGGTACCTGCCCGCGAGCAGGCGCCCCTCGGGGGCTCCGTCGGCGCTCTTCTCCGCGTCCCCACCGGGCTCGTCCCGGTCGGTCTCGTCCCGCTGGGGCTCCTGCGCCGTGTCCCGCGACTGCTCCGCCTCCGACATGCGTCCCCTCTGCGATCCCTGATCCCGGCCCGCGGCTGCCACCCGCACACGCGATGCCGTAACGCGCCCTGGCAGAGCCTTCATTGTCCCTCACTCCGGGACCACCACTGATCCCGGGTCCGCCGTCCACCGGGAGGAGGACACGGCGAGGGACCCACACCATGCCACTACCCCCGGCTTCATTGATCACCCGGCAGGTCAGAGCCTTGTTCGAGGACCGAACGAACGCGCCCTAGATCGGCAGGATGTCCGGAGCGCCGAGCCGCGCCGCGTCCGCTGTCAGGTCGTCAGGCTGCCGCTGCGACTCCCGCTCCGCCTCCACCCGCTTCTCGTAGTGCTCGACCTCCCGCTCCACCCGGTCCTTGTCCCAGCCGAGGACCGGTGCCATCAGCTCGGCGCACTCCCGGGCGCTGAGCGTGCCCCGGTCGAACGTCTCGATGGAGATCCGGGTCCGCCGGGTCATGACGTCGTCGAGATGGCGCGCGCCCTCGTGGGACGCGGCGTACACGACCTCGGCCCGCAGGTAGTCCTCCGCGCCGGTCAGCGGCTCGCCCAGGCCGGGGTCGGCGGCGATCAGCTCCAACAGCTCCTCGGTGAGCGTGCCGTACCGGTTCAGGAGGTGCTCCACCCGGACGACGTGGAGGCCGGTGCGCGCGGCGATCCGCGCGCGGGCGTTCCACAGCGCGTGGTACCCCTCCGCGCCGAGCAGCGGTACGTCCTCCGTGACGCATTCCGCGACCCGCTGGTCGAGGCCGTGCACCGCCTCGTCCACGGCGTCCTTCGCCATCACCCGGTACGTCGTGTACTTGCCGCCGGCCACGACGACCATGCCCGGCACCGGGTGCGCGACCGTGTGCTCGCGCGAGAGCTTGCTCGTGGCGTCCGACTCCCCGGCGAGCAGCGGGCGCAGGCCCGCGTACACACCCTGGACGTCGTCCCGGGTGAGCGGGGTCCGCAGCACCGCGTTGACGTGTTCGAGCACGTAGTCGATGTCGGCGCTGGAGGCCGCAGGGTGGGCCTTGTCCAGGTCCCAGTCGGTGTCGGTGGTGCCCACGATCCAGTGGCGGCCCCACGGGATGACGAACAGCACCGACTTCTCCGTACGCAGGATCAGGCCCGTCGAGGAGTGGATGCGGTCCTTGGGCACGACCAGGTGGATGCCCTTGGAGGCGCGGACGTGGAACTGGCCGCGCTCGGCGATCAGCGCCTGGGTGTCGTCCGTCCACACCCCGGTCGCGTTCACGACCTGCTTGGCGCGGATCTCGTACTCCCCGCCGGCCTCCTCGTCCCGCACCCGCGCGCCGACGACCCGCTCGCCCTCGCGCAGGAAGCCCACGACCCGGGCCCGGGACGCGACCTGCGCGCCGTACGTCGCCGCCGTACGGACCAGGGTCGCCACGTACCGCGCGTCGTCCATCTGCGCGTCGTAGTACTGCAACGCCCCCACCAGAGCGTCCTTCTTGAGGCAGGGCGCCACCCGCAGCGCGTGCCTGCGCGAGAGGTGACGGTGTGTCGGCAGGCCCCTGCCGTGCCCGGACGACACGGACATCGCGTCGTACAGCGCGACGCCCGAGCCCGCGTACAGCCGCTCCCAGCCCTTGTGCCGCAACGGGTAGAGAAAGGCCACCGGCTTGACCAGGTGGGGCGCCAGCTTCTCCAGCAGCAGGCCGCGCTCCTTGAGCGCTTCCCGTACGAGGCCGAAGTCGAGCATCTCCAGATAGCGCAGGCCGCCGTGGATCAGCTTGCTCGACCGGCTGGAGGTGCCGGACGCCCAGTCGCGGGCCTCGACGAGGCCGGTCGACAGGCCGCGGGTCGCCGCGTCCAGCGCGGTCCCCGCGCCGACCACCCCCGCGCCCACCACCAGCACGTCCAGCTCGCGTTCGGCCATCGTCGCGAGCGCCCGGGCGCGCTCCGCAGGTCCCAGTGTCGCTGTCTTCACCGCTGCCTCCCGTCGTCCCCCGCGTGGTCGGACCGCGCGCCCGGCGGTACCGGGCCCACAGATCGATTCTGTCCGCAGACCAGGACTTCAGCCATGGCCTGTGGACAACACCGGCCGACGGCCGCGCGGCTCCCCGGAAAACCCGGCACTCCCGGGCCCCGCAATGCCGCATGTCGGTCATATTTACGCCTAGTCTGACAGTGCGCCTGCCCGTTATGTCCACACGGCTTGCGTTCACTGTCCACTCCGGTCAAGGGAAGGGCGGCCACCGCCATGCCCGCAGATCTCGCCGTCATCGGACTCGGCCATCTCGGCCTGCCCCTCGCCCAGGCCGCCGTAGCCGCCGGGATCGACACCATCGGCTACGACACCGACCCCACGCCCGTCGCGCGGCTCGCGGCGGGCCACCCCCCGGTCGAGGGCTCGCTGAGCGCCTCCGACATCCGCCGGATGCTCTCGCGGGGCTTCCGGCCGACCACCAACCCGACCGAGCTGGGCCGGGTCCGTACCGCCGTCATCTGCGCGCCCACCCCCCTCGGCGCGGACCGCACCCCGGACCTCACCGCCGTCGGCGACGCGGCCCGCGCCCTGGCGCCCCGGCTGCGCCCGAACACCACCGTGCTGCTGGAGTCCCCCGCCGCGCCCGGCACGACCGAGGGCTTCCTGCGCTCCGTCCTGGAAGAGGGCTCGGGGCTGCGCGCCGGACGCGACTTCCACCTCGCGTACTCCCCCGGCCGGCTGGACCCGGGCAACCGCACCCACGGCTACGCCAACACCCCCAAGGTCATCGGCGGCCTCACCCCCGCCTGCACGGAATCGGCCGCCGCCTTCTACGGACGCCTCACCGACAAGGTCGTCCGGGCGCGGGGTCCGCGCGAGGCCGAGACCGTCAAGCTCCTCGAAACGAACTTCCGGCACGTCAACATCGCGCTGGTCAACGAGATGGCCGTGCTGTGCCACGACCTCGGCGTCGACCTCTGGGACGTCATCCGCTGCGCCGAGACCAAACCCTTCGGCTTCCAGGCGTTCCGCCCGGGCCCCGGGGTCGGCGGCCACGGCGTGCCGATGGACCCCAGCTACCTCCCGCACGCGGGCCGCACGCCCGGCCACCCGCTGCGGATGGTGGGCCTGGCCCAGGAGATCAACACCCGCATGCCGCAGTACGTCATCCAGCGCTCGGCCACCCTCCTGAACGAACACGGCAAGTCCGCGCGCGGCGCCCGCGTGCTGCTCCTGGGCGTCACCTACAAACCGGACCTGGCCGACCAGGAGGCCTCACCGGCCACCGAGATCGCCTGCCGCCTGATGGACCTGGGCGCGGCGGTCAGCTACCACGACCCGTACGTCCCCGACTGGCGCGTCCGCGACGTCCCGGTCCCCCGCGCGGACTCCCTCTACGAGGCAGCGGCCAACGCGGACCTGACGGTCCTGCTCCAGCACCACCGCACGTACGACCTCCAGGGCCTCGCGGTAAAGGCACAACTGCTCCTGGACACGAGGGGAGCGAGCCCTGCGGGGGCGGCGTACCGGCTGTGAAATGGCGGGGGGAGTGTCGGACCTGACTGCTACTGTCCAGGGCCATTGTGTGCAGGTCATGCGCACGACACTTCCCTGGGGGGATCCTCACCATGAGCCAGTCCGTTCCGCCACCCGGCAACCCGTTCGCCGAGAGCGCCGTTCCGCAGGCGCCGTTCGTCCCGCCGCCGCCCGCGCGGAACAACGTCGGCCTCGGCCTCGCCGCCGCCCTGGGCGCCGCGCTGGTCGCCGCCGGTGTCTACGGCGGGATCGTCGGGGCCATCGAGCGCGAGATCGGCTTCCTCGCCATCGGCGTCGGCTACCTCGTCGGCCTCGCCGCCGGCAAGGTCGGCGGGCCCAACCCGGTCCTGCCCTTCGGCGCAGCCGCCCTGTCGCTGGGCGCCGTCTACCTCGGCCAGATCTTCGGACTCGCGATCCTCCTCGCCAAGGAGGTCAACCTCGGCACGACGGAGGTCCTCCTGGACCACTTCGGTCTGCTGACCGAGGCATGGAAGGAAGACGCGGACCCCATGAGCTTCCTCTTCTTCGCCATCGCCGCCTTCGCGGCGTTCTCGGGCGCCAAGAAGGCCTCTTCCTAAGGACGCGGCACACGCGGCAAGCAAGAAGGGGGCTTCCCGGACCGAAGGATCGGTCCGGGAAGCCCCCTCGTACAGTCGTACGGCCCCGGCGGACGCCTCAGCGGCGGTGCTGGGAGTCCCCCACCGCCACCTCGACCCGCTGGAACTCCTTCAGCTCGCTGTACCCCGTCGTCGCCATCGCCCGCTTCAGCGCGCCGAAGAAGTTCATCGAACCGTCCGGGCTGTGCGAGGGGCCCGTCAGGACCTCCTCCGTGCTCCCGACGATCCCCAGGTCCACCAGCTTGCCGCGCGGCACGTCCTCGTGGACCGCCTCCATGCCCCAGTGGTGGCCCTTGCCCGGCGCGTCCGACGCCCGCGCCAGCGGAGAACCGATCATCACCGAGTCCGCGCCGCACGCGATCGCCTTGGGCAGGTCGCCGGACCAGCCGACCCCGCCGTCCGCGATGACGTGCACGTACCGGCCCCCGGACTCGTCCATGTAGTCCCGCCGCGCCGCCGCGACGTCCGCCACGGCCGTCGCCATCGGGACCTGGATGCCCAGCACGTTACGGGTGGTGTGCGCGGCGCCGCCGCCGAAGCCGACCAGCACCCCCGCCGCGCCCGTACGCATCAGGTGCAGCGCCGCCGTGTACGTGGCGCAGCCGCCGACGATGACCGGCACGTCCAGCTCGTAGATGAACTGCTTCAGGTTCAGCGGCTCGGCCGCGCCCGAGACGTGCTCGGCCGAGACCGTCGTCCCCCGGATGACGAAGATGTCGACCCCGGCGTCCACCACGGCCTTGGAGAACTGCGCGGTGCGCTGCGGCGACAGCGCGGCGGCCGTGACCACCCCGGAGTCCCGCACCTCCTTGATGCGCCGGCCGATCAGCTCTTCCTTGATCGGCCCCGCGTAGATCTCCTGGAGGCGGCGGTTCGCGGTCGCCTCCTCCAGCTCCGCGATCTCGTCGAGCAGCGGCTGCGGGTCCTCGTAACGGGTCCACAGGCCTTCCAGGTTGAGCACCCCCAGACCGCCCATCTCACCGATCCGGATCGCCGTCGCCGGGGAGACGATGGAGTCCATCGGAGCGGCCAGGAACGGCAGCTCGAACCGGTAGGCGTCGATCTGCCAGGCGATCGAGACCTCCTTCGGGTCCCGGGTGCGCCGGCTCGGGACGACGGCGATGTCGTCGAACGCGTACGCCCTGCGGCCGCGCTTGCCGCGCCCGATCTCGATCTCAGTCACGATGTGTGGCCTTTCCCTCTACGTCTGCCGGTCCAGTATCCCCGACGCACCCGTGAGGGGCGGGTCCGGAACCGGACCCGCCCCTCAGGGACACGCGCAATGATCAGTGCTGGTTGTAGTTCGGCGCCTCGACGGTCATCTGGATGTCGTGCGGGTGGCTCTCCTTGAGACCCGCCGCGGTGATCCGTACGAACCGGCCCTTGTGCTCCATCTCGTCGATGGACGCCGCGCCGACGTACCCCATGGTCTGCCGCAGCCCGCCGATCAGCTGGTGCAGCACCGCGCCCAGCGGCCCGCGGAACGGCACCTGGCCCTCGATGCCCTCGGGCACCAGCTTGTCGTCCGCCGAGACGTCGCCCTGGAAGTAGCGGTCCTTCGAGTACGAACGGCCCTGGCCGCGCGACTGCATCGCACCGAGCGACCCCATGCCGCGGTACGACTTGAACTGCTTGCCGTTGATGAACTGGAGCTCGCCCGGGGACTCCTCGCAGCCCGCGAGCAGGCTGCCCAGCATGACGGTGGAGGCACCGGCGGCGAGCGCCTTGCCGATGTCGCCCGAGTACTGGAGGCCGCCGTCGCCGATGACCGGGATGCCCGCCGCGCGGCAGACCACCGCGGCCTCGTAGATCGCCGTGACCTGCGGCACGCCGATCCCGGCGACCACGCGGGTCGTACAGATCGAACCGGGGCCCACGCCGACCTTGACGCCGTCCACACCCGCGTCGATCAGCGCCTGCGCGCCGTCGCGGGTGGCGACGTTCCCGCCGATGACGTCCACCGGGACGCTGGACTTGATCTTGGACATCCAGCTGAGCGCGTTGCTGTTGTGGCCGTGCGAGGTGTCCACGACCAGGAAGTCCACCCCGGCCGCGACCAGCGCCTGCGAGCGCTCCAGCGCCTCGGGGCTGGCGCCGACGGCGGCGCCGACGAGCAGCCGGCCCTCGCCGTCCTTCGCCGCGTGCGGGTACTTCTCGGCCTTGACGAAGTCCTTGACCGTGATGAGGCCCTTGAGGATGCCCGCGTCGTCGACCAGCGGCAGCTTCTCGATCTTGTGGCGCCGCAGCAGGTGCATGGCGTCCACGCCGGAGATGCCGACCTTGCCGGTGACGAGCGGCATGGGGGTCATGACCTCGCGCACCTGGCGCCCGCGGTCCGACTCGAAGGCCATGTCGCGGTTGGTGACGATGCCGAGCAGCTTGCCCGCGCGGTCGGTGACCGGGACGCCGCTGATCCGGAACTTGGCGCAGAGCTGGTCGGCCTCGGCCAGCGTCGCGTCGGGGTTCACCGTGATGGGGTCGGTGACCATGCCGGACTCGGAGCGCTTGACCAGGTCGACCTGGTTGGCCTGGTCGGCGATGGACAGGTTGCGGTGCAGCACGCCGACGCCGCCCTGCCGCGCCATGGCGATCGCCATGCGGGCCTCGGTGACCTTGTCCATCGCGGCGGAGAGCAGCGGGATGTTCACGCGGACGTTGCGGGAGACCAGGGACGAGGTGTCCACCTGGTTCGGCAGGACCTCCGAGGCGCCCGGCAGCAGCAGCACGTCGTCGTATGTCAGCCCGAGCGTCGCGAATTTCTCAGGCACTCCGTCGACGTATGCAGTCATGACACCTTCCCCAGATGGCTTGATCGGTGCGGATGTCCATGCTAACGGGCCGCGCGGACGTCTCATTCCACGGCCACCGCCCGCCCGCCGTTCCGCCGGCGAGCGGGGTCACCGTCGCGCTCACTGTTCCGCCAGCGCGCGCAGTCTGCTCAGGGCGCGGTGCTGGGCGACCCGTACCGCGCCCGGGGACATCCCGAGCATCTGGCCGGTCTCCTCGGCGGTCAGTCCGACCGCCACCCGCAGGACGAGCAGTTCGCGCTGGTTCTCCGGGAGGTTGGCCAGGAGTTTCTTGGCCCATTCGGCGTCACTGCTGAGCAGCGCACGCTCCTCGGGCCCGAGCGAGTCGTCGGGACGCTCCGGCATCTCGTCGGACGGTACGGCCGTGGATCCCGGGTGCCGCATGGCGGCCCGCTGGAGATCGGCGACCTTGTGCCCGGCGATCGCGAAGACGAACGCCTCGAAGGGGCGGCCGGTGTCGCGGTAGCGCGGCAGGGCCATCAGGACCGCGACGCAGACTTCCTGCGCGAGGTCTTCGGTGAAATGACGGGCGTCGCCCGGCAACCGGCTCAGCCGCGTACGGCAGTAGCGCAGCGCGAGCGGGTGGACGCGGGCCAGGAGATCGTGCGTCGCCTGCTCGTCGCCGTCGACAGCACGATGAACGAGCGCACCGATCACCGTGGTCTCGTCATCACGCATCGGTCCATGGTGCCTTGACGGCTCCTGATCAGTGGCACCGCGTCCGTAGTTGTGCACCGAAGCGTTATGAGCAGGTGCGGCAGAACTCATCCCCTGCGCCCTCCCCTCGCGCTCGTCCGACTCGTCCCCGAGGAACTCCACATCTTCAAGGATGCGGCATGGCGCGGGAAACGGTGGCGTACGGCCGTACGTTGCCCCGCTCGCACCGGGCTTGTCGCCCGTAAGGGCCCTGTCCACGAGCGGGGCGGCGCCTCCCGGGACACGTCCAGGAGGACACGTCCTAGGAGGAGGCCTGCTAGCGCACCAGGCCCCAGCGGAAGCCGAGGGCGACCGCGTGGGCGCGGTCCGAGGCGCCGAGCTTCTTGAAGAGCCGACGGGCGTGCGTCTTGACCGTGTCCTCGGAGAGGAACAGCTCGCGCCCGATCTCCGCGTTGGACCGGCCGTGGCTCATGCCTTCGAGCACCTGGATCTCGCGCGCGGTGAGCGTGGGCGCCGCGCCCATCTCGGCCGAGCGGAGCCGGCGGGGCGCGAGGCGCCAGGTCGGGTCCGCGAGCGCCTGGGTGACCGTCGCGCGCAGTTCCGCGCGTGAGGCGTCCTTGTGCAGGTACCCCCGGGCACCCGCGGCGACCGCGAGCGCGACCCCGTCCAGGTCTTCCGCGACCGTGAGCATGATGATCCGCGCGCCCGGGTCGGCGGACAGGAGCCGGCGGACCGTCTCGACACCCCCGAGACCGGGCATCCGGACATCCATCAGGATCAGGTCCGACCGATCGGCGCCCCAGCGGCGGAGGACTTCCTCGCCGTTGGCCGCGGTCGTCACGCGCTCGACGCCGGGCACGGTCGCGACCGCGCGGCGGAGCGCCTCTCGGGCAAGCGGGGAGTCGTCGCAGACGAGGACGGATGTCATGACCGTCCTCCGCAGCTGATGCGCGTCACCTTGGGCCTCCAGGCTGAGTACATATCGTCACCTGTGCGATTGACGCTCTCGGACATGTGCCCGAGCGCTCGTTCTCTCAACCGCCTCGCACATTCAACGATGGTCACTCGAAAGAGTTACGGGTCGGACGATCGACTTCGACACTCCCTGTGAGGACGCGCGCACGCGACAGAGCGGCCCCGACCGCCTGTCGTTCATCCCTACCTATGCCCCATTTAGCGGCTTTTCTTCACTTTTGACGGTGTCTGACGCTAGATTCACCATGAGTCATATTTACATCTACTTAGATAGTAGATGTACGGTCGTGATGAGATCGGAAGATCGGCCCGTATCCGCTTCAGTACGGTTTCAAGGGGACATGAGCAATGGCAGATTTCTCCCGCCTTCCCGGACCGAACGCAGACCTGTGGGACTGGCAGCTCCTCGCGGCCTGTCGTGGCGTCGACAGCTCGCTCTTCTTCCACCCCGAGGGAGAACGGGGCGCGGCGCGAAGCGCGCGTGAGAACTCGGCGAAAGAGGTGTGCATGCGGTGCCCGGTCCGCGCGGAGTGCGCGGCCCACGCGCTGGCGGTGCGGGAGCCGTACGGCGTGTGGGGCGGGCTGACGGAGGACGAGCGCGAGGAGCTGATGGGGCGGGCGCGCACCCGGCTCGTCTCGGCGTCGCCCTCACCCCACGGTGCGAACAACCACCACGGCGGCCCCGACCGGCACGACCACCGCAACCATCACGACCCGCACGACCAGCACGACCGCCACGCCGACGACTGAGCGGCGCGCCTCGACACCGAAGAAACGTTCCTGCGGCGCAACCCGGCGCGCGCGGCCACCCCTCCGCGCCTCCGCGCCTCAGAGCCTCAGCGCGCCGCCGCCAGGACCAACTGGTCCAGCGTGGCGGCGACGGTCGGTACGTGGGCGAGGTCCGGCAGCGTGAGCGCGACGACCTCCCGCTCGACGGCCGGCTCCAGCGCGAGCGTCCTGACCCCTTCCGTACGGACCGACCGCAGCGCCAGCTCCGGCAGCACGGCCACCCCCAGACCCGCCGCGACCAGGCCGATCACGGCCGGGTAGTCGTCGGTGGCGAAGTCGATCCTGGGCGTGAACCCGGCCCTCGCGCAAGCGCCGACGAGCTGCTCCCGGCAGCGCGGGCAGCCCGCGATCCACGGCTCGCCGGCCAGATCGCCGAGCGAGACGGACATGGCGCCCGCCAGCGGATGCCCCTCGGGGACCACCCCGACGAGCCGGTCCACCAGCAGCGGCTTCACGACCAGGTCGTCCCACTCCGCGGCGGAGCCGCCGTACCGGAAAGCCAGTGCCACCTCGCAGTCACCGTCCCTGAGCAGGCCCGCCGAGCGCGGCGGCTCGGCCTCCACGAGGGAGACGCGGGTGCCGGGGTGGGCGGCGCGCAGCGCGGCCAGGGCCGCCGGGACCAGGGTGGAGCTGCCGCTGGGGAACGAGGCGAGCCTGACCCGGCCGGTCCGCAGTCCCACGATGGCCGCGATCTCCTCCTCGGCGGCGGTGAGCCCGGCGAGGATGCCCGTCGCGTGCCGGACGAGCACGTCCCCGGCCTGGGTGAGGCGCATCTCACGGCCGGCCCGGACGATCAGCGGAGTGCCGGCGGAGGCTTCGAGCGCCTTCATCTGCTGGCTGACCGCCGGCTGGCTGCATCCCAGTGCCCGCGCGGCCGCGGAGAACGAACCGGTGGCGGCCACGGTGCGCAGCACACGGAGATGGCGGGCTTCGATCATGTGGCGACTATAAGCCACCCTTGGGGTTTTCGCGGGTTGAGGGGTAGAACCTTTGAGGCGGGTCCGGTTAGCTTGCATGCATGAAGCTTCTGACCGTGAACGCGGGGCGACCGAAGGCCGTGGAGTACAGCGACGCGGCGGGCGGTGTCACGGGCATCGACAAGCGGCCGGTCGAGGGTCCCGTGCGGGTGGCGGATCCGGGACCGAAGGGGGTGGGCGCGAGCGGGGTGGGGGGTGACACGGTCTGCGACCTGCGTCATCACGGAGGTTCCGACCAGGCGGTGTACGCGTTCGCGAGGGAGGACCTGGATTTCTGGGAGCGGGAGCTGGGGCGCCCGCTGAGCAACGGGGTGTTCGGGGAGAACCTGACCACGTCGGGGATCGACGTCAGGAACGCGCTGATCGGCGAGCGCTGGCGGATCGGTCCCGATCTGGTGCTGGAGGCGACGAGCGGACGGATCCCGTGTCGTACGTTCCAGGCCTGGCTCGGCGAGGACGGGTGGATGAAGCGCTTCACCCACCAGGCCGTCACGGGCGCCTATCTGCGGGTGATCACCCCGGGCGAGATCCGCGCGGGCGACCCGATCGAGATCGTGCACCGGCCGGCGCACGACGTGACGGTCACGCTGGTCTTCCGGGCCGTGACCCTGGAGCGGGAGCTGCTGCCGCGGATCCTCGCCGCCGGGGATGCGCTGCACGCGGAGAAGTTGAGGATCGCTCGAGCGTACGTGGAGAAATACGGGAGGATCGGTCGCCCCGCGGTCGGGGCGGAGCAGACGGAAGTGCGTGCGGAAGCGGGCGGACGGACTCCCGGGAGGGACGACACCGCTCTGGCCAACCAGCCCTGACCTGCGGCTTGTTGGACGTGCCGACACCGGTATACCTGATGCGTAGGGGATGCCCCTGAGAGGGGTGCGGGGTCCCTCGGGGGTGGCTGGGGGTGGGCCCCGATGGCCCGGGGCGGTGCCCGCCGGGACGCTCGTCGCATGTCCGGTCTCAAGCGTGTCCTCATCATTCTGACGTCCGTCGCGTTTGTCCTCGCCCTGGCGCTGGGCGGCGGCGCCGCGTGGTTCTACTCCAGCGCCAAGGTGTCCACGGTCGGCCGCGGCGGCTTCCGCAACCAGCTGGCGGTGCCACCGCTCGCGAGATCCACCGTCGCGCCGGACGGCACCCGCGTCTTCGACCTGCGGATGCGGGCCGGTACGACGGAGTTCAAGGACGGGGAGAAGACCCCCACCTGGGGCTTCAACGGGAGTTACCTCGGGCCGACGCTGCGGGCCGGGCGCGGGGAGAAGGTACGGGTCCGGGTGACCAACACGCTGGACGAGACGTCCAACGTGCACTGGCACGGGATGGACCTGCCGGCCCGGATGGACGGGGGCCCGCACCAGATGGTCGCGCCGGGGAAGACCTGGTCGCCGCAGTGGACGGTCGACCAGCCGGCCGCGACGCTCTGGTACCACCCGCACCCGCACGGCGAGACCGAGGACCACGTCCAGCGGGGCCTGGCGGGGATGTTCATCCTCGACGACCAGAAGTCCCGCACGCTCGCCCTGCCCAAGAGATACGGCGTGGACGATCTCCCGGTCATCGTGCAGGACGTGAAGTTCGACGGGGCCCGGTTCGACCACGGGCACGGAGTGGCCCAGAGCGTCGGGTTCCTCGGCGACGAAACGATGGTGAACGGCACGCTGGACCCGTACCGCGTGGTGGGGGACGAGCAGGTACGGCTCCGGCTGCTCAACGCGTCGACCGCGCGGACGTACAACTTCGGCTTCGACGACAGCCGGGCGTTCTCGCTCATCGGCACCGACGGCGGACTGCTGGAGCAGCCGGCGCGGATGGACCGGATCCAGCTGTCACCGGGCGAGCGGGCCGAGGTCGTGGTGCGCGTGCGGCCGGGCGAGCGGACCGTCCTGCGCAGCTTCCCCCTCGATGTCGGCATGGACTTCATCAACCAGCGCTTCAACGGCGGCGACGACACCTTCGACATCCTGGAACTGCGGGCCAAGTCCCGGCTGCGACCCTCGCCCGCACTGCCCGCCAGGCTGGGGAAGCTGGAGGTGCCGGACGGCAAGGACGCGGTGCGCGGGCGGTTCTTCGACCTCAAGCTGTCCGGGATCAACGGCCGGCGGATGTCGATGGGCCGGATCGACGAGACGGTCACACGCGGCACGACGGAGACCTGGACGGTACGGAACACGAACGGGATGCCGCACAACTTCCACGTCCACGGGGTGCAGTTCAGGGTGCTCAGCGTGAACGGGCGGCCTCCGGCGCCGGCGCTGCGCGGGGCGAAGGACACCGTGTTCGTGCCGAACGGCACCACGGTGAAGCTGGCGATGCGCTTCGAGGGACCGGCCGATCCGAACGCGCCGTACATGTTCCACTGCCATCTCCTCCTCCACGAGGACCAGGGAATGATGGGCCAGTTCGTCGTGGTGGAGAAGGGGCAGAAGGCGGGCCGTCCACCCCTGGAACACGCCCATCAGGGCCACTGACCCAGGCGCTAACGTGCCGCCTATGACGACTGCTTTGATTACGGGCGCGACGGCGGGGATCGGTGCCGCCTTCGCGCGGCGGCTGGCGGCGGACGGACACAACCTGGTACTGGTGGCGCGCGACAAGGAACGGCTGCGCGAACACGCCACCGAACTGCACGACCGGCACGGCATCGAGGCGGAGGTGCTGAGCGCGGACCTCTCCACCGACAGCGGGATCGAGGCGGTCGAGAAGCGGCTGTCGAACCTCAGGCAGCCGGTCGACCTCCTCGTGAACAACGCGGGCTTCGCCAACAAGGGGCCCTTCCTGGACGTCCCGGTCTCCGACGAACTGGTCATGCTGAAAGTCCACATCGAGGCGGTGCTGCGGCTCACGTCGGTGGCGGTCACCGGCATGAAGGCGCGCGGCCGGGGCGCGGTGGTCAACGTGGCGTCGGTGGCGGCGTTCGTGCCCCGGGGGACGTACGGCGCGTCGAAGGCCTGGGTCGTGCAGTTCAGCCAGGGGGTGGCCCGGGAGCTGGTGGGGTCGGGGGTACGGGTGATGGCGCTGTGCCCCGGCTTCGTACGGACCGAGTTCCACGAGCGGGCCGGGCTGGGGACGCAGCGGATCCCCGACTGGATGTGGCTCGACGCGGACAAGCTGGTGACGGCCGCGCTGGCGGACCTGGCCCGCGGCAAGGCCGTGTCCATCCCGGACCCGCGTTACAAGGCCCTGATGGGGGCGGTGAAGCTGGCCCCGCGCGGGCTGCTGAGCGGCCTCACGTCGAAGACGGGACGCAAGTACGGCCCGCAGTAGCGGGCACCCGCACCCTCGGCGCGACCGCCGGACCCGAAGCATGACGGTGAGCGAATGATCGAATGTCCCGCCGTTCGATCGTACGCATTAGGGTCGGTGGTCCGGGACGCACCCGTGCCCGGGTCGCCGTACTCGCGAGAGGGCCGTCACCGTGCGCGAAGGTGCCGCTGAACGTCATGACCGACTGCTGAACCTGGTCCGCGAGCGCGGCACGGTCCGGGTGTCCGACCTCGCCGACCGGCTCGGCGTGTCCCCCGTGACGGCGCGCCGGGACGCGGAGGCGCTGGCCGCCCGGGGGCTGCTCGACCGGGTGCACGGTTCGGTCTCCTGGCCCGAGCGGCAGGGCCCGGCGGGGAGCGCGCCGGGCGGCGGCGGCCCGGTCATCGGCCTGCTCGCGCCGGCGGCCGCCTACTACTTCGCCGAGGTGATCCGCGGCGCCCACGAGGCCGCCGCCCGGCTCGGCGCCCGGCTG